>CAZTNS010000006.1:0-45572 GCA_964615585.1 uncultured Bacteroidales bacterium | reverse complement strand
TTCAAACAATTTACAAAACACAAGCACCAAACCTGTACCGGCGGATGACGGTAATTCAAAGAAATTCAGAACCCCTGACCCTGTGTTAATAGTCAGTAAGTTAAAACGGAAGTTTATAGCGAAATTCAACTTATGTCGCTGCAAGTCTGTGTAATAATATGTTTTTTTACTATTTTTGTGGTCAATATTTGATTTTTATAAGTTATTGATTTACATTTGCATAACAAAAAAGATATTATTGAGATAACTTAGTGTTTTTTGAGTTATTTTTTTTGTGGTCTCTAATATTCAATTAGTTAGGTTGTAACTGATTGAATGTCAGGAGAAATACATAAAATTATTTATAAACTTCTGTTAAAATGATATGTGAGTAAATCATATTGTCGTAAAATCAGTTGGCAGTTGGCAGTTGGCAATTTAATCACAACCTTGCCAACTGCCAATTGCCTTTTGCCAACTAACAAAATGTACTTAATTATTGCGATACGTTAATTTACCGCTAAGTCAGGATATCTTAATTTACAACATACAAGCACCAAACCTGTACCTAAGGATGAGGGTAACTCAAAAGCTGCCTATGGCAGGTCACAGAAGGGCGGCGTGGTTCACCGGAGAAGGAGAAAACTTAGACAGGTGAATTTCACGTTTAAATATTCATTTATTTACAGTCCCAATCTTATCTTCGATGGATTGGATCTTCCCGTTGAGCCTGCCCATGGGTTTGTTTTTTTGGATGTCAAAATTGACAACGGAATACACCCTGTCGCAGTCTTTTTCCAGTTGGTTGTAAGCTTTTTCCAGGATGTGAAGGGCTTCTTTCATGGTTTCGGTTTCAAAAACGGTGCCCATAGCGGAAAGCTTATAATTGACATCGCTGGTTTTCAGCATGTTGATTACCCTGCTTACGTAAGGGCTGACACTGGTGCCTTTGTCGGTCGGAAACATGGCAAAATTTACGAGTACTGACATAATGAATTAATTTCGTGTTCTGTGTTGCGTGTTTCGGGTTGATTGTTGTTTACTATTTTGAACTTATTAACAATTGAATTTATCAATATTGCAATTGTATGGAGATTAGTTGGTGAACACCGCTTCATAAATCTGGTCAAAATTTCTGCGCATGATGCGGTTAGCACCTTCTTCATAAGCTTCTTTACCTGCTTCATCGTAGGTGTTGCCAAACCCCTGAATTTTGTCTTCATCTTTCCGGTACACGATGCGGTTGTTTTCATCGTAAACGGTGATGGTGTAATTGAGGTTGGCTGTTTTTTGGTAAGAGCTGGTAACGGCCTGCTCGGTGTTGCTTTCTATGTTTATTACAAAATCTGCGTTTTCGTGCTTGTCGGTAACGCGTATGTTGTGTTTTGCCATAGCATTCATAAGTGCATTCATCAACACATCATCTTTTGATTTCTGGTTAAAAAAACGTTCGGTTGTGCTGACAAATATTTTTGGCGACATGATATCCAGTGTCAAACTGTAATTTGGAGGGGGTATCTTTTTAATCAGAGTACGGATAAAAACATCTTTGGTCATGCGGGAGATGGCAATCATATCAAGCTCAAGCTTTAGGGTTTCGAGTTGATTGACGGAATATACTTTATTGAGCGGTATCTGAATTTTCCCGTCCTGGTTGGATGTTATTTTGTTATCAATAAGGCCATTGCCTGTAAAGCTGAGCTTAAACGGCAAGTTTGGCTGAAAATTTTTCTGTTCGTCTTTAACATAAACCTGCATCAGCGAAGGTGGTATAGGTTTCCCGCTGGTGATGTGCAGGGGGTTTTTTTCGCTGTTTAATTCGATGGCATTGATACACCCTACAAGCTCTCGGTAAATTGTGGCCCCAAGGTCAATTTGTTGTCCGTCCACTTCAGCCTCTGTGCTTTCGGCAAGGTATTCTGACAAATCACTGAATGCATCGATGTAAGTGTGAATGGCATCGTACAGCTTGTGTTCGCTTTTGCATTTTCTGGCTTGCATCAGTTTATCAGAGGCTTTGGTAATGGCAGCGTTTTTCTTTTCTGCTTTTTGCTGTTCATATTGCATTTTGTTAAGCCTGACATAAACCCAGTAATACAATCCACTGTCCCAGTTATCAACGGTTTCATACCCTTCAATGTATTTATCGCTGGATGCTTTTATCGTACGTTCGTAAGTTTCACTCAGATCATAATCGGTTTCTATAGTTGACATAACGGAACTTGATGAAATATCAACAGAAATATCACTTGCCAGGGCATTGAGTGCCGCATTTTTAGCGTTAGACCTGTAAGCATTTGGTGATAACCCTGCTTTTTTTGCAGACCCAATCCCAATGTAATACATGTTTGTTTGGGGGCGGTTTTCGACCCAATCGGGCTCTGGACCTGAAGGCTTGGGGGTACTTTTAAAAGTACCACAGGATGCAGTCACTCCGGCCAAAGCAATGAGAAATAAAAATATCAGTTGTTTGTGCTTCATTGTTCGGGATTGTAGTTGTTAATTTGTTGGACAACACGGTTGGAGATATCTCCAATCAATTCATTGGACAGGGCTTCATGGGTTTTTATTTTTTTTCGGGCATTCAGTAATGAATGCAGCGCTCTTATGTCATTGCGATTATTCCTAATAACGTCTTCATCGCTGTCAGATTTTTTATGCTTCCAGTATCCTGGTATCAGGTCTTTTTCTTTGCCTTCATATTCTGCATAGTGAATATGGTCTTTGTTGTTCAAATTAAAATTTTTGCTGATGATAATTTCGTTGCTTTTTGTATCAATAAGGTTAAAATTAAAATTTATCTTTACTCCCCTTTCCATACTGTATTCTGTGTAAGTGACTTTCTCGTAACGTGTTTTTGTTTTTTTGTTTCCTTCACTGTCTTTATAGCTAGTAACTATTTTCAAATATCCACGCTTGGTGTTTTTTTGAAGACGCCCCATCTCATAATTATAGGACAGAATGCTCCCTTTCAGAACAGCATCAGAACCTACTGACATTGACCGGGAACTTCTTGACGTTCTGGATCCATTTCGGGAATTGCTTTCTACAACCTTAATAAATGGGTTATTGGCCTCATTCAAACCCTGAATGATACGTGTTTTCAAATTTGCATCAATATTTTGCCGGTTGGATTTGTTCTCAAAATCTTCAACGGCTATACTAAAAGTAGCTTTTTCAAGGGCTTCATCTCTGAGTGATGATGATTCTTTATAGTCTTTATATTTGTTGATAATTTCATCAAACAGGTAATATGCACTGCGGTATTTTCCTTTACCCATATTATCAATGGCTTTCTTATATTTTGGCTCATAGACAGCCACATTATATTTTTCCCTGCTGTCTTTGTAATTCTTATCAATTTCAATAATTTCCCGGAATACATCTCTGGCTTTGGAAAATTCTTCATTGTTCAGGTATTTTTTTCCCTCGAAATATTTATCGTCTAAGTAATTGGATTTTACTTCATTGTAGTATTCTTCATAATAAGGGGGGATAGTAAACTCAATGCCAACACTGTTCACTTTATCTTCAAATTTTCTGGCTTCAAGGTAATAATAAACGGCTTCTTTATTGTTTCCCTGGTGATAGGCTTTCGTAAATTTGCTGAATTTATCATCCACTGCCCGTTGCCCTGTTCTTTTTAAGCCTGTACGGGCATCAATGTAGGAGTTTTTTTTCAATACCGACTGGTAGTACAGTTCAGAAGCTTCTTCATACATGTCTTGCTGTTCAAATTCTGAAGCTTTTTTTGCAAGTCGTTTGTGAGCGCACGATAATACAGCAAAACTTAACAGTAACAAAATCAGGATTCTAATAAAATATTTC
Source organism: uncultured Bacteroidales bacterium (assembly GCA_964615585.1). Lineage (GTDB taxonomy): Bacteria > Bacteroidota > Bacteroidia > Bacteroidales > ML635J-15 > JAQIBY01. The sequence goes on along the minus strand of CAZTNS010000006.1, from coordinate 41,765 downwards.
ATCTGTTTATTTTTTTTTGAACCATTAAGAAATTAAGGGGATTAAGCATTTTATTAAGGTTTTTCTTAATGCCCTTAATTCCTTAACGATCCTAATGTTTTCATCTGTTTATATTTTTATATTTAGCTTAATTTCTATTTGTTACATACATAATCATTCCCTTGTGTGTTTAAAACCAATCATGGATGTTTCATTTATCCATTTTAATTTGGTTGTAAATTTATAATTATTCTTGTCGTCTCCAAAACAATAAAATCCTCAATTTATTCCATGACATCCTTTGTCGTTGATAACAGGGCTTTTTCATACTTGTTGTTATACTCTAAAACAATGTCCCCGTTGGTTTTAAATATTTTCATGCTTTTCACAGGATGTTCTCTGAACAGGGATTTATATTGTACCCCGGAAAGGCATATCATTTTGAGGTTGCCGCTGTGATAGTTTTGCAATTGTATTTGGCTGTTGTTTGCAAGGATGAGCGGCCCCAAAAGAATACTGCTTCCATCTTTGATCTTAATGCTTATCAGGTTTTCATCGCATGAAATGGATTCTATTTTTTTCAGGTTGTGATTTAACCTTGCGTGTTTTGTGCTGAAATTGGAATCAAAAGCATTGAGGCTGGCCACAATTTCATTGCCACTGACAGGCCGTTGATGTGTTTGAAGCGTATTTATAAATGCAAGAAATCCTGATACCGATTTGTGATATGCTTTTTGGCGGTATGCCTCGCTCTGATGTTTCCATAGTTTGGCCATATCATACGCGCTGAGGTTTTCACCAGCTTTTATGTTGTTGTATATGGGCATGGTATTATGCGCATGTAGTTCAAGGCTGCCATCGGGCAAAACACGCAATGCGTTTTCTGCAATAATTTCATGTGGGTTTATGTTGTTTCTCTGTATGTTTTTATGTGACGGGTCCAATTTAACCTCAAGCGCTTTGCTTTCTTTGTCAGGTTCAATGGTTTTAATCCAAACAGGATGCAGATTTTTATTCAATTCGGCCAAAAAAACCGTATTCTTTGATCTGTGTTTTTGTTCCCCACTGATAAAAATGCTGTTGTTGTGAATCATTAGATTGCGAGGACTTACTTTTGGAGCATCATCGAATGAAATGGCATTGATAAGTTTCCCCTGGGGCGTAAATGAGGCTACAAAGCCACTGCGTTTTTGATTAGAATTTAGTGTCTTTTCCGGAAACCGAAGTTCCTTGTTAAAAGAGCCACATACGTAAATGTTTCCTTCATCATCAAGTGCGGCTGTCTGTTCAATGTTGTTGCGGAAACCACCGTATTCGTAAATTTTGGCCCATAGCCGTTCAGCGATAAAGAGTGGATTTTGCACGGGAGCAACCGGAATAACGGTAGCTTTTTGCCTTTCAAATTCAGGCATGGACAACCCAGCCGGAGCCCCGATGTAAGTAGGATCACAAATGGTATAAGGTTTATTTTGCCACGTTAAGTGATGCCCTTTTATTTCGTTTGGAAATTGTACGGCTGTTGCAATATGCCCCGGGTAATCAACACCGATCACGTCAAGTTCGGTAAATTCTTTAACGAGCCAGGCAAAAAGCACTGACCTGTCTTCGCAATCCGCAGACGGGTACATGAACAGTTCTTCGGGGAAAAAGAATTTTTCTCTGCCAAATTGCTCCTGGTCTGTTTGGTAATCAAACTGGTGTTGGACAAAACCAAGCAAAATGTTCACTTTTTCTTCGTCGGTTTTGTTTTTGAGCAAAGGAGTAAAATAATGCAACATAGATTCCCTGGCAACGGGAGACATGCCGGCCTGAAAAAACAAATTGATGTCTGCCTGTGGGAAATCATTGTAAAGGGTTTTCAAATTTTCATTGTAAACCAGTTTTGTTTTTTCTCCCTCTTTATTTGTAAGCATTCGTATTCCCGGAGACAAAGGCAATACAGGGGTTTGCTGCATGTTCAGGTCGAAAACGGCATCCGCTCCGGGGTAATCTTTGGTGTAGGTAAAAATGTTTGACAAGTCCGGATTGAGGATATAAAAAACCTGATTATTAAAGGAATAAAAAGGCAGGCCAAACAATTTTTGTTTTGTGGGTATCATGATACTTATGTCGTCTTCATAATAAGCAATTTTGGTTTTGTAACCTGATTTCAGCAATAAGAACCAATGAAGCAAATTCTTTTCACGCTCAGTAACAGCGATGTTATCTGCCAGATTCTCACAGAGTTTAAGGTATGCCCAGTCGTTCAGGTTTAGTTTGTTGTGTTGTTCAATAAGGCATTCTATCAGAGGGAAATAATCGGTTTCACTCAATGCCTCAAAATAAGCACCGATGACTTCAGCGTTTGTGTTGCTTCCTGGGTTTTGATGCATTTCCGGGTCGTAGTGAAAGGCCTGCCTGGTGCCGTAAAAATCAAAATTTGCGGTTTTATTCTTAACCTCAGGTTCCGGTTCCACAGACGCTGGTAATTTTACAGCAGGTTTTATATTGAAAGGAGCCGGAGGTGGTGTTTCACGCTTTTCAGGGTCTTTCACTTCCAATAAGGGAATGGTTTGTGTTTCTATTTTTTGTTTTTCAGGTTTAAAACGCGGGATTTTGTCCGGCCCCGGTTTTCTGTTTTGTTTTTGTGATTTGAAAAGCTCAATGTTTTTCATTTCCTGTTCGATATAAGCAGCAAAATCACGGTCACGTGCTTTGACAAATTGCTTAAAATTTTCACGTTCCTGTTGCTTGTAGTTTTCAAAATCCTGACGCATTTCTTCAAGCTCTTCTTCCGTTTGGCTATGTGCGGGGATTGTATTTATGCACAGGCATAACATCAACAAAAAGTAGAAATTTTTCATAATGTAATGTTTAAGTTTTGTATCCGTGAAACAAATTTTATGCCACATCATTTGGTAATTGAATATAATTGTCCATATTTCAAAACTTTTTGTTTCTGCAAGGATAAATCATTTGTTTTTTTTGTTATCGATAATCCAGGCTTCTTAAAAAAATTCTTCTTGCTGAAACGGTCATTAAATTATATTGTGCTAATATAAAGACTGTTATAACCCCTTTGGTAAATAAAACCACACAATTCCTTTTTTAGAAGATTTATAAAAAGATGAACACGGATAACGCAGATGCAACGGATAATCACGGATAAAAGATGTTGATTCAGAGCAGGCAAATTGATGAACAACAAGAATAATCTGTGCAAATCCGTCCAATCTGTGTTATCTGTGTTCTAATATAACCCGTAAAAATTCGTTAACTCACCGTCAGTAGTGTGTTATTATAAAATGCAGGAAGCAATTTTTGCAGGGATAAACAAAATGTTTAATTTTACATCTAAAATTTACTGTTTTTAATAAGAAGTCTGTAATCCAAACATCATTTTTGAAATGTCTGTAAATTAATGCATGAAGTTAGTAAAAACAAATAAAAGGAAGATCATAAACGATCCTGTCCATGGTTTTATTTCTGTTCAGTACGACAGTATTTTCGATCTGATTGAACACTCGTATTTTCAGCGTCTGAGGCGAATTTCTCAATTGGGGCTCACATCGCTGGTGTATCCCGGAGCCATTCACACCCGGTTTCATCATGCCATTGGGGCCATGCATTTAATGAATATGGCCATTGATGTTATCCGGAATAAAGGACATCACATTTCAGAAGAAGAAGCCGAAGCAGTAAACATCGCTATATTACTGCATGATATTGGTCACGGGCCCTATTCACATACCCTTGAAAAGGTTATCATAACCAGCCATGACCATGAAACCTTATCGCTGAAATACATTCAGGCTTTGAACAAAGAAATGCATGGCAAACTGGGTATGGCCATTGCCATATTTCGCAATCAATATTCAAAGAAATTCCTGCACCAGCTTGTAGCCAGCCAGTTGGATGTGGACAGGCTGGATTACCTCAGGCGTGACAGTTTTTTTACCGGCGTATCCGAAGGCGTCATCGGATCGGAACGGATCATAAAAATGCTGAACGTTTTTAACGATAAACTGGTGGTTGATGCAAAAGGCATTTACAGCATTGAAAAATTTTTAATCGCCAGAAGGTTGATGTATTGGCAGGTGTATTTACACAAAACCGTCCTGAGCGCTGAAAAATTGCTTGAAATCATTTTACAGCGGGCAAAAGACCTTATAGCCGGAGGCCAAATGCTGAATGCCAGTGATGCGTTACTGTGGTTTTTAACGCATGATAAGTGCAAAGAAGAAAACATGCTTGAGAAATTCAACCGGCTGGATGACAGTGATGTTATGTCTTCAGTTAAAGCCTGGGTAAACCATAAAGACAATATCCTTTCGGATTTATCCGGAAGGCTGATGAACCGGAGGTTGTTCAGAATGGAATTACAGCGAGTCCCTTTTGATCCTGGTTACATCGAATCGATCAGGCATCGTGTTTGTAAAAAACTTGATATCAGTGAACAGCAAAGTAAGTATTATCTTAATATGGGTAAGATATCCAACACAGCTTATGACAACCTGGATGAGGAAATTTATATTTTAAGGGATAATAAATTGACAGACATTGCGGACGCTTCAGAAATGTTTGACCGTGCGGTGTTAAGTCATAACGTAATAAAATACTATCTTTGTTACCCGAAAGACATATTTTAAAGGAAGAATAATAATGAAGTATTCAGCAGAACAAATTGCAGGATTGGTACAAGGAACGGTTGAGGGTGATGAAAACGTCATGGTGGACAATATTGCAAAAATTGAGGAAGGAAAACCGGGCAGCCTGAGTTTTTTAGCCAATGAGAAATACACAAATTACCTCTATAATACATCTGCTTCTGTAGTGCTGGTTAGTAAAGATTTTGAGTTACAGAAACCTGTTAAATCGACACTGATAAGGGTTGATGACCCGTACCAGGCGTTTGCGGATATTATAAAATTATATCATCAGCAGATTTCCAATAAAAAAGGAAAAGAAAAACCGCATTACTTTGATAAAACAGCCACTGCAGGGAAAGACCTGTACCTCGGGGCTTTTGCCTACGTTGGCAAAAATGTAAAAATCGGAAACCATTGTAAAATATATCCCCATGCGTACATAGGGGATGGTGTAATTTTAGGCGATAACGTTACCATTTATGCCGGTGTTAAGGTTTATCATGGTTCCAGAATTGATAACCATTGCATCATTCACGCCGGTGCTGTCATTGGTTCAGATGGCTTTGGTTTTGCCCCTGATAAAGATGGAAATTACAAAAAAATAGAACAAATTGGCATTGTACACATTAAAGACCATGTGGAAATCGGTGCCAACACAACAATCGACAGAGCTACTATGGGCAAAACCCTGATAGAGAAAGGAGTTAAACTGGATAACCTTATACAGATAGCCCATAATGTTGTGGTAGGCCAAAATACTGTGATGGCTGCTCAGACAGGAGTGAGCGGCACCTCAAAAGTGGGAAGCAACTGCATGTTTGGCGGGCAGGTTGGTATTTCAGGGCATGTAACCATTGGCGATAACGTACACATTGCCGCCCAATCAGGGGTTCCTGGCGATATAAAATCCGGGAAAACCATGATGGGGAGCCCTGCTGTGAATGCAAGAGAATATAAACGCAACTATATTTTACAGAAACAGTTGCCCGAATTGCGTTCTGAAGTTCAAGCCCTGAAAACGGAAATCAAAAGCCTGAAAGCAAAAAAAAACGGTAAATAATCGTTTTTTTTGAATGGTACTCGCTCTGTTAATAGTTGTAAATCAACGTCCTTTGCCTGCTAAACCACCATCAAATACGGCAGTTTTTTATCCAAACTTTTTTTAATTCATTCTAAATGTTATTTTTGTCACCAAATCAGCAATACATTTTGCAATTTTTGGAAAATGAATAAAAAGCAAACAAGCATTAAAAAAGCCGTAACGTTGCAGGGGATAGGACTGCATACTGGTGCTGAAGTTAAACTTACCATCAAGCCTGCTCCGCAAAATCACTGGTATAAATTCAAACGTATTGATGTTGAAGGAGAACCCATAATTGAAGCTATTGCCGATAATGTGGTGGATACATCAAGAGGTACAAGTCTGGCAAAAAACAATGTCAGAGTAGGCACTGTAGAACACTTGCTTGCAGCTGCTTATGGCCTTGGCATTGATAATTTGTTGTTTGAATTAAACGGCCCTGAAGTTCCCATCCTTGACGGAAGTGCTAAATATTGGGTTGAGGCATTGAAAAATGCCGGTATTGAAAAACAGAATGCTGACAGATTTGTATTTGAGTTTAAAGAAAAGAAAGTTTATAATAATGAAAGCAGGGAAATAGAACTTGCACTTTATCCGGATGATGATTTCAGAATGAACGTTCTGGTTGACTATAAATCCACAGAACTGGTCAATCAATTTGCGGGATTGAGTAACCTGGAAAATTTTGCTGATGAAGTGGCTCCGTGCCGTACCTTTGCTTTTCTCAGCGAGCTTGAGCCCTTGTTTAAGGCGGGTCTTATCAAAGGCGGAGACCTTGACAATGCCATTGTAATGGTTGATAAAGTGTATTCGGAAGAAGAATTTAACCGCATGGCCAGGTTGTTTAATAAACCGGATATTAAAATTAAAACCCACGGGGTACTGAATAATCTGGATTTGCATTTTATCAATGAACCTGCCCGTCATAAACTGCTTGATATGATTGGAGATCTTGCTTTGGTAGGTTATCGGATCAAAGGCAACATAATAGCAAAGCGTCCTGGTCATCATGCCAATACAGAACTTGCGAAAAGCCTGCGGAAACACATCATAAAAGAGCTCCGAAAACCTGCTATTCCCCCATACGATCCGGATGTTAAGCCAAAGTATAATATCAATGAGATCAAAAAACGCCTGCCACACAGATCACCATTTTTGTTTGTTGATAAAATTATCAGTATCGACGATACAGCAGTGGTTGGTGTTAAAAATGTGACACTGGATGAACCTTATTTTATCGGTCATTTTCCTGATGAACCAATAATGCCTGGTGTACTTCAGATAGAGGCCATGGCTCAAGTCGGCGGGATTCTCGTCCTTGATTCTGTCCCCGATCCGGAAAATTACCTGACTTATTTTATGAAGATTGATAAAGTCAAATTCCGCAAACAAGTGGTGCCCGGTGATACTATGATTATGAAACTTATTTTACTACAACCAATTCGCCGTGGAATTGCCTATATGTTTGGGGAGGCCTTTGTAGGTGAAAAACTCGTTTGTGAAGCAGAACTGACAGCACAAATTGTAAAAACACAATGAATATGAATCAACCTTTAGCATACGTCCATCCGGATGCAAAGATAGCATCAAATGTTGTGATTGAACCTTTTGTGAGCATCAGCAAAAACGTTGAAATCGGTGAAGGCTGCTGGATAGGACAAAATGCAACCATCATGGAAAATGTAAAAATCGGGAAAAATTGCAGTATCTTCCCGGGTGCTGTTATCGGTGCCATTCCACAAGATTTGAAATTCCGTGGTGAAAAGACTTCTGTGGTGATAGGTGACAATAATACCTTACGCGAATTTGTTACGGTTAATCGTGGCACAGCTGCACGAAATATCACGAAAATCGGAAACAATAACCTGTTGATGGCTTATACACATATAGCGCACGATTGTGTTCTTGGGAACAATATTATTATAGCCAACGCTGTTCAGTTGGCCGGTGAAGTACAGGTGGATGACTGGGCTATTATCTCCGGCACCTCTGCTGTCCATCAGTTTGTACATATTGGAACACATTCAATTGTTGCCGGTGGATCACTTGTCGGAAAAGATGTGCCTCCTTTTGCAAAAGCCGGACGATATCCGCTGACTTTTTCAGGTGTAAATTCCATTGGCTTACGACGACGGAATTTTACCAACAGAAAAATCAACGAAATCCAGGAAATTTACCGTAAACTATTCAACAACGGGATGAACCGCAGTCAGGCCATTGATTACATTGAAGCAGATATGAAAGCCACCAAAGAACGCGACGAAATTATAATGTTTGTTCGTAATTCAAAACGTGGCATCATCAGAGGTTATTTTGAGAAGTAGTAATTGATTAGTCAGAAGTCTGGAGTCAGAAGAACAACTCAGAACTAACGGCTTTCGCCAGACCGGTTCAATGCATTCCACCCCTGGGCTTCCAAAGGAATTTCTTTTCCGTTCCCTGCAACCAGCACATATTTTTCCTTTTCGGGAGCCATGTGTCCTATGATGGAAATGCCAGGAATGGTTTGTATCTTTTCGTGGTCTTTCTGAGCAATGGTAAACAGCAACTCATAATCTTCACCACCGTTAAGTGCCGGAATACCGGGGTCTAAGTGAAACTCTTCTGCCGCTTGTTGTGTTTCCAACGCAATGGGAAGTTTGCCTTCAAATATTTTGCATCCGAGCCCTGATTGTGTGGCAATGTGCAAAAGGTCAGATGATAAACCATCTGACAAATCTATCATGGACGTGGGAGTAATGTCATTTTCACGAAGTTGCCTGATGATATCTTTGCGGGCTTCAGGTTTCAGTTGCCTTTCGATTAGGTAAGGATATTTATCCAGCTCAGGCTGAATTTTCGGATCTTTCATGAAAATTTTCTTTTCACGTTTCAACAATTGCAGCCCCAGGTATGCAGCTCCCAAATCCCCGCTGACACAAATCAGTTCTTTGTCGCTGGCAGTATTGCGTAATACTGCTTTGCCCTTTTCTACTGAACCTATGGCTGTAATGCTAATTGTTAAACCCGTTAATGAACTTGTGGTATCCCCGCCAACCAAATCAACATCGTACCGGCGGCATGCTTCTTTGATGCCGCTGTACAACTCTTCTGTAGCCTTAAGCGAAAACTTTGATGACAGGGCAATAGAAACCACAATTTGTTCAGGATTCCCGTTCATGGCATAAATGTCACTGAGATTAACCACAACGGCTTTGTAGCCCAGATGCTTAAGTGGTGTATAGACCAGGTCAAAATGTACTCCTTCCATCAGGATATCAGAGGTTATCAAACTGTCACGGTTATCATGCCTGAATACAGCGCTGTCATCTCCGATGCCATACAAGGTGGATACCTTATTGGGTTGCACATCAGATGTTAAATGATTGATCAAACCGAATTCGCCAAGGTCTTTTATGCTTTTCTTTTTCATCTGTTTACAGAATTTACTTTATGTACTTAAATTATTGTAACTACTCACCGCTAAGGCGCAAAGTTATTAAATTTATGAGTCCAATCTAAAAAGTCAAAAAAATGAGAAATGCCACAAAGACACACAAATATCTGAATTGCTATGACTTACACCTTGTAACCCTTTGATTCTTCGTGTCTTAGTGGCAAGGTAATGACTTTTTAGTTCCCAGTAAAAATAATCACGCTAAACAAAAAGTAACTGGAAAAGTTACATGTAAGACTGGCTCATTTATTTATTCATTAATTGATATTAGCAAATCAATAAATAGCGCTAACCCGTTTGGAATTGGAAAAACTCCCTGCGGGGTTAATAATGGTTAAAATGTATGCGTCTGAATAGTGACAAATTATTTACGCTTGTTTGTTAATTTTACCGGAGAATTATTATTTTCATAAAAGTAAGGATTGTTTGGCAAAGATTTTGACAGTAAATCAAATAAACAAAGGGAATGAAAAATATTGTGGTATTTTTTATATCTTTGTGTGAAATCTTTTGGTTATGAAAAAAACACTCCTGTTGTTTATCCCGCTTTTGACAAGCTTTTTGGTTTGTTCACAGGATATGGCCATATACACCGATTATCTGAATAAAGTACAATTGTTTGACGGGGGTGAATTTAAAGAACTGGAACACCTGCCGTTAAAATCTTATCAGGTAGGCAATGAATGTCTTGGTTATGAGGATAATTCAGAAAACTTTAAAATTTATTACAATCATTATACATTTAAGATCAACAGTTTTGTGAGCAATTACATTGTCACAGATCATCTTGTAGCGTATAACCTGAACAGCCAGTTGAAAGTGTTTGACAGTGGAGATAACATCACATTGTCGGTATATACGGATTTGTATGCAGCCGGGGATGAATTGGTGGCCTTTTTTGACAAGCAAAGCAAAATTTTTAAGGTGTATTACAATGGAGAAATTTTTGAACTTGATGATGCCTTGGCGGGGGATGAAATAACAGAATATAGCGTTGGTGAAAACACCTTGGTTTTTCTTGACAGCAATGATTATTTGAATATTTTTTACAAAGGTGAAATCATTGAAATGATGTATAAAGACAGGGCAAAATCTTATAAAGTTGGACGGGACATTATTGCTTTCGTGGAATCCTCTGTTGAAAATTTCCAGGTGTTTTACAAAGGATTTTTCTCAGAAATCGAAAGTTTTGCACCCAAAACTTACAAAACAGGTGATGGGTTTGTCGCTTATATTGATTCCAATGATTACCTGAAAGTATATAATGGCAACGAAGTAGTGACAGTTTCTTTTGATGCCCCTGATATTTTTGAAGTGAAAGATGCGCTGGTGATCTATTCTGTACAAAATTATTTTAAAGTTTATTGGAATGGCCATTCTTACACCCTTGACAGCTTTATTCCTGATAATTATGTCTATGACGGCAATGTCATTGCCTGGGAAAATGAACAGGGCAATCTCAATATTTTTGATCGCGGCCAAACGGATATCATTTCGTATGAAGATTTGACTTCACTTACATGTCATGGCAATACGGTTTCGTTCAGTTACGGCGTAAAATCGCATGATATTTACTGGAATGGAAATGTATATTCCGGAGAATAGTGACATTATCACAAGTACATAAGAAAAAAATAAAATCAGCGGCTCTGAAACTGGGCTTTGATGCCGTTGGCATTACCAGTCCTACCATTCCAGCACAAGACATTAAACGATATTCCGCATGGATAGGAAACGGTTATCAGGCTGGAATGGCTTATATGAGAAACCGCTATGATATGCGGCTGGATCCTCAAAAATTGTTCCCGGGTGTAAAATCTGTAATCGTATTGTTGCAATCGTATTACAATGAAGAGCTTCCGGAACAGCCCTGTAAAATTGCCAGGTACGCTGTGGGAAAAGATTATCACAAAAGCCTAAAAAAACGCATGAAAAAATTGCAGGCATCAATACGTGACATCACCGGTAGCGAGTTTATATCTCGCCCTTTTGTGGATTCTGCGCCTGTGCTTGAGCGAAGCCTTGCTGTAAAAGCCGGCCTGGGATGGATTGGTAAAAACACGTGCCTTATTCATCCTGAGTTGGGGTCTTATGTTTTTATTGCCGAATTGTTCACAGACCTGGATTTATCACCGGATACAACGCTTATGAAAAACCGTTGTGGTTCTTGTACTCGTTGTGCAGATGCTTGTCCGACGCAAGCGTTGTCGGAAAACGGCATTGATTCGGGGCGCTGCATTTCATACCATACCATCGAAAACAAGGCGGATATTCCATCCACAGTTGCAACAAATATGAAGCAATACGTTTTTGGATGTGATGTTTGTCAGGAAGTGTGTCCATGGAACCGCAACACCAGAAAAAAAGCGGATGCTGATTTTAGGCCGGCAAAGCACCTGAATTACATTAACACTGAATTTCTTGACAGCATTAGTGATGAGCGGTTTAAGGAAATATTTGCCGGAACAGCGTTGATGCGTGCGGGCAGGAAAAAATTGTTAGAAAACATCCGAACGGTTAAAAAGGCCGGAAACCAATGATGTGACGCACTTCATCCAGGGTTTTATGTGCACTTTCACGGGCTTTTTCAGTTCCCATTTTCACCACCTTTCTCAGGTATGCATCATCTTGTTCAATTTCCTCAATCCGTTCTCTGACAGGTTCGATAAGTGTGATGATGTCTTCAGCCAGTTGTTTTTTCATGTCCCCGTAGCGGATGGTGCAATTGGCGTAATCGTCTTTGAATGATTGCACCACTTCCGGTTTTGAGACTATTTCCATGATGGTAAACAGGTTTTGTATGGGCTCGCTAACGGGGGAGTTTTGTTCCGTAGGGCCGGCGTCTGTTTTTGCTCTCATTACTTTTTTGCGCAGTTGCTTATTGGTATCTGAAAGATACAAACCGTTCCCTTCGGATTTTCCCATTTTTCCGGTACCATCTAACCCTGGTATTTTTATGAGTTTGTTGCCAAAATTAAACCCTTTGGGTATGGTAAAGAAATCGGTTTTATACATGCGGTTAAAGCGCCTGGCAAATTTCCTGGCCATTTCAAGGTTTTGCTCCTGATCTTTACCAACAGGCACGTGATCTGCCTGATGAATAAGAATATCTGCTGCCATTAACACCGGGTAGGTGAGCAAGCCTGCATTGACATTATCGGGCTGACTGCGGGCTTTCTCTTTAAACGTGGTGGTTCGCTCAAGTTCACCGAGATAAGCATTCATATTGAGCAATAAATACAACTCAGGAATTTCCGGCACCTCACTTTGAATGTATATGGTTGCTTTTTCAGGATCAATACCCGCAGCAAGGTATTCTACCAATACCTGTTTTACACTTTGATGCAAATTCGATGGTGTGGGATGCGTGGTAAGCGAATGATAATCAGCAATAAAAAAATAACACTGATGTTCATGTTGAAGTTTTACAAAATTTGTCACTGCTCCCAGGTAATTCCCCAGATGCAATTTGCCTGTTGACCTTATGCCACTAAGTACCCTTGCCATTTGTATGTTCTGTGTTTTTGTTATTTGCTTTATTAATTTATGGTTTTAATGTATTCACTCAGGGTGTTAAAATGTCCTGTATTTTTTCAGCATCAGATAAAATCTCCACGGCATTTTCCACTTCCTTATCTGAATTAAGGCTGTATTTGATTCTGCCTTTACGGTAATAATACCTTCCAACGATTTCTTCAGCAAGCAATTCTTTAATCTCATCTTTGAACAACCGGAGGTCTTTATCCCTGTCATGGGCAATTTTTTCGGCAAGTGCTTGAAATTCATTTTCAGCCACCTCGTAATATTTTTCTTTTTTAGCAATTTCTATGAGTTCGTCCAGATGTTCTTCGCTCTGAGTTTCATAATCAAAAAATTTCTCATTCAGGAAATCAATGAATTCCTGATACAATTCGTCATCAACAGAAAATTCAGCAGGGTCACCAATGTCCTCGTGGTTGTAACAATACAGGCTGGCAAAATCAAAGATCATTTGATCATGCAGCAAATAAGAACTGATTTTACTTAATTTATTTTCCTCTGTCTCAACATCGGGCATGATACCACCACCATCATAAACCGTGCGTCCGTTTTTGGTTTTAAATTCAGAAATAATGCTATCGGGTATTTTACCTACACTTCCGTCTTCATTGCGATGTGCATAATCAATGGCCTGGATGCAGCGACCGCTGGGGATATAATATTTTGCTGTGGTTACCTTCAGTTTTGAGTTATAACTAAGCTCTCTGGTTGTTTGTACCAGCCCTTTTCCAAATGTGCGTTTTCCCATGACAATTCCCCTGTCAATGTCCTGCATACATCCGGCTACAATTTCCGATGCAGATGCAGAACTGCTGTTCACAAGTATTACAATGGGTATTTCAGTATCATCAGGTTTTATATTGGTTTTGTAATCTTTGTTCCATCGTTCTACCTTTCCTTTGGTACTTGCTACCAGCGTACCCTGGGGAACAAAGATATTGCACAGCCTTACTGCTTCAATCAACAAGCCACCGGGATTGTTCCTTAAGTCAAGAATGAGTGCTGAAGCTTGTTGCTCTTCCTTCAGTTCTTTGAAGGCTTCCTGAACATTTGCACCGGCTTCCCTTGTAAAGTTACTTAACCGGATGTAACCAACATCATCATTGAGCATGCCATAATAAGGTAGAGGATCAACCTGTACTTTTTCCCGATTAAGGCTGATCTTTTCAGTTTTTTCAGATACAGCACGCTTAATTTTCATCTGTAATTCTGTGCCCGGTTGCCCTTTAAGCAATTCGCTGACTTCTGATGTGCTCTTATTTTTCAAATTGACTCCGTTTACTTCCAATAACATATCCCCTGCTTTAAGGCCGGCTTTATCCGCAGGAGAATCTTTATATGGCTGGGCAACAATAACATACTTGCCTTTTTTTCGTATAAGTGCCCCAATGCCCCCATACTGCCCGGTTGTCATGAAAGTAAGGTCTTCAATCTCTGATTCAGAGATGTGTACAGTGTAAGGATCAAGGGATTTTAGCATCTCGTCGATGCCCTTTTTTATTGTTTTACCATAATCAATATCATCTACATAATATAAAGAAAGTTCTTTCACCAATGAAGCAAAAATGTCGAGGTTTTTTACAAGTTCAAAATTAGTGCTTGTATGTCCTGAAAACATGATGGCAGAAATGCCAATCAATAGAGCAGAGAAAAAGCCAATTATTTTTGCCCGTTGTCTTTTGAATAATCCCTTCATAATTTATCAATTTTGCTTGTTGCTTGTTGATGTGTTAATTGTTGTAAAGTTAAAATAATTTTTGATTCTATTTCTTTGTAATCAGGTATCCTGATTGAAAAACAAATAATGGCAACCTGCAGGTTTAGTTTGTTGTCAATGAGTTGCCTGTATAAACCGGTTTTATTTCTTCGCCATGATTCCCGGATTAAACGTTTTATTTTATTGCGGTTTACGGCCAGTGGTTGTTGTTTTTTGGGAACGCTGATCAGGATCTTAGAAGGGTGATTATTGTTTGTTTGTTTACCAAACCTGTAATAGATTTTGAATGTATCTGTTCGGAATATTTTCCCATGACGAAACAAATCTTCAATTTCATTCTTTTTACATAATCTTTCTGCTTTATTAAAAGAGGCATCGGTATGAGTATTTTCAGCAGCTAGAGCAGGCATACATGGGATTATTTCCGGCATTTTTTATTGTGTTCGGTAATATATTTATCCAGTGCCATGCTCATCGAAGGTGCATTGGGCTGCGGCACTATAACATCCAGCCTTAAGCCGGCATCTTTTACAGATTTATGTGTAGTAGAACCAAAGGCAGCAATCTTCGTACTGTTCTGTTTGAAATCAGGAAAGTTTTTCAATAACGACTGAATCCCGGAAGGGCTGTAAAACACCAAAATGTCATAATCCACATCGGATAAATCTGATAAATCAGCAGTGACGGTTTTATACATATCGGCCCTGGTAAAATCAATGCCCAGTTTTTTGAGCTTTTCAGGGATGTTTTTTTTGGATGCTGTGCTGGAAGGAAGCAAAAACTTTTCTTCTTTGTGCTTTTTGATAAGTTTCACAAGATCATCAAATTTCCCGTTACCGTAAAAAATCTTTCTTTTCCTGTAAACAATATATTTTTGAAGATAAAAAGCCACCGATTCAGACACACAGAAATATTTCCATTCATCTTTTACATTTATTTTCATTTCTTCGCAGAGCCGGAAAAAGTGAATAACAGCCGTTCGACTTGTAATTATTATAGCATTATAATCCGCAATGTTAATTTTTGAAGCCCGAAATTCTTTCGCCGTGAGTCCTTCAACTTTGATGAAAGGGCGAAAATCAAGTTTTAATTTATGCTTTTCTGCTAAATCAAAATAAGGTGACTTTTCAGGTTTTGGCTGTGATACCAAAATTCGTTGGATTTTTGAACTCATAAAATATTGTTTTTTCGCTATTATCTAATTATATCAGACATGAATTTTATCAATACAGATACAGGTAACAATTCGAGGGTGCAAAGATAAAAAAATATGACCAAAAATGAAACACCTTTAGCGGTGGCTATTTTAAATCCCTGTAATAGTTTATATAAATACATTACTGCTAATAAACCGGCAAGAATATAAACAATGTAAGGCTTGCTATTTTCAGGCAAATACAATAATCCCAGAAGCACAGGTAATAAAATCAAACCATAAAATTTGTGGAGGCTCAACCAAAGTAGAATGTAATGTTTTTGAAGGCTTACATTTTTAGAAACACGCCCTGTAAAAGAATATATTATGTACCGTAACAGATAATACATAATTAAAACACCAAAGATCACACTCAGGAAAACCATGTTGTTGTCAACATTTATCTTTTTATGAAGGTCGATGTCAAAAACATCGAATGTCAAAAAGCAAAAAATACTCAAGCCAACAATGAACACAATGTTCAGAAAAAAAGATGTGCGCGTGGTGATGATGTTGGAGTCTTTCAGTAATTTTTCGGATTGATTCAGATTAAGGGGAGAATAAAGTATCCGGGCAAAGGCCTTCGGGTTCATGTAATAAGCCCTCAACACAATGATGCTGCATGCAACAATGATAAGCAGGAGATAATCATTTATATGTGTACTGTTTATCGTGTTGCCTTCAAACATAGTTGCAATGTAATTTTATAAATAAAATGCAAATGCCTTGTTGATGTGGTTTTAACTATTACCTTATCAATTAAGCGGAATAAATTATTTCAATGTAAAATCAGTAGTTCCAATTTTATACCCGTCCATGTACAATTCGACGGTATATTTTCCTGCGAGAAGTGTTTGTTGTACATCGTAATAAATCACAACATCCAGAAAATTCCCGTCATATTGGATATCCCGGCTGGCAGAATACGCAAGGTTTTCTTCTTCATAAGTAAAAAGGTTGTCATCATTATTCACAAGCACGTAATCGTCAGGCCTGACGATGCGCAGGTAAATGGTTCTGGGGCCAGGTTCGGCTATGCTGTTTTCAACCAGCGTAAAACTGGTGTGGATTTTATCCACTTTCCCGGCTTTATCCGCTTCCCTGTCAGAACTGAAAAAATTGTCTTTCTTATAAGGTTGCGACACAATGTTGGTGGCTTTAATCATAGCAGCTTTTTCAACGGTGAGTTCAAGTTCATCATTTTTGTTGATGACTTCATCCATTTCGTATTTTATCCGCTTATTGGCATCCCTGACTTCGTTGCTTTCGGCTATCAATTTAGTGTTCAACTGATTCAACGAATCAATTTGGTAAACATAGGTTTTCATAATGCTGCGTAGCGTTTCAACTTCGTCTTTGTACCTGTTGATAATAGAAGCATTGTTGGCTTTTACCGTTTTCAATTCTTCCAAAAGGACTGAAATTTTTTCTTTTTCTTCATTCAGTTTTTTAGCCATACTGTCGTTTTCAACCTGGATGGAATCGTAATCCGTATAGAGTTCCTGCAAATCTTCTTCAATCAGATCTTTGGCTGATATGGTCTCACTCATCTCTGTTTGAAGCTGTTCATAATTTCTGTTCATTTCGATGATGTAATACCCTGCTATGCCAATGGCTATCACCATGATGATTATCAACAGCAGCAGTAAATTTGTTTTCTTTTTGTTGTCCATAACTCAAGATGCTTAATTTTCAATTGCAAAAATACTCAATTTATAAACGAAAAAAGAAAAGTTTGTATTTTATCAATAATAAGCATATTCATACATCATCATTGTATGTCCCCTGAATTTGTTATGTTTGCATCAACAATAAATTTATGTTTAATATTTTCATTCAAAAGGGTATAACCATGCCATTTGAAAAAAATCAGACAACCCGTTGTTAAATCTTTTAGGGTGATTAATTTTATCAGCTCAGAAGTAATTGAATTTTAACGATGAAAATTTACAGTGTAGAAACAGGAAATTTTAAAGTGGACGGAGGAGCCATGTTTGGAGTGGTGCCTAAAGTATTATGGGGGCGTTTGTATCCTGTTGATGAAAAAAACTTTTGTCCTTGTGCAGTGCGCTCAATGCTGATTGTTGACGGCAACAAAAAAGTATTGGTAGATACCGGGATTGGAAATAAATTACAGGAAGATTTTACCAAACATTATCACTTATTTGGCAAAGACGATTTGATAACATCGTTGAAAAAGATTGGCTTTGCCCCTGAAGACATTACTGATGTGATAATGACCCACCTCCATTTTGACCATTGCGGCGGCACCATTGGCAGGGATAATAAAGGCAATTTGTATCCCGTATTTCCAAATGCAGATATCATTGTAAGCAATGCCCAATGGGAAGCGGCGATGAACCCGAATTTGCGTGAAAAGCCGGCTTTCCTCAATGAAAACTTAATTCCCATAAAAACATCCGGCAAACTTAATCTTATGGATGCACCCGGCATGTTGACTGACAATATTGAACTCCGGTTTTACAATGGCCATACCAAAGGCCTGATATCCGTCCTGGTCAATACGGGTAAAAATCGGGTAGTGTTTGCAGGGGATGTGATACCTGCCATCCCTTATATTCGCTTACCGTATATTTCTGCTTATGACATTGAGCCTCTTGTTACACTCAATGAAAAAAAAGCTTTACTTGAAGAAATAAATAACAACGGCGATGTGTTGTTTTTACAGCATGATATTAACACAGAAGCCTGTACTCTGACAAAAACAAAAAAAGGCATAAGGGAAAACAAAACATTTAAACTGAATGAAATTAAATAAACATATACTGTATATCATAACAGCCGTGTTATTTTTGTTGTCCTGTTCGGATGAATGGCATGAAAACAGGGTGGCGTATAAACTCACACAACATAATTGGGCTTTTTATATGTATGTGGATGGTGTTGAAAATCAGGTGATAGAATTGGATTCAAGCATTTATATTTTTGAAGAAAATGGTGTTTTTATTCATAAGCGTGCAGAAAACCAGGAGGTTAAATCAACATGGGAATTGCTTGATCAGGAATACATCCGGGTTGCCGGGTCTGTTTTTAAGATAAAAAATCTGACCAACAATATTTTAAGTCTGGAATACGGAGAGGATATGCTGTATTTTATTCCCGCAGATTAATCCGTAAACTTCAATAATGACTCAATATAATCCCTGTTATTTGCCAATCGTGGAATTTTATGCTGTCCGCCCAGTTTGTTTTTAGATTTTAACCACGCATAAAAACCGCCCCTTTTCATAACGACAACTTCCGGGGGGCCCAGAGTCATGTCTTTATACCTCTTCGCATCGTAATCGGAATTTATTTTGCGCAGGCTCTCATCCAAAATGCTTGTGAATTTATCAAGGTCGTCGGGCGGGGTTTCAAATTCAAACAACCATTGGTGGGCAGCGTTGCTTTGGTCCTTATTGAAATACCGTGGTGCGGCAGTATATTCAAGGATATTGGCTCCTGTTTTTTCGCAAGCAATTTTAAGTGCCTTTTCGGCATTATCAATAATCACCTCTTCACCAAATGCATTGATAAAATGTTTGGTACGGCCTGTCACACGTATTTTATAAGGATTTGTGGATGTAAAACTGATGGTGTCACCTATCATATAACGCCACAACCCGGTGTTGGTAGTGATAACCACAGCGTAATTCTTCCCTGTTTCCACATCACGCAGGGGAATGGTTTTGGGAGCATCTTTGTCAACCTCCTCCATAGGAATAAATTCATAATAGATGCCATAATCAAGCATCAGCAGCATATCATCTGAATTTAAGTCATCCTGTATGCCAAAAAAACCTTCGGAAGCGTTGTAGGTTTCCATGAATTTCATATCAGGATTGGCAATGATGCTTTTGTACAACTCACGGTAAGGAGAAAAACTAACACCGCCATGCACGAAAAGTTCAAGGTTAGGCCATACATCAGAAATGGTATTTTTTCCTGTGATTTCCAGAATGCGGCGAAGCAACACCAGAAACCAGCTTGGCACACCCACCATGTTGGTGACGTTGTTATTGATGGTGGTTTGTGCAATGTGTTCGATTTTCTCTTCCCACTCTTCCATCAGTGCAATATCGGGATTCGGAACTTTTGAAAAGTATGTCCAGAATGGTAGATTTCGTATAATCACAGCCGAAAGGTCACCGTAAAAAGAATTTTCTTTCATGTTGGCTACCTGGTGACTTCCTCCAAGGGCAAGTGATTTGCCGGCAAATACTTTTGTTTCCGGTAATTGATTAATATAAAATGCATAGATGTCTTTCCCGCTTCTGAAATGGCATAACTCTAAGGCTTCTTTGGATATGGGAATGAATTTGCTGCGGTCTGATGTTGTGCCGCTTGATTTGGCAAACCAGCGTATGTCAGTAGGCCACAGAATATTTTGTTCGCCATTTTGGATGCGTTGTACATCATCCTTGATGTTGTCATAATCATTTACCGGTAAGCGGGATGAAAACGTTTGGTAATTCTTGATTTCTGAGAATCTGTATTTTTTTCCATATTCTGTATTCCTTGCCAGATAAAGAAGCTCGCTGAGTTCCCTGTTTTGCACTTTGTGGGGATAACGTCTGAATTCCTCAATTTGCTCTAAACGCTTGATGTTTACCAGGTTCAGTATTGTATTAATTACGGCCATATTTTCTTCTTATTATTTACAAAATTGATTATTTTTATCGAATATAAAAAGTTTTTACAATGAATTGGCTTGATATTGTCATACTGATACCCGCTGTGTGGTGTGGTTTTAAGGGTTTTAAAAACGGGCTGGTCAAAGAAATTGCAGGGCTCGCTTCTTTGTTTTTAGGTTTATGGATAGCTGTAAATTTTTCTCATTACCTGGAAGACCTGCTTAATGACAATATCAATGTCAATGGTGATTATCTGCCCCTCATAGCATTTACAATTCTTTTTATTCTTACTGTGGTTTTAGTGCGTTTGTTGTCAAACAGCCTGGATAAACTATTGAAGTCTATTGCACTGGGCTGGGCTAATCAGATTACCGGAATGGTGTTTGGTGTTGCTAAGGCCGTATTGATTATCGGTGCTGTCATTTTTATTCTTGACCAATTTGTTGTAGTCGAACTTGACCTTATCCCCAGAAAAGTAACTGAAGAATCATTGTTGTTTCAACCCATCAACGATTTGATCGAATGGGTGTATCCCAAAATTAAAAATTTGCAGCTTGAAGATATTGACTTTCCTTAAGGATTGTTTACAGCAACCTTAGCAGAACAATTGCAGCAGGGGAAATTAAAATACAAGATCTTATATGCAAAATTCACCACTTTTACCGTTTCTTTAAAAGTCCGTAATTATTACTCGGACATATTTTATATCTTTGCAATAAATAAATGTGTATGGGTATTGGAAGTTTTTTTAAATTGCCTTCATATTCAGTTTTTAATTATCAGCCTCGTTTTTATGATCCTGAAAAAGAACGCAGAGAGGAAAGGCGAAAACAACTGAGGCTAGAACGGGGAAAAGATATTGATCTACCTCCCGGGGCTACTGCCGAAGAAAGGATAAGGGGCAAAATACGATATAAAATTCCACCTGTGAAAAAAGCCCGCCGGCGTTCGAATTTACGTTTGTTTGGTATTCTGGCAGTACTTTTGTTGCTTGTTTATATTATAATGGCCATTTGATATGTCTGATAAGATTCATTTATTACCTGATGCGGTGGCAAATCAGATTGCGGCCGGAGAAGTGATACAACGTCCTGCTTCTGTGATAAAAGAGCTGGTGGAAAACGCTGTGGATGCCGATGCTGATAAAATACAAATCATCATTAAGGACGCAGGAAAAACCCTGCTACAGGTAATTGATAACGGCAAGGGCATGAGTGAGACAGATGCCCGCATGGCTTTCGAACGCCATTCCACTTCAAAAATCACCAAAGCTGAAGATTTGTTTTCGATCCGTACCAAGGGATTTCGAGGTGAAGCCCTGGCATCTATTGCAGCCGTGGCATCTGTTGATCTAAAAACACGCAGGGAAAAGGACAACACAGGAACCCATCTTAGGTTGTCGGCATCAAAAACTGAAAAACAAGAACCTGTTGCCTGTCCTAAAGGCTGTAATTTTGCTGTTAAAAATCTGTTTTTTAATGTTCCTGCCCGCAGAAAGTTTCTAAAAACAGAACAAACTGAACTCAGACATATTATTACTGAAGTACAGCGTGTAGCTCTTACTCATCCAGAAATTCATTTTATACTCACACACAACGGAAATGATATTTTTAACCTCGGGAAAGGCAACATAAAACAACGTATTGTCAATATCTTTGGCCGGACATTTGAAAGTAATCTGATTGACTTGAAAGTAAATACAGACCTGGTAAAGATACGTGGCTATATAGGCAAACCTGAAAAAGCAAAAAAATCTTCCGGCGAGCAGTTCTTCTTTGTCAACAGAAGGTATATGCGTCATGGTTGGTTTTACAGGGCTGTAACAACGGCTTATGATAAATTGTTGCCTGAAGGACGTTATCCCCAGTTTTTCATCTATTTCGACATCAACCCTGATAAAATAGATGTCAATATTCATCCTACAAAAACAGAAATTAAATTTATTGACGAGCGACCGGTGTATCAGATGTTGCACGCAGCAGTAAAAGAAGCCCTTGGCAAATTCAACCTGATACCATCGCTGGATTTCGAAAAAGATGAAACCATGAATATTCATCTTGATAAAAACAGTGGTTTCAAACCACCGGAAATTTCAACAAATCCCAATTATAACCCGTTTGAGGAGAATAAGAAATCGAGTCCCGGATACAATTCTCCTGTTGACAGCAACAGGATGTCAAATCTGAGAAACTGGGAAAAACTTTATGATAAGTGGGATGAGAACGAAGAAAAATCTGTTTCTCCCGATGAGAATACAGATAAGGTGGATGAAAATAAAATGGAGACCAGTTTCTTTCAGCTCAAGCAACGCTATATCATCACCATTGTAAAATCCGGGCTCATGCTAATAGATCAGGCAAGGGCTCATGAACGGGTGGTATATGAAGATATGATGCAGATATTGAAATCACGGAAAGGCATTGTACAAAAAGAATTGTATCCAATAACAGTCAAATTGAGTCCCGAAGATGCTGCTCTGGTTATTGAGGTTATGGAAACACTTACCAGCCTGGGTTTTGAACTCAGCATTTTTGGTGATAACAGCTTTGTTGTCAATGGGATGCCGTCTGACATTAGTTTTACGGATCCACAGGTAATGCTGGAAGAGTTGCTGGAAAATTATAAAAACCATACCGGCGATGTTAAGTTGGCATTGGATGAACGCATTGCTTATGCTTTAGCTAAGACTTCTGCCCGGCGTTTTGATAAAAAACTGGAACCTGCAGAAATGAAATCTTTGTTTTACAGGTTGATATCATCCCCGATGCATAATTTCACCCCTTCAGGCAAACCAATACTCAAAATCATTTCACTGGACGAACTGGATAAACGTTTTAAATAATGCGATTAATAGGGCTGAGAACAAATTGGTATTATGACCCCCCTTGAAGAATATTATTGTATTATTGAAAAACATGTAACTTTACAAGCTATACGGCATTCTTTTTGTTAATGATAATTTGTTTAATAAAAATTTGAACCTATGAAAAAATTAGTTGTAATTATTACCGGTATGTTTCTATCTGTGGTGGTATTTTCAGGTTGTGGGGATGAACCTGATGAGAATGAAACAGAAATTGTTGAAGTAACTGATGATATATCATCTGCCACCACATGGTCGGGCAATACAATTTATGTTATTAAAAAGTATGACTTTTATGTGGATGCAAGCCTTACCATCATGCCGGGAGCCATCATTAAATTCACAGAAGAGGGTGCCAACATGATTATTGGAAACGGTGGCAGCATTACAGCAAACGGCGAAGATGATGACCCAATAATCTTTACTGCTTATGCTGATGATGCTCATGGTGGTGATACAAATGAAGACGGTAGCAGCTCAGCAGCAGCAGGAGACTGGGGAATGATAAACGTTAATGGCTATAACGCTGATTTTAGCTATAGTGAGTTTTATTATGGTGGCAGCAATACCGATGGTGTTACTTTACGATATCCATCGGGGTCAGGAGGCTCTGTTAACCACTGCCTTTTCAAAAACAACATCGGGATGATTAGCGGGAACTATTTTTATGGTGTGGTTGATGCCACCGGAGCATCCGCAGATTTCACAATTACCAACACAGAATTTATAAACAATAAAATTCCCTTATCCATCAATGCAGACATTAGCATTGATAATTCAAACAGTTTTTCAGGGAACACACATAAAGGAATTTTTGTTACCGGTTTTGTCAATGAAACCACAACCTGGGAGGAAAATGATGCAGCTTTTGTCTATACCGGAAGTAACTTGCAACTAACCAATGGCAGCAAATTGAATTTTGGCACAGGCGTGGTTATTAAATTTCTGACGGATGCTGAAATGTATTTGTACAATGGCACATCCAACCTTTCAACCAATTATGATGACCCCTCCGAAGTCATTTATACGTCATACAAAGATGACACATATGGCGGGGATTCCAATGGCGATGGCAATGCCACAAGTCCGTCAGCAAGCGACTGGACAGGTATTTATAAAGACAATGAGAAAAATTATGTTGAATGGGATAACATAAAATACGACTCACATGCATTCCCTGTATAATAAATAACTGAAGTTTCGCAGAAAACATAATCTGTTTATAAACAATTTAATATGAACATTGTATTTTTGTGCAAAACATTTATTACAATGGTTCTACTGCAAACTTAGTGGAAAACCAGGAATATCTAAAAGTAAAAAGTTAGGTGTAATGTTGTCGGGAGTCGTGAGTCGAAAGTCAGGAGTTGTGAATACTTCTTCCGACTCCGGTCTTCGGTTTTCCGGCTTCAGACTTGAAAATTACCGGTATTACACATAAGGATTAGGTAAACAGCCGGCTAAATCACAACCCATTAAAGTGGAATTATAATACCACTGATTGACTCAAACCTTATGCTTCATCCATAAATCCCATGCCATTGTGCATGGAAAAAGTTTAATAATGACACAGGATGGCTTGATTTTTGCATTTAAAATGCATCTTTTAAAAATGGTTATGATTAAAAATATACTTACAGGGTTGATAATGCTCATGTGTTTAACCGGCATTGTTCATTCACAATCGTTATATATTTATGATGAGACAACGGGAAAGCCTGTTTCTGATGCTGTAATAATCAATTTTAGTGAAACACATTCTTTAATTACTGACGAGAAAGGCAAAGCCACTTTGGATGGATTTGACAGGAATGATACATTGTTATTGCAGCATGCTTCATATCAAAGTCAAATGCTTATCCTTTCTGAGATTGAAAACATTGACCATAAGGTGCCATTGTACCGCAGTGTCATAAAATTATCGGAAACAGTGATATCTGCAAACCGCTGGGAACAAGAAAGGGAGGAAGTCCCCATGAAAATTGAGGTCATTTCACCCAATAATATAAGCATGATGGAACCCCAAACAAGCGCCGATATGTTGTCAGGCAGTGGCCATGTTTTTGTACAAAAATCGCAGCCTGGAGGCGGGTCTCCGATCATACGCGGTTTTGCGACCAATAAAGTGCTCATTGTTGTGGATGGGATAAGGATGAACAATGCCATTTACCGTCACGGCAACCTACAAAATGTGTTGTCTGTTGATCCCAATGCACTGGAGGGCAGTGAAGTGATTTTCGGGCCTGGTTCTGTTATTTATGGCAGCGATGCCATTGGTGGAGTGATGGATTTCCATACATTGGAACCGGATTTTGCACAATCAGACACCATGGTTTTTAATGGCAATACCCTGGTAAGGTACCATTCTGGCAATCATGGAAAAACCGGCCATTTTGATGTTTATATTGCAGGGAAAAAATTCAGTTCACTGACATCCGTATCGTATGCTGAGTTTGGTGATTTACACATGGGCACAAACGGCCTGTCCGAAGGTTTAGAAAAATATTATCTGCACGACTTGTATGTAACAGAAACAGACGGCCAGGATTCGGTTGTTCCGAACAAAGATAAACATCTGGCCAAAAACTCAGGGTTTACCCAAACGCATCTGTTGCAAAAATTTGCATACAAGCTAAATGAACATGCGCTGTTGAAATACAATTTTTATTACAGCACAACTTCCGATGTACCCCGGTACGATCGTTTAATTCAGAAATCCGGAGGCAATCCCAAATACGCTGAATGGTACTACGGTCCTCAGACATGGATGACCCACAGCCTGGGATTGGAATTAAACAAAAAACAAAAAGCCTGGGATGAATTAAAAATACAGGCAGCTTACCAGGATTATGAGGAAAGCCGGCATGACCGTAAATTGCGGTCAGAAATGCTACGTCATCGCACAGAAAACATTAACATCCTCAATGTCAATGTTGATGCGTTTAAATCATTCAGCGACCAACACGGTTTATACTATGGTTTGGAGTCAAGTATAAGTACAGTGTTCTCAGATGGCTACAGGGAAAATATTTTTTCCGGAGAGACTGAAGACATTGCCAGCCGGTATCCCGACAATTCGGATTACAGCCATGCAGGCTTATATTTAAGCTATCGTTATTTGTTAAATCAAAAATGGATATTCACAACAGGTGCCAGGCTTAATGGCGTGTATGCTTATTCGCCTTTTGACGATACATTTTATGATTATTCTTTTTCACAGATTACCATGAAATTACTGGCACCGAATTTTATGGCAGGGGCTGTATATAAACCTGAACCCGGAATGCAGGTATGTTTTAACCTGGGATCCGGTTTCAGGGCACCAAACATTGATGACATGGGTAAGGTTTTTGATTCGGAACCGGGCTCCGTGGTTGTTGCCAATGATGATTTGCAGCCTGAATACGCCTGGAATGCTGACATTAACATCAGCAAAACGTTTAGCGAAATTCTCCGGATTGAAGGAGGTGCATTTTATACCATCATCACCAATGCCATGGTCAGGGATGATTATCAGTTTAAAGGCCGGGACAGCATTATGTATGATGGAGAATTGTCACAAATACAAGCCATACAAAACATTGGCAGGGTGGATGTGTATGGTTTCAATGCCGGTATATACACGGATATCACAAAGCAAATTTCTGCAAAATCCTTACTGACGAAAGTATGGGGTTACGACCAGGATAAAAATCCCTACAGGCATGTACCTCCCTTATATGGCAGCACACATGTGATTTTCAGATCGGGAAACTTAAGCATGGATGCATCAATAAATTACAACGGAAAATTGTCGCCTGATAAACTCAGCCCGGAAGAGCATAGTAAAACTCACATGTATGCCGTAGATGAATCTTACGCAGTCAGGCAATCAAATCTTCCGGAAGACGACCCATTTAACCCGGAAGGGTTGTACGCGCCTTCCTGGTACGCTGTAAACCTGAAATTATCGTATGCGATGAATAAAAACCTGGTATTTTCAGCAGGTGTGGAAAATTTAACAGACCAGTTGTATCGTCCTTATTCTTCAGGCATACCTGCCATGGGACGTAGTTTTATATTATCTTTGCGTGGTACTTTTTAACATATGAAAGTCAATGACAACGTTTTTGATTTACAAATACATATTTGTTTTTCTTGCATTTGTTTCTGTATGGCCCGTACATGCCGACGGGGATAATGATAAAGACGAAAAGGAATCAGCAAGTGAAAACATGAGTTTTGATATCACATTGCCGGACAGCATGGTGAACAACACGCAGCGTTTATACGATTCACTTATTGTGTCGGGGATGAAGATCACTGATCAAGAAACAAAAACATACAGTGCTTATGAAGCAAGTCACAATGATTCGTTAATAATAAGCAGGCTGGAAAAACTATCCCGCAGAACAGAAATTCCATTGACTTATCACCCTTCTGTGAAAGCATATATTCAGGCTTATGGGCTGCAGAATCCCCAAAAGATATCCCACATTCTGGGGCGTTCGGCATTGTATTATCCCCTGTTTGACCATTACTTGAACAAATATGAGCTGCCACCAGAACTCAAACACCTGGCGTCAGTGGAATCATCGCTGGACCCAAGATCTGTTTCAAAAAGCGGAGCTGTTGGATTATGGCAATTTTTGCCAGGGGCTGCAGGCTTATTTGATTTGCAGATAGATGCATGGGTAGATGAACGATGTGACCCACACAAATCCACTGATGCAGCCTGTAAATACCTGTCATATCTGTACAGGATCTTTGGAGACTGGCATCTGGCTATGGGAGCATACAACGGTGGGCCGGGTGCCATCCAGAAAGCCATGGCACGTTGTGGAGGTGAAACAAATTATTGGAAAATAAGACATAAACTGTCGGATCAAATGCAAGGTTATGTGCCTGCTTTTATCGCCATGAATTATGTGTTGCATTATCACCAGGATTTTAACATCAAACCTGGAGTACCACTTTGTTACTATCATCAAACAGATACATTGCATGTCGGAAAAAAAACATCGCTTGATCGTGTTGCTGAGGTGCTGAGTATAGACAATGCTATCGTGAAAAACCTGAATCCGGTGTACAGGCTGGGAGTTATTCCTGAAAATGATAAAGGCTGTATTTTGGTTTTGCCGCGGTCAGAGAGCATTGCTTTTATTCTAAATCAGGAGATCATAACAGGGGAACACTTTATTTCGAAAAAAAAGACAGAAAAAAACATAAAACTAAAAGCCATAAGGTATATAGTGCAAAAGGGTGACTCTCTGCATAAAATCGCTATAAATCACAATTGCACGATTCAGGACATCAGGCGCTGGAACGATTTTCCGGAAGGGAAACCATTGTTTCACGATGAGGAAATCTTACTGTATGTGGAATAAGCGTTAAAGGCTTTGTTCCCCCTTTATCTTCCAATAATCAGACCCCTAACCATGCATTGATAATTAGCAAGTTAAAATAACACAGAAGAAAATGATAGTGTCTTAAAATCCTTTGGCTGTTTTATCCCGTCATTGAGAAATGAGGGATTGAGAGAAGCCGCCTGCGGACACCAAACATTTAAGCTGACCGGTTTAAAAACCGGTCAGTGGTGAATCTGGGTGTTCTTTAAGGCTGTACAGTACCTTCAATTTTAAGTCTGGTAGATGGTTGTTTTGGATCATTGGCGATGACAGTGATCGTTTTTCTTTGTTTGCCACGTCTGCCGCCAGAACTGAATGTAACTTTGATAAAACTGCTTTCTCCAGGTTTGATAATATCTTTCTCGGGTTTAGTAGCTGTACATCCGCAAGAGGCTTTGATCTTGCGAATAACAAGGTCAGATTTTCCAGTATTTTTAAATTCAAATTTCGTTGTCACTTTTTGCTTTTGCTCAATGTTCCCAAAATCATGAGTGGTGTTGTCAAATTCAATTACTGGAGCTTTTGCCAACTCTTCTTCTGTGAGATGTGTAAAATCTTCTTCAATGGTAGCACTTACCGAAAGCCGGTTTTTGTAATTCTTTTCGCCGTTGATTTTGAGGTAAACCCTGTCTATAACAAACCCGTAATCATTTTTGGCTTTTGCGTTATAATCAACCATGATTTTTCCTTTTTCACCGTGTTTTTTGCCTTCCTTTTTTCCTTGCAATGTTTTAGGTTCCGCTTTTATGTCAATGTGATCAGGAACATTACTAAAGTCAACAGTGACAGGTTTGTCTGACATGTTGACAATGCCGATGGATTCAGTTTCTTTTTCTGTGTTTTTGATTTTAACGAATGCGATGTGTGAGGTTTCGAGTCTCAGTTCGCCGTACACTTTAGGATAAAAATCTTCAATGGTTTTTTCCCGTGGGGTGACGTTCCCTGTAATCCGCAAAACACTTGTTCGCGGCGTACCATTGATTGTTACCGTAACAGATTTATTGAATTTTCCGGGTCTGTTTTTTGGATCGTAAGTGGCCTTTACATAACCGGATTTTCCTGGTTTTACCGGTTCTTTAGTCCATTCGGGAGCAGTACATCCACAAGACGAACGCACATTTGTTATGATGAGGTTTTCATTCCCCGTATTCTTAAATACAAATTTTGCCGTCTGTTTGCCGTCCTCTTCTTTAAATGTGTCAAAATTGTGTGTTGTTTTGTCCCAGGAAATGCTGGCTCCTTTTGTCTGTGCATTGGCATTAAATGCAAATAAAACAAGGAGAATTGAACTTAAAAATATTCTTCTTTTCATAATACTCTGTATTTTTAATTATTAAAGATTTTTTACAATAATCAGACCAAAAGTAAACAAAAAGCTTGTCTGATGTTAAAATTATTTTCAATTTTTTGTTTGTGTATGCAGTTACAGTCTGTCAAAAGTCTGTTTATATAGCTTGTAATTCCGGTTAAGAAAAATCATGGCACAGAATTGCATATCAAGCATAATAAGGTGGTAATGTCGTGTTGCCGGTGGATTTTCATAATAATGTGTTTTGAGTCATAGTCTTTTTTACGCTACATTTCGCAATTATACGAAAAGAAACCTGAATAACAAAAAAAAATTTTATGTTTGATCAATCTTCATCCTTGCTTTAGGGGTAAGTTTATGTCCGGCAAATATGTTTTTTTTAAATTTATAATACCCGATGATGGCAATCATGGCAGCGTTGTCAGTGGTGTATGACAATTGAGGAATGTGCAGATGCCAATGTTTTTTTTCAGCCGTCAATCGCAGTTGATGTTGCAGGTAACTGTTTGCCGACACACCCCCTGAAACGGCAATATTTTTAATGCCTGTTTGTTCAGCAGCCATTACCAGTTTTTCAATCAGGATTTCCACAATGGTATGTTGCAACGAAGCACAAAGGTTGGCTTTTTCTTCATCAATGAAATTGTCTTTGGCGTTTACCTGATCACGAATAAAATACAAAAATGACGTTTTTAGGCCACTGAAACTAAAGTCAAGATAAGGGATGCGGGGTTTTGCAAACGTATATTTATGAGTATCCCCATTTTTACTTAGTTTGTCAATCAGCGGCCCGCCGGGATAATCCAGTCCCATGATTTTGGCAGATTTGTCAAATGCTTCCCCAGCCGCATCATCAATGGTTTTGCCTAGCACAGTAAAATCAAAATAATCATTAACCTGAATAATTTGCGTATGTCCTCCCGATATTAACAGGTTCAAAAATGGAAAATCCGGGACATGCTGTAACTGGTTCGTTTCATTTTTCAGAAAATGGGCAAAAACATGTCCGTGCAAATGGTTTACGTCAATCATGGGGATGCCGGAAGCCACGCTCAGGCCTTTGGCAAAACTGCTGCCAACAAGCAAAGAACCAAGCAAACCAGGGCCCCGTGTGTAGGCAATGGCTGACATGTCCTGCAGTTTTTTCCCTGCATTTTTCAACGCCTGGTCCACCACGGGAATAATGTTTTGTTCATGAGCCCTTGAAGCCAGTTCGGGCACAACACCTCCGTAAGCTTTATGCACATTCTGGCCGGCGGTAACGTTGCTCAGTACATAATTGCCATGCAACACTGCTGCTGAAGTATCATCACACGAAGTTTCTATGCCTAAAATATATACGCCCATGGGGTTAGATTTTTGCAAATGTAAAGATTTGCATGTTTTTTGCACAATTTGATGCAATATAATATGTACGCTTTGTTATTTTTGTATCAAATATTAAAAAT
Organism: uncultured Bacteroidales bacterium; assembly: GCA_964615585.1. Classification (GTDB taxonomy): domain Bacteria; phylum Bacteroidota; class Bacteroidia; order Bacteroidales; family ML635J-15; genus JAQIBY01. Next base: position 10,548 of record CAZTNS010000006.1, on the reverse strand, counting down.
AGTAACTAATTAGTTTTTGTTTATAAAGTTAAATAATTAATAAAAAATAAAAGATCAAAGTTCAAAATAAGGGTTTAGGAGTTAGGGGTTAGGTGTTAGGAAAAGTTTTCCTCCTAACACCTAACCCCTCACACCTAACCCCTCTTTTATTAAACTCATAAACAAACCTTATTAACTATATTAAGCGTTTTTAATTGACAATATATAGAATTGAATTGTGTGGCTGAGAAGAACATATCGGGTTATTGTTGTTGTGATAATTGTAGTGTTGCGGTTTTTGATTGTGAATGGTGTATTGATGCAGTCTGCTGATTACCAATCTTACCTTGCAGGAAAAGCTGTGATTTTTCTTTCACAGCGATACGATCTGGATGTTAGCATTGGCAGCCTGGATATGAAATTACCCAACCGGCTGATACTTGATGATATTTGCCTGAAAGATCAGGAGCAAGACACCATTTTGTATGCCGATAAACTTGTTGGGAGGGTGTCTGCCATTAAACTAAGAAAAAAACGCCTTTACCTAAAAGAGATCAGCATTGTTCACCCCAACATAAACATTGAAAAAGACAGCACGGGAACGTTCAATTTTCAGTTTATACTGGATAAGTTCAGCTCAGACAAAGAGAAAAAGCAAAAAACAGCTGAGCCCTTCGATATTTTTTGTGATGAATTCAGTTTTAAGCAGGCTGATGTAAAATACCAGGATGCACCCTGGGAAACATCGCCTGGGGTGTTTAATACATCCGATATTCTGATTAATGGTTTTGATGTTTGCGTTTTGGATTTTCAGATGCATGGAGATACCATAGAACTTGAACTGGATAACCTGGCTTTTCAGGAAAAATCAGGCGTCGGGATAAAAAAAATGTCAGGTGTAATATTGCTGTCGGATAGTTTATATCAGGTATCAGATTTCTTTTTGAAATCAAATCATTCCATGTTGTATGCGTCACTAATGGAAGTAGCATTATCAGGAGAGGGGTTTCAGGATCCTTGGAACAATCTAAAACTTAATCTTAAAATAGACTCCAGCTTGTTGTCTGCTGAGGATGCCGTTTATTTCATGCCTGATTTAAAAGGATTAGACCAACAAGTGAGGCTGAATGCAAATTTGGAGGGCACATTATCCAATTTAAAAGTCAGCGGTTTAAATTTTGCCTACGGAAAAGATACCAGACTAAAAACAGATATACGGATTAACGGATTACCAGACATGGCAAATTGCTTTGTTTTTGCTGAAGTACACCAGTTATCCACATCAATCAGAGATGCTGAAACCATTTATTTGCCCCCGTTTGATAAAAAACAAACATTTAAAATACCGGCTGGTTTGCAGGAATTTGGTGCCGTGAATTTCAAAGGAAGCCTTGTTGGAATGGTCAATGACCTGGTAGCCAACGGCTTGTTTAAAACCAACGCTGGAAATATAGCCACAGATATGGCAGTAAAAACAGATGAAGCCAGCGGAGAAATTGCCCTCAGCGGAGACCTTAATGTGTTGGATGTTCAGGTCGGAAAACTACTGGATAAGGAAAATATCCTTGGTAGATTTGGTATGGAAGCCAATTTAAGGGGGAGTATTGATACTTCAGGTAATTATGATTTTAGCATGGGAAGCAAAATACACAAAGCAGAAATCAATAATTATCCTTACTCCGACATTGAAATTGCAGGACGCGTTACCAATACCTCATTTAATGGTGAGTTGTCTATTGATGATCCCAATCTTTCATTTGAATTCCTCGGTGGTTATGAAATGGAAAACAATGTCCCTGTAATGGATTTTCGTGCAGATTTATCTGCCGATCTGTATGAACTGCATTTTGACACCATTCCTTCAGAGGCCGGATTTCTAATGATAGCCAATTTTAAAGGCGATGGTATCAATACAGCCAACGGGGATTTGCAGTTTGCAAACATGTATTTTAAGCGGGATAAGGATTCTGTCAATATTAATAAAGTTGATATTAATACAGGCACCTTGCGGGGAGAACAGTTTGTGGATGTAGATTGTGATTATTTCAATATTGAAGTTAAAGGGCAATATGATATTCCTGATATGATCACGTCCCTCTCAGGATTGATGTACAATTATTTACCGGTGTTGGCAAAAGAAGATAAAGACTGGTTGCCCATGAATCCGGGGTACCTGTCTTTCAAAGCCGATCTTTACCGGTTGTCAGATTTTACAAAGTTTTTTATGCCTCAACTCAGGCTGGATGATTCCATTAAGATTAATGGTAATATCAATGCAAATACAGATAAATATGAAATCAATTGCATTGCGGATGAAATTCGTTTTGATACCATCAGCATAAATGATTTTCAAATGGATTTGCTTGCCGGGAAAGAATCGGTTGGTTTAGATATGCAATTTTCAGAGATCAGAAATAAAGACAATCAATATTTGCAGGGATTTAACTTGTCCACCACAACCATGAACGATTCTGTGCAAATGATGTTGGCTTTTGATAATGAGGACAGTCTGCGCTATTCTGGCAATTTGAAAACCACGTTAATGATGAAAAAATCATTGCATAATAACATTGCACTGACTATCCATACATATCAATCTGATTTTATTCTAAAAAATCAAGAATGGGAACTGAGTGAAAACCGCATTGAAATTGATACATCTGAAATCAGTGTGGATAATTTTAATTTTTTCAATGAGAAACAAGAAATACGGTTTGTCGGGGATGTTTCACATGATCCTGACAAGGACCTACGGTATTATATTGAAAATGTGGATATATCGGTTCTTAATCCCATGCTTGAAAATGCAGGATATCAATTGAAAGGAAAGCTCAACAGCAACGGACGCCTGGATGATATTTATGACAAGCTGGATTTCAGGGCTTTCCTGGAATTACAAGACCTGTATATCAACAATGAAGAGTTTGGCAGGTTGCAGGTAAACAGCAATTATGACCACGTTTCCAATGCCATCAAACTTGATGGAGTAAGCCGCTATATTTCGTTCAGGGGCATGCTTAATCCTTCAACCGATACCATCAATCTCACCCTCAATATCAACAATTTCGGATTGTCGGTATTGGAGCCTTATTTGGTTGATGCCGGCCTGTTAAAAGTGCGGGGCAACCTTGACGGAAACATCAATGTGATTGGTAAAATGTCGGATCCGGACCTCAGGGGAGCCTTGAATTTTGACCGGGCAGGCCTGACCTATGATATGCTTATGGCACGATTTAACCTCAGTGATTCCATTTATGTGTATAAAGATTCACTGGTGTTTAAAAATTTCCTGATAGCTGATGAGCATGGTAATCCCGGTGTTCTGAAAGGAAAACTCACACATGAAAATTTTAAAAATATCCGGTATAACTTCGATATCAGCCTGGAGAATTACCATATCATGAACACCACAGAAGCCGACAACCCTGTTTACTATGGCTCTGCCTTTGCCACCGCCAAGTCAAATATACACGGCAGCACAGAAGACATTGTTATAGATATATCGGAAGCTGAAACCGAAAAAAATACGGTATTTGTGTTGCCCATGACCAATTCATACGAAGCGGATGACAACCCATGGATAACCTTTATCACAGATTCGGTGAGTGAAGAGAATATTGAAGAATTGGTACCTCAAACCGGTTTTGATGTCACTTTTCTTTTGAATATTGATGTGACCCCCGAAGCAGAAGCGCGCCTTGTATTTGACCCCAAAGTGGGAGACATGATACGGGCAAACTGCGATGGAAACCTTGATATTGAAGTGTCGCCTGATACGGATTTTGCCATGAAAGGGGAACTCGAAGTGAAAGGGGGTGATTATTTGTTTACGCTGCAGAATGTGATAAACAAGCGTTTTGTGTTGCAGGAAGGCGGTGTGATTTCATGGGATGGCGACCCGATGGAAGGAAAACTTGACCTGGAGGCTGTGTATAAACTCACAGCCCCCTTGTATGATTTGATGGTTGGTGTGGATACCAGCGACATTTACAAAAAACGCACTGAAATTAAATGTGTGCTGGCAATGTCCGGGATGCTTAACAATCCGGATATCCGGTTTGATATTGAAGTGCCCAACGCAGATGAAAAAGCAAAAACCAGGCTGGCCAGCCTGACAGGCGATGAAATCAATAAACAGGTATTAACACTGCTTGTGTTAAACCGTTTTTATACACCTGATGATATGCAGATGGCAGGTGCCGAATCAAGGGGAGCCAATATTGCAGGGGTTACATCTTTTGAGATGTTATCTAACCAGGTAAGCAATTGGCTATCACAAATTTCCGATGATTTTGATGTGGGAGTAAATTACAGCCCGGGCGATGAAATCACAAGCCAGGAACTTGAAGTAGCGCTCTCAACCCAGTTGCTTAATGACAGGGTGCTTATAAACGGTAATGTGGGGGTTGGTGAGCATGAAAATACAACCAGCGATATTGTGGGAGACGTTGAAGTGCAGGTTAAAGTCAATAAATCAGGCAACCTGCGTGTGAAAGGTTTTACCCGTGCCAACACCCAATCACAGATGCAATACGATTACGGCCCATATACCCAGGGTGTCGGGCTTTTTTATACAGAATCCTTTTCAACCTTTGGCAGCCTCCTGAACCGGTATTTGAACAGCATTACACCAAAAAAAGAAGAAGAAAATCCGGAAAACAATTAATACGATTTAATTACTTACCTTCAGTCACTTCCCTTTCCTCAACCTGAAAAGCCTGTGTTTATGATCTGTGGCGGTTACACCTTTATAATCACAACTGACAAAACGAATGTCTTCTATGGTATAAAACGCTTTGGGGTTGTAATTGTGTACCAAGTCAAGCAATTTGTTCAGGTTTTTCCGTGAGCAGGTGGAAAATATCACATGCACCGGTTCCTGCCGCCCTTGTGCTTCAAGGTAGGTGATCCCAAAGCCATTATCCCGGATGCTCTCAATGAGTTTTTCAGCCCCTTTGCGGGTTATGATGCGTACGCCCACTTTCCCGATGGCCAACTTTTCTTCCAGGTACATGCCAATGTATGTTCCGGCACTGAATCCACCCGCATAAAAAACATAATTTACCCAGTTGTTCAGGTTTTCCATGATCTTACTGATGGCAATAACCCATATCAGAATTTCAAAAAAGCCCAAAACCGGTGCGATTTTTCTATACCCCCGCCCCATTAGAATGTAACGTATGGTGCCAATGCTCACATCCAATATCCGTGCAAAAAAGATAAACAGTGGTATCAACACCCATGCTTCAAAATCAAAACCGTGTAACATAATTATCAAGTTTAAATATACCGGCGCAAAAGAAATGTTTTTTTAATACAATTTGATATGTTTTAAATGATTTTTCTAACAAATAGTTTGTATTGTTAATACAAAAAGGTTTGTGTTTTAAATAAAAACTTATTATCTTTGAAAAAATTCAACAATATGATACTTAAATCACATTTGGAAAAAATACTCGAAGAAAACCGTTCTTTTGTTCTGGAAAAATATCTATTGACCAGAAACCTGGATATACCTGATAAAAGTAAGAGCATTATTGTCATTTCGGGGATAAGGAGATCAGGCAAAAGTACCTTGTTAAAACAGCGTTTTGCTACGAAAAAAACAAGTTTGTTTATCAATTTTGAAGACCCCCGGCTTGTACATTTTGATATGTCAGACATAGAAAAACTTGCTGGAATTATGGCGGAAAAAGGAACATCATGGTTGTTAATAGATGAAATACAAAACCTTAAATCATGGGAAAAACTGGCCAGATTTTTCCACGACCGACATATAAAACTTGTAATTACCGGTTCAAATTCCAGCTTGTTAAGTAAGGAGCTTGGAAGCAAATTAACAGGAAGGTACCGGCAATTTGAGTTGTTCCCGTTCAGCTTTGAAGAATATGTGGATTATCTGAAGCTTGAAAAGAATGCCGAAAATTTTAAGAAATACCTGTACTACGGGGGATTTCCTGAATACCTCAATGAAAAATCCGATGATTATCTTCATACTTTATTGAATAATATTGTTATCCGGGATGTTGCTGTCCGGAGAAATATCCGCAATGAAGACCTGCTTTTGCGTTTGACAGTTTTTTTATATAGCAATGTAGGTAAAATTTTCAGTTACAATAAACTTTCTACACATCTGGAAATAAAATCAGTCAGAACAACCATTGATTATTGTGATTACCTGGAAGATAGCTACTTGCTTGAGTTTTTGCCGCAATTTTCGTGGTCTCCCAAAAAGCAATTGGTGCGGCCTAAAAAAGTGTATGGTATTGATACGGGAATTGTTCGTGCAAATAGTTTGTCACACCAGGAAGATTGGGGACGTTATCTTGAAAACGCCGTGTTTTTGAAGTTAAGGCAAAAGCAATATGAATTATACTATTGGAAATCTGCAACATCGGAATGTGATTTTATTGTCAAAAATCAGAATAAAATCAAATTTGCGATACAGGTCTGTTGGGAATTAACACCAGACAATATGCAACGTGAATTAAACGGGATTAACGATGCAATAAAAGAAACAGGTGCGGAAACGGGCATTATTATTACGCTGGACCAGGAAGATGATTTAAATGGAATACATGTCATTCCGGTTTGGAATGCGGAAACATTATTGTAGTGGCAATGAAAACACATCCCTGTCTGATGGCTGTAGCGGGTTTTTGATTCAATACCGCGTGATATGTTTTAAATCATTTTTTAGGCTTTTGACTGATTGACAAATAATGTTATTTTTGTTAAAAATATAATATGAACCAAAAAAATAAAGTTATGAGAAAACATATTTTTAATGCAGGCCCCTGTAAATTATCCGACAGAACGCTGGAAAATACAGCCAGAGCCGTTTTGGAACTTGAGGACTACGGACAATCCATCATGGAGGTGTCTCATCGCAGCCCCGAGTTTGAGGCAATTTTGGATGAAACCAAAGCACTTATGCATGAAGTGATGAACATCCCCGATGATTTTGAAATTTTGTTTCTCGGTGGTGGTGCTTCCATGCAATTTGCCATGATCCCTTACAATTTCCTCAAAACAAAAGCTTTTTACCTTGATACCGGCTCATGGTCAACAAAAGCCATCAAAGAAGCTGCCTTGTGGGGTGATGTTATTGAAGTATCTTCCGAAGATAAAGGGTTTACCTATATCCCCAAAGGGTATAAAATTCCCAATGATGCGGATTACGCACACATCACAACAAACAACACCATCAAAGGCACTGAAATTATGGAAGATATGGATTCTCCTGTACCATTGATGGCAGACATGTCTTCTGATTTTATGAGCAGGCCTGTCGATTTTTCAAAATACGCCATGGTTTATGGTGGTGCCCAGAAAAATGTCGGCCCGGCAGGAGCTACCTTTGTGATCATCCGTAAATCCATGCTGGAAAAAGTGGTTGACCGTCCCATCCCGACAATGCTGAAATACAAAACGCATGTGGATAAAGATTCAATGTTCAATACCCCACCATGTGTTAATGTGTTTGCCATCAGGGAAACCCTGAAATGGGTGAAAGAAATGGGTGGCGTTGAGGCCATGGACAAACTGGCACAGCAACGTGCGGATACCTTGTACAACGCTATTGATGAAAGCAAGATGTTTAAAGGAACTGTGGCAAAAGAAGACCGTTCCCGCATGAACATTTGTTTTGTGTTCGAAGACAAATACAATGACCTGCAAGTTGATTTCCTGAAATTTGCCGCCGGAAGAAACATTGTCGGCATCAAAGGCCACAGGTCTGTTGGTGGTTTCAGGGCTTCAACTTACAACGCCTGTACCATGGACGATGTAAATGCCCTTGTCAAAGCCATGAAAGATTTTGAAAAAGAAAACGCTTGATAAAAACCTGAGAACAGGCTTTGTTATCGTAAACATTAAAAACGTATCGTTATGAAAAAAATACTTGTAGCTACGGTAAAACCATTTGCTCCCGATGCCGTAACCGGGATAAAAGATATTTGTAAGGAAGCAGGATATGACCTGACCGTATTGGAAAAATACGACGGGCAAGACGCATTGATTGATGCGGTGAAAGATGCCAACGGGCTGATTATCCGTTCTGATAAAGTAACTGCCGACGTAATTGAAGCAGCTGAAAACCTTGAAGTGGTTGTCAGGGCAGGGGCAGGCTATGACAATGTTGACCTTGAGGCCGCCACAAAAAACAATGTGGTGGTGATGAACACCCCGGGACAGAATTCAAACGCTGTGGCAGAACTTGCCCTTGGAATGATGGTGTATCTTGCCCGCGGTGGTTTCAATGGGAAATCTGGTACTGAGCTGAAAGGAAAAACCATTGGTATCCACGCTTACGGCAATGTAGGTCAAAATGTGGCCCGCATAGCCAAAGGTTTTGGTATGGAAGTGTACGCATTTGATCCTTTTATTGACAATTCTAAAATTGAAGCCGATGGTGTGAAAGCCGTTACTTCTGTAGAAGCACTGTATGAAACTTGTCAGTATATATCACTGCACATTCCTTCCAATGAAAAAACAAAAGCATCGATTGGAACAGTATTGCTGAATAAAATGCCAAAAAATGCTGTGCTGGTGAATACCGCCCGCAAAGAAGTGATCAATGAAAAAGAATTGATGCAGGTGTATGCTGAACGCGATGATTTTTCCTACATCTCGGATATTGCGCCCGATTGCGCTGATGACATAGCTGCCAAATACGAGGGACGCTATTTCTTTACGCCAAAGAAAATGGGTGCGCAAACCAAAGAAGCCAACGTTGGCGCAGGCATCGCTGCCATCAATCAGATCAAAGGCTTGTGGGAAAAAGGTGACAAAAGCTTTCAGGTAAATTAATGGTTATGATAGGTGTTAGGTGTTAGGGGTTAGGTGTTAGGAGGAAAACTTTTCCAATACCTAACACCTAACCCCTAACACCTACTGATAGTCGCATGTTTAAAAACATTAAATAAAAATATTATGGCAATTGTGAAACCATTCAGGGGACTGCGGCCGCCAAAAGACATTGCTGCAGGGCTTTCCAGCCTCCCTTACGATGTGATGAATTCAGAAGAAGCCGCTCAAATGGCGGAAGGAAAAGAGTATTCACTCCTGCATATTACACGTGCAGAAATCGACTGCCCCGAAGGCACAGACATCCATTCGGAAACCGTGTATGAAAAAGCAGCCCAAAATTTTAAGAAATTCCAGGAAAAAGGTTGGCTCCAACAGGATGATAAACCCATGTTCTATATCTATGCCCAAACCATGGACGGGCGTACCCAATATGGCATTGTCGGGGGTGCTGCCTGTGATGATTACAAAAAAGGGATCATCAAAAAGCATGAACTTACCCGCCCCGAAAAAGAAGAAGACCGCATGGTGCTGACACGCTACACCAGGGCAAATATTGAACCCGTGTTTTTTTCTTATAAATCTGTTTCTAAAATAGATGCCATTGTTGAACGCATCACCAAAATGGAGGAACCAACGTATGATTTTGTTGCTGAAGATGGATTTGGCCATACCTTGTGGCCTGTCTTTAGTGATAAAGACAACGCCGAAATAGAAAAACTTTTTGCTGAAAAAGTCCCCAATACCTATGTGGCTGACGGGCATCACCGTACAGCAGCAGCAGCGCGCATTGGTGATGAATTTGCTGCCAAAAACCCAAACCACACCGGCGACGAAGAATACAATTATTTTATGGCCGTACACTTTCCCGATGACCAGCTTCACATCATTGATTACAACCGTGTGGTGAAAGACCTCAATGGCATGACGCCGGATGAGCTGCTTGAAAAACTGAAAGAAAATTTCAACCTGGAAGAAATCGGTAAGCAAATTTACAAACCGGCAAAATTGCATGAATTCAGCATGTATTTGGACAACAAATGGTATAAACTTACAGCCAAAGTCGGCACTTACGATGACAACGACCCGATTGGCGTGTTGGATGTAACCATACTTTCAAATCTGGTGTTGGACGAGTTGTTTGACATCAAAGACCTGCGTACATCCAACCGCATTGACTTTGTTGGTGGCATCCGCGGCCTTGGTGAACTGAAAAAACGGGTGGATTCAGGGGAAATGAAAGTGGCCTTTGCCTTGTATCCCGTCAGCATGGAACAATTGATTACCATCGCCGATACCGGAAACATCATGCCGCCAAAAACCACCTGGTTTGAACCAAAATTGCGCTCCGGCCTTGTGATTCATAAACTTGACGAATGATGAATTTCTGTTCTGAATGATAATCCGGGTTCCTTGAGGATTCGGGTTTTTTATGTTTTGGGCGTGCCCCTTATTTGTGAGATGGTAAGATGGAGAGATGCTCACAAATAAGGGTCGGTCTCCGGTTTATAGCCGCTTTGTGCAGACTTTTGCCTGCAATGCTGTGACAGGAGCTCTGTTCCGCCGCTCTGCCACAACAGCAGTCAGTAAGCCTCCACTGCAGCGGGCTAACCACCTCCGCCCTCACGCAATATATACTCGTAATGCAAATTTCCTGATGTTTGCCAAAGGCATCATCACCACTTGCATTTTCAAAAACCTTAACTTTTTTGCAACTTTTTAAAAAGATTTACGTATATTTGTATAGAGGTTACATGTAAA
>CAZTNS010000005.1:46653-48211 GCA_964615585.1 uncultured Bacteroidales bacterium | reverse complement strand
CCATAAAGACGATGCCAGCAATTGGGTAATCACTGAAGACGGAACCCGGCAGCTTGATTGCGATGCAGCCGATTTTATGAATGGCAACATCAACGGGCAAAATTTTGAGGATGGCATTGTGGACAATGAAAGGCTGGGCATACAACATTTTATAGATTTTAACTGTGGTGGAGGCTGTCATCCCGGCACATGGTCCCCCGAAAAAGATAATCAATATTATAATTATTTAACGGGACACTGGAAAGACGGTAGCCACCTTAAATATGGCGGTACGGGTCATCAATCCGATGCTTCAGCCACCGATGTAAACACCAATTTTATGTTTCCCGGCGATCCCACCACCGACCCATGCGGCTGGGGCCAAAACGGTCAGGTAATGCCCGGGTGGTCGGAAGAATCCGAAGGAAATCCGCCTTATGACAGGCGTTTTGTTGTCAGCACAGGACCAATTACCATGGAACCCGGCGCAGTCAATGATTTTACCATGGCTGCCTTGTACGGCAGGGCATATAAAGGCTCTGCCTGGGAAAGTGTGAAAGCACTCAAAAGGGTGGATGACGCTGTACAAAACATGTTTGACCGTTGTTTCAGAATCCTTGACGGACCGGATGACCCGGAATTGAACATCGTGGAACTTGACGGAAAACTGGTATTTCACATCATGAACAACGAAACATCAAACAATTACCTGGAATCATACAAAGCAAGGGATCCCAAAATACCAGAAAACGCCGTCAGCAACAGCGATGATCTCAATTATCACTTCCAGGGATACCAGGTATTCCAGTTAAAAGATGACAATGTGGATTTTTTCGAAGACAGGTATGATACCACCAAGGTAAAAGAGATTTTTCAATGCGATATTAAGGATGATGTAGAAAACCTTGTCAATTACAAATTGAATCCTGAAAGCGATGCCCTGGATGAACAACTCGAAGTAGAAGCTGCCAATGAAGGCATAAACCACAGTTTTGAACTCACCACCGATGCGTTTCCCTGGAGTGACAATAATAAGCTGGTGAATCATAAACCTGTGTATTTTGTTGCCAAAGCATACGCTGTAAATCAGCACAATGTGTTTTCACATGATGATCCCGGAACTTTTTCCGGCCAAACTGAACCTTACCTGACAGGAAGAAATAAACCGGTCATATACAAAGCCACTGCACATAAAACACTGCCACAAAATCAGGGAACGGTGTTGTTTTCTGACTATGGCGATGGTGTAGAGATTACGCAGATCGCTGGATACGGCAATGGCAACAATGTCATTGACCTGACTGAAGAAAGCATTGAAACCATCATGAGCGGATACCCATGGAAAGATTTTACTCCAACATATAAACAAGGCAGAGGTCCCATTGAAGTGAAAGTCATTGACCCGTTAAACGTTGTTGACGACACATATACACTGGAATTTATTAATGCTTATGTCAACTATTATGGACTGGTGGAAGAATCTGACTGGATACTTGTCAACGCTGATAATGATACCATAGATTCTGATCATGCCATTACCAAAGCGAACAATGAACAATTGCTTCCGGAACTTGGATTG
>CAZTNS010000005.1:0-46553 GCA_964615585.1 uncultured Bacteroidales bacterium | reverse complement strand
ACAAATACGGCCCCTTATCCAGCGTGGATGTTGTCATCACAAGCGATAAAGATAAATGGACAAAGTGCGTAGTACTGGAAATGTGTGAAAACGAATGGACAACGAATGAAGAAGGGCATGAAGTGGAAGTTACCCCGCTTGTAAATTACCTCTCGGAGGGCAATGCCCTGCGTTTTGATCTGCGTCAGCATCCTTCCGTTGATAAGTACGGGGATACCATTCCCGGGGATACAACCCATGGAATGGGCTGGTTCCCGGGTTATGCCATAGATGTGAGAACAGGCGAGCGCCTTAACATGGCTTTTGGTGAAGACTCATGGCTTGCCGGCGAAAACGGTAACGATATGATGTGGAATCCTTCATCAAGTGTTTATGACACCCTCAATGGACCACGTTTTGGCGGCAAACATTATATCTACGTTTTTGGGCATACCAATAACGTGCATAACTCTGAAATTTCAACACCGGCGTATGATTCATGCAAGTGGATTTACAATAAAATGCGTGAGTATGAAGAAATCGGTCATGCACGATATAAAAAGTGGGCTCTCAGCGGCGCCATGTGGACATCAATCCCTTACCTCAACGATGACTATGATTTGCTCGAAACCGATGTAAAAATACGCATCAGGGTAGCTACGCCTTATTTCTACAGGGATTATTCATCAGGCGATACTGAAACTGATAAGCCATGTCAATACACGTTCAACACAACCAACCTCCAAACCATAACCCAAAACAGTGAGGTAGCAGAATCTGCCCTTGACCTGATCCGGGTAGTACCCAATCCGTATTACGGGTATTCGCATTATCAAAGCAGCGGAACGCGCTGTGTGAAAATCACCAACCTGCCACAAACCTGTACCATCAGTATTTTTGATGTATCCGGCACCCTGATCAGGCGTTTCAGCAAATCGGGTGATATGACATGGCTGGAATGGGACCTCAATGACAAATCAGGAAAACGCATCAGCGGTGGCATGTACATCATCCACATCGACGCCCCGGAAATCGGTGAAAAAGTGGTGAAATGGTTCGGGGCCTTGAGTGAATAAAAATTTAAAACCCTTCTGTCTGCGTTTTTAATAAGATTCACCACATGAAATTTGTTTTTCGTCTAAAACAGTTAAATAAATTTTGTAACATGAAGAAAACTACTTATGTTTGTACTTTGGAATCTCCGCTAACCTAGCAGGGGGTTCTTTTTTATTGTGTATTTTAAAATAAATCAGCCTTATGGCAAAAACAATATATGTAACCGAAGCGGGCCTTAATAAGATGAGGAAAGAACTGAAGCACATGCAATCAGTTGAAAGACCTGCAATATCACAACAAATAGCTGAAGCAAGAGACAAAGGAGATTTGTCTGAAAATGCAGAATATGATGCTGCCAAAGAAGCACAGGGCATCCTGGAAATGAAAATTGCCAAACTTCAGGAAACCGTTAACAATGCCAGAATCATTGATCCCTCTAAAATTGATACAAAGACAGTCAGGTTACTGAATAAAGTTAAGTTAAAAAACTTAAAGAATAATGCTGTCATGCAATATCAAATTGTGGCAGAAAGCGAAGCAGATATTAAATCGGGAAAGATTTCAGTAAACACACCCATTGCAAAAGGCCTTCTTGGGAAGGAAGTTGGTGATGTTGCCGAAATTGAGGTGCCAAACGGAAAAATGCAATTTGAAGTTTTAGAAATAAGCATGTAATCCATATCGTTATGAGCTCAATCTTTTCAAAAATTGTAAATGGTGAAATTCCTGCCCACAGAGTGGCGGAAAATGACAATTTTCTTGCCTTTTTTGACATCAACCCCCTTAAAAAAGGACACACGCTGGTTATTCCCAAAAAAGAAGTGGATTATCTGTTTGATCTTGATACAGAAACGTATCAGGGGCTTATGAATTTTACAAAACAGGTAGCCAGTGCCCTTGAACCAAACGTGGAATGCAAACGGCTTGCTGTTGTAGTGCTTGGACTTGAAGTGCCTCATGCACACGTACACCTCATCCCTATGGATAAGGAATCCGATGTGCATTTTTCCAACCCCAGGGTAAAAATGACAGATGAAGAATTCAAAGCACTTGCCGAAAAAGTACGACAACATTTCATACACCATAATTAAACAGCAATAATCAACAGACAAAAAAACCTTTTCAGGACGTACAACCAATTTTACCAGTGTCCTGTCTTTTATCCGTTTTCTGTTTTTTTAAGGCTTTTACGGTCATGCTCGTTCAGCAGAATTTTGCGAAAACGCAAAGATTTTGGGGTTACTTCCAGGTATTCATCTTTACCGATGTATTCCATAGATTCTTCAAGTGAATATTTGATGGCAGGGGCAATGTTAAGCTTTTCATCTGCTCCCGATGAGCGCATATTAGAAAGTTTCTTGGTTTTAATAACGTTGACTACAATGTCTTCATCACGGGTGTTTTCTCCTATTACCTGTCCTGCATACACCCTGTCGTTTGGTTCAACAAAAAATTTACCCCTGTCCTGTAGTTTGTCAAGGGAGTAAGCTATGACGGTGCCGGTTTCCATCGCAATAAGTGCCCCGTTGCGTTTGTGGTTGATTTTGCCTTTCCATGGTTCAAAACTTTTGAAACGATGCGATATCACAGCTTCACCTTCCGTTTCAGTTAACAGGGGATTGGTTAATCCAATGAGCCCGCGTGCAGGTATCCTGAATTCCAGTTTTACCCTGTCGTCTTTATTGTCAATGCTGACAATATCACCCTTACGTTTCGTAACCAGCTCAATTACCTTGCCTGACAAGTTGGTCGGAACATCTACATACAGCAGCTCAATGGGTTCATTTTTATACCCGTCAATTTTTTTGATCAAAACCTGTGGCTGGCCGATCTGAAATTCATACCCCTCACGACGCATGGTTTCTACCAGGATGGACAAATGTAATATCCCCCGGCCATAAACCAATAAACGATCAGGAGAATCGGTATCTTCGACACGCATCGCCAGATTTTTTTCCGTTTCCTTGTACAACCTGTCGCGTATATGCCGGGAAGTAACGTATTTACCATCTTTGCCAAAGAAAGGGGAATTGTTGATGGTAAACAACATACTCATGGTAGGTTCATCCACTTTAATTGTTTGTAATGCCTCCGGGTTTTCATAATCAGCGACCGTATCCCCGATATCAAAATTTTCCAGACCCATGATGGCAACGATTTCATTGGAAGAAATTTCATGTTTTACCTTTTCTTTTCCAAGTCCTTCAAAACGATATAGTTCTTTCACAACTGATTTATGGATAATGCCATTTCGCTGGACAACCGATACTTTATCGCCCATTTTTATGCTGCCCCGACTTACCCGGCCAATAGCAATACGCCCTGTATAAGATGAATAGTCGATAGACGTAATGCGCAACTGCAAGCCTCCCGGGTTGTCGTCGGGTGGTTTAATGTATTCGATAATTGTATCCAGCAAATACGAAATATCCTTTTGGGGATTCTGCCAGTCACTTCCCATCCAGCCCTGTTTGGATGAACCATATATCACCGGATAATTAAGTTGCTCCTCATTGGCATCGAGCGAAAACATCAGGTCAAATACGTTTTCATTGACTTCTTCTGGTTTGCAGTTGGGTTTATCCACCTTATTGATAACAAGGATTGGTTTAAGCCCAAACTCCAAAGCTTTTTGCAAAACAAAACGGGTCTGTGGCATGGGCCCTTCAAAAGCATCCACAAGCAACAACACACCATCTGCCATGTTTAGCACGCGCTCTACTTCACCGCCAAAATCGGAGTGACCCGGGGTATCAATGATGTTGATTTTTGTGCCTTTATAACGCACAGAAACATTCTTGGATAAAATGGTAATGCCGCGTTCCCGTTCCAGGTCGTTGGTATCCAAAATCAATTCCCCCATCTGCTGGTTTTCCCTGAAAAGTTTTACCTGATGTAGCATCCTGTCCACCAGGGTGGTTTTCCCATGATCAACATGAGCTATAATTGCGATATTTCTAATTTCCATAATTTATTCATTTATTCTGACTTACCTCCAATTAATGCAGGGAGATAAAGCGGGGGCAAAGGTATATATTCGAACCCGGATAAAACGGCATTGCATAGATTTAATTGTGAAGAAAAAACAATTACCTTTAATATGATAAACGATTAAAAGCAATATACCCCCACGGCCGTATTTTGATGTGTTGTATGATAGTTCAATTCACATAAACGAGTCATGTGAACACATAATCCCCGTCGCCATCTGATACCAGCGGGTGTTTACAAGATGGTTCCCAGGAGGCATACACATTTTGTGTTTTTGGTTTTTTATAAAGGAAAGGGTTTTTTACCATGGATACCGCTTCTGACAACGCCGGATCAAAGATTATCATCAGACTGATTTTGTGTTTTTTACAGAATTTCACCAGGTAAATGGCCAGTTCTGTATGCCCTCCGATGCCAACCTGAAAATACGGAACTTTGAGCCGCCCGTCACGATACTGTAGCATAGCAAAGCCGGTGGTTTCCCCTTTATGTTGCATTAGGATAAACCGGTAAAAAAACCGCTTTGCTTTATGTGAAAAAAAATAGGCCTGGTTTTGTTGCTTTTCCTTTACCCATGGGTGTTCCAGTATCCATTTCAGATCGGTTGCTCCCCGTACAAAACACACTTTTTGCCGGGCATCAAAAACCCTGAAAAATTCTTTGTCTGGTTTACTTTTTACCTCAACATTCCACCGGTTTTTCCCGGGATTTGACACAGCAGATTTTAACGCAGCCGCTATCCGGATACAAACATCTGCAATGTACAACAACGGGAGCAATCCGTTTGCAACCCTGTGCCGCAACAATTCCCTGGTTTTGGCATACAGGTAAAAACCGTTGCCTTCCTTGTGGGAATACAAATGAAAATCCCCGGTTTTTTGATACAGGGCATGCGATGCCGGAGCGTAATTGGTGTACATCAGATTTCCATTCCAATCTTGCATTGCCTGATTCAATAAATGTTGCGAATATCCTTTTCTCCTGTGTTCCGGATGTACCCAATTGCCGCTGCACCATGCGAAATGCTCCGTTTTCCCTCCATGCAAATCGTCAGGCAACATGATGCGATACGCGATAAGCCGGTTATCCAGCACCAGCATATATAAGACCTTATCATCCGGCCCGGCATGCGGATTGTTGATGTATGATTCCAGGCGCTCCACAGAAACAGGTTTCTCATTCAAATCCCGGTAAAGCTTAGAATCCCTGAATGCCCTGAGTTCAGAATGTGATATTATTTGCAATTCCGGTTTCATACTTTTCTCATTGTTTTTTTCATCTTATATGCAATCAATTCGGACTTTACAATTTTCTGAGCGCTGAAAACCTTGTGGTGTTCCATCGGGATGCGCTGATAATGGGGCAGTTTTTCATTTTTGCCAACGCCTGATGTTCCGAACGTTATGTCCGGTTTTGTTTCTTCGTAAATATTATCCAGTTGTTCTTTACTGATCCCGTCATCGGTAAACGGAAAAGCAAAACTTTTGTACTGTGGTTGAATTACCTTGTTCAGCGCATCAAAACTGTCCCTGACTTCGCTAATTTGTGCTTTCCCGGAAATATCGCTAAACAATGGATGATGCATGCTGTGAGCCCCGATATGAAAACCATCGTTGTGCAAGCTGACCAGTTCTTTTTCTGTCATGTAAATACGCGTTTGACGGTGCATGTATTCCCTTGTCATGTTAAGTTTTTTTAACACCATATCAATGTTATCCCGGGTTTTCAGGGTGGTGTTTTTGAGGGTATCCTGCAATCTCATCACTTCCTTTTCATGCATTTTGATCACAGAGCAACTGGACGAACCGGAGGGGGGCAGGTTTTTTAATTCATGTATCAGCCAGGAAACTTCGTACCGGAAAAACCAATCAGCATCATCCACAAACGCAGGATTGACAAAAAATGCCGCCGGCACGCCTTTAGATTTCAGGATGGGGGCAATTACTGAGTAACATTCTTTCAATCCGTCATCAAAGCTCAGCATCATATAGGCTTTATCCGGCTTCAATTCATTATTTATGATCTGATCAATAGAAACCGGTGTAAAGCGCTGCAACAAAAATTCAAGGTCGCTGACAAACTGTTTTGTGGATTTTACTTTATATAAGGAGGAAATATGCGGTAACGGCGTATCACTGATGGTATGATAAAAGGGAAAAATCAACGGATATTTCAGGTTTTTCATGAGCCCCCGTGAAGTAAAAAAAGGCCTGATCAACGCTGTATATTGTATTTTTTGTAAGGGCGTCACTTTGAAACGATTTTTTTAAACAATTGCATGCTTTTACTTACTAATACCGGATAGGCTTCATTTGTTGCCCCAAATCCGCGATAAAACCGCCTGATGCCTTCAATGGATGACCCTTCGAAGTCAATGGTCAGGTTTGTGTTCTGATGTTGCTTGATGAAATGATCGACAAGCAAAAAAGCCCCGGCGTGGGTTTTTCCTTTGTCATTGCTTGCAGCCTGAAAATATATCAGCCTGTCAAAATCTTTCACCCAGCATACAGCTGATACCAAATTACCATCTAACCATGATCCCTGTGGAATAAGCAAGCCTTTGTTTTGAATCTCATGCAACAGGTTGTATAAGCGGTTTAATTTGCCGGAGTGTATTACATTGCTGTTGTTTTTTTTCAATTCCAAATATGCATCTATGCTCACTTTACGTACTTCCAGTCCGGCTTTCTGTGCTTTTTTCACATTCCGTTTATGGTTTTTGGTAAACTGACCATATATATTTTTATGGCTTTTATTTAAAGGCAGTATCATGTTAGGCCGCATATGAAGCGAAGCATTTTCGGGGAAGAACCTTGCCGGCCCGTTTAAATTAAGGGCATAGAACGGAGATGGTATTTTATTTTTAAATGCTGTCATAATGCCGGGGGGGTAACCAAATCTCCAGAAAGGACCAAGTTGTTGACAAAACAAGGGTTGAGCATACACTTTAATTCCAGCTTTTCTTACGAAAGGCAAAGGCATCACGGCTTTGAAATCATCCGTAATAAGCGCGTCCCATTTTTTGCCGGTAAGGCAGTCGAGGTACCAGCTCAAAGCATATACACGCCTGTTTTCGGCATGACGGATGAAATCATCCCATGCTGTCTTGTCAATCTGTCTATTTGAAATCCGTTGAATATTCATTGGCAAAAACTGTGTTGTTAGGCAGTTGGGAGTCGGGAGACCGAAGCCCGGGTTCCGGTATCCCGACCAATTAATTATTTATCATCCTTTTTCACCTTGTTGTTTTTAGAGTAATCCATTATCCACAAAACTATAAAATTCATTGTTGGAAATGATAACATGATCGAGAAGCCTGATTTCAAACATTTTTGCCGCATCTCTTAATTTGTATGTAATCTTGATATCATTTTTGCTTGGGGTAATATTTCCTGAGGGATGATTATGAGACAAAACAATCCCCTGTGCGAGAATGTCAATAGCATGTTTCATTATCAGTTTAATATCCACAACCGTTCCTATGGTTCCGCCGGTTGACAAGCGCTTTTTCTCAATAACCTGATTGGCCTGATTGAGGTATATTACCCAGAATTCTTCGTGAGCTAATTCGCTGATAATGGGTTCCATGAGTTCCATACAATCACGGGAACCGGATATTTTATAGGCTTTTTGTCTTAATTCTTTTCTTCTCCGGCCAAGTTCCATTGCTGCAACAATGCTCACTGCCTTAGCTTTTCCCACGCCCTGAAATCTTGATAGCTCACCAACATCTGCTCTGGCGAACCGGCTTAACTCATTGTTGTATTTATTCAACATCAGCTTTGCAAGGTCCACAGCAGACATATTCCGGTTACCGGAAGAAAGTAAAATAGCGATTAATTCAGCATCCGTCAGCGCTCCGGGGCCCCTTTCCAGTAATTTTTCCCGTGGTCTGTCCTGCTCTGCCCAGCTTTTTATTGATTTTTTTTGCATTGACTTAAGAGTTTGTTTTAAAGATACAGAATTTCTTTGACAATCAATGTATAAAAACAAAAAAAGCACCCGCATACGTATAAGGGGTGCTGAAACATAACAATGATTAATTATTTACAATGAAGCCACGTGACGTGAAATCTGTGATTTGATCCGGGCTGCTTTATTGTCATGAATAATATTCTTACGGGCAAGCTTGTCAACCATAGCCGTAACTTTTGGTAGTTTTTCCTCAGCCTCTTTTTTATCGGTGGTTGCTTTCAATTTATTTACAGCATTACGTGTTGTGCGTCCGTAATATTTATTCAATACCCGCCTGGTTTCATTACTTCTTATTCGTTTTTTTGCCGATTTGTGTGTTGCCATATCTTATTTCGTTTATTAGGATTTTTTCGGGTTGCAAATGTAAAGAGAATTTTATTTACAGCCAATAAAAACATTATTTATTTTAAATTTACATCATTGAATCAGTATCAACTTCAACTTCTTCATTTTCACGCCGGTCTTTTCTCCGGTCATAATCGTTTAAAATATATGAAACAGTAATTCTAAACGTGGGTGAAACAGCATTGAAGCTGTGGTATAAATAGAAATCATCAGAAAAACTTTCGCCTTCAAATTGCATGGTACTAAATATATCATTGACACTGAACATAACAGACAATTTTTTATCGAGGAATTGCTGCCTGACAGCACCATTGATCATAAAAAACTCACCCCGCTCTCCCTGGGCTGTAATTGAAGGGCTTCGATACATGCCTGTAATTTGAAACCTTGTATTGGTTTTATCAATTTTAATGGTATTGTTCAGCCGCCCGCTGTAGGTGATGGTGCTTTCTTTAGTGGACACATCCTCCACCATGGCGTCGAGGGAGTATTGATAAACATCGGCGGTAAGGTTAAGATTCCACCATTTGAAGAAGTTTAAATTCCCCATCAGCTCCAGTCCGTATGATTCATCTGACCCAACATTGTCGAAGGTTCGTATCATAATATTTGGATCCTCGGCATCAACACCGGTAATATGTTCAAACTTGTTATGCGTTTTGCGATAAAAGCTTTCCAAAGCGATGAAGTGTTTTCCAAAACGTTTTTGTGCATTCAGTTCATACGAATCGGTATATGCCGGTTCCAGGTCAGGATTTCCTTTTCTGTAGATGTTATTGTCCATTTTACTTTTGAAGGGGTCAAGGAACCATGACCGAGGCCTGCGTATCCTTCTGGTATAGCTGGCCTGTAATTGGATGTCGTAAGCCATTTTTCTGGAAACATGCAGCGTAGGGAAAAAGTCAAATTTGTTGTATTCCCATTCTTTATCTTCAATGATGCTGGTAAAAATTCTGTCTGTATATTCCGTTCGTGCGCCCAGCATAAAATCAAATTTCCCGAGGCTGTTTGTATAGGTAGAATAAGCAGAATGTATTTGCCTGAAATAATCCACATCATTAAACTGTGAACTATCCATGACATACGCCTCATTTTCCCACACTTTATATTCATAATCAGTAAGGCCTTGTCTGCTACGGAATTGGTATCCGGCTTCAAATTTTCCTTGTTCGGAAAAAGGCAGTGTGTAATCTATTTTTCCCCGCCAACTTCTGCTTTCTCCATCTTCTGCAGACTTTTCTTTTTGCATGGCAGAATCCTGATAAATTTCATAATCACTGTCGGTAAAAGAGGTTTCAAACCCTGCTTCTTCATCACTGATGCGCTGGCTGTAATAAATATACGACTGCAATTCGTGCCCGGAATCATTGAACTTGCGTTGATAATTCAAATCCGTGCTGAAATAATCGCTCGACACATTAAAGCCATTTTCAGTGACGTAATATGAATGAACGGCGGTTGGATCGTCAAAAGGCTTTTCATTGGAATCCGTATAATACTGGTCATATTCAGACATCCGTTCACGCTGAAAGCCCCTGTTTCCGTATTCGCCCGAGACGGTAAAAATATCATTATCAGTCAGGTAATAATCAAAGCCTGTCCGGCCGTTATACCCTTTATGGCCCCTGTCTCCTTCGCCGTCAATTTTAGTTACCAGGGTTGATGTATCTCCAATGCTTGCACGAATATTGTCGTTGGTGGATCTGCGCACCATGTTGGAATAGCTGCCCCCAACAAAAAAGTTGAATTTCCCGGTACGGGCATTGACAAGAAAATCACCGTTGAAAGCGTTAAAAGAACCATACGTAGCATTGAATTTTCCATTGATGCCTTCCTGTTCTTGTTCCTTCATGATGATATTAATGATGCCGGCTGTACCATCGGGATCAAACTTAGCGGAGGGATTTGTAATGATCTCTATGTTTTCAATGGAACTGGCAGGGATTTGCTGCAGGGCTTCACTGCCGTCCAGAGGTGTTGGTTTTCCATCAATCAAAACAGTGAAACTTGAGCTTCCCCTCAGTTGCACGTTGCCTTCGATGTCCGTTTGTATGGATGGAACGTTTTCAAGTGCATCTACAGCACTTCCCCCGGTTGAAGTAAGATCCTGGCTAACGTTGACAATTTTTTTGTCGATTTTATAGTCAATGTGTTTCCTGTCGGCAGCTACTTCCACATCCTCAAGCATTTCGGCGGCCTGAGGTAATTTTATGGTTCCCAAATCGACAAAACGGCTGCTTTCGGTGATTTCGATATCCGTTTTGCGTTGTTTGATGTATCCGATAAAATCAACATCAACGTAATATTTTCCAAAAGGAATTTGTTTGATAATGGCTATTCCCCTGGAATCAGATACTCCGCCTGTAACCAGACTGGAATCTTTGGCTGAAAAAATGACTACATTGGCATATTCAACCGGGCCTGATGTGGTTTTATCAACAACCTTAACCTTGATGACTCCTCCTTTTTCGGAACTTCCACCACCAGGCCTGCCTCCGGGATGTTTTCCCTGAGCAAACACACTCGCGGATAATAATATGGTGATGAGGAAAACAAAGAATCTGCATTTTATCATGACATGTAAATTTTATACAAATTATTCAAATATTTTTCTAAAAACAAAAACTATTATAACAACTAACGTTTCATTAACTATTGCCGGCTTGTAATACTGCCTGCCGGTTACCAGGTATCAAACAGGTGGAAGGTCGGTTAATATAAACATGATACCATCCTGTTTGCGAATCTGTAATACTTTGATGCAGTATTCATTTACGGATAACTTTTGTGCATCAGATGATATGACAAATATTTTCAAAGGAGGTTTAATTCTTTAGTAAACTAAGTCTGTTAAAATAATGTTATCAGCAGGGAGTCAGATTTGTTCCTAAACTAAGTTGTGTGCATTATGATAGTCAGAAAGCCCCACTTTTCAATGGTATATTAAAGAAAATTGGCAACCTGGGATTGTTATGTGCGTGAACCCCAACCCATAAATATCGAAAATCACCAGCAAATAATATAAACGGCGGCTGATAATGCATATCGGCATTTTATCAAAAAAACTCATTTCAGGTTATACTGAAAATTCCACATTATCTGTGGTGATCAGGTCCTGATAACGGAATCGCAAATACAATTGTGCTACTGCCAGCACATCTTTTTCACAATATGCAGCTATGCGCTTGATATCCTTGTCCTCATAATACACGTTTGCCACTTGCGAACCGTCAATATCATCTTTGGGGGTAGGGATGTCAAAAATGGTTGTCAGCAAATCAAGGGATGTGAAATGCTTGTAATCGCCGAACTTCCAAAGATTCATGGTATCGAGGTGTTTCACTTCCCATGGTTTTTTACCGCCCAGGTTAAAAAGGTCGGGCAGGGGAATGCGGTTAACCAACATGCGGCGTGCTACATACGGCACATCGAATTCGGAACTGTTGTGCCCGCACAGGAATTTTTCCCCGCTGCGGCAAAACTGGTTGATCATGTCGGCAAAACCCTGCAGTACTGATGCTTCGTCATCGCCGTAATAGGATTTACAACGAAACGTGCGTTTATTATTTTGCATGCTGATGTGTCCAACAGATATACAAACAATTTTTCCGAATTCAGCGTATATGCCTGCCCGCTGATACACATCATCTGCGGTTTCTTCTTCCTTACGGAAGTACGTGGACTTTTTGTCCCATAATTTTTGCATGTGATCCGGCAATTCATCAAATGATGAAGTACCCGGTACGGTTTCAATGTCAAAAAAAACAATGTTGCTTAATGGAATATCATTCATAAGGTCACAATTTTAGGTTTCTTTGAATAAAATGGGTAAGAATATCAATGGCAATTTTGTTTTTCCCTCCCTGGGGAACAATAATATCTGCATGTTTTTTGGTCGGTTCGATAAATTGCAGGTGCGATGGTTTTACCGTTTTTTCATACCGTTCCAACACCGTATTTACTGACCTGCCACGCTCAATGATGTCTCTTTTTATTACTCTTATCAGCCTGTCATCTGCATCCGCATGCACAAAAACTTTTAAATCCATCATGTCACGCAATCCCTTATCGGCCAGGCACAATATTCCCTCAATGATGACGACTTTTTGCGGGTTCACTTCTATGGTTTCATCAGCCCTTGTGCATGTCAGATAAGAATAGATTGGTTGACCCACTTTTTTTCCGTTTTTCAGTTCGCGCACATGGTTTTTAAGCAATTCCCATTCGATGGAATTCGGGTGGTCAAAGTTTATTTTGCGCCGTTCTTTCAATGGCAAATGTCTGTTGTCTTTATAATAGGAATCCTGTGGTATCATGGCTATTTCTCCATCAGGGAGATTTTCAGCTATTTTTCTCACAACTGTGGTTTTTCCCGAGCCGGTTCCGCCTGCTACACCTATAATTAACATGCTTTGGTTTTATATTTTGATTTTATAATTTTGATTCATCATTTTTCTGTTTGTAAATGTAAAAAAATATCTCAAAAAAATGCAGGAAGAACCACTTTATCCGATGAAATTTAAGCCCATTTATAAGCCTAAAATCTGGGGTGATGATAAATTAAAAAGCATACTGAACAAAACCGATGCCCCTGAAATGGCTGGGGAATCATGGGAAATCAGTGCTGTTCAGGAAAATATTTCTATCCTTAAAAATGGTTTTCTGAAAGGAAACAGCCTCCAGGACCTTATTGAAATTTACATGGAAGACCTGATCGGGCCAAAAGTGTATAAAAAATTTGGCAACGAGTTTCCACTCCTTGTCAAATTTATTGATGCCAACGACAATTTGTCTGTGCAGGTACACCCCGATGATGAGATGGCAAAAAAAAGGCACAATGCGTACGGGAAAACTGAAATGTGGTACATTCTGCAGGCAGAACAGGGAGCGCAATTGGTGTCGGGATTTAAAAAACCCATAAGCAGGGAAGAGTTCACTGCTCGTATGAATGACAGCAACATCAGAGAAACACTTAACTTTGTGGATGTGAAAGCCGGGGATGTATATTTTATTCCGGCAGGCCGTATTCACGCTACCGGTGCAGGCATTCTTTTTGCTGAGATTCAACAAACAAGCGATATCACTTATCGTGTGTATGATTGGGACAGGGTTGACAGCAACGGAAAATCCAGGGAGCTCCACACTGAACTTGCCAGGGATGTGATTGATTATTCTCCGGTTGAAAAAGCACGAACTGATTACACCACAAAACCTGATTTTCCCTCAAGAATAATCACATGTCCATATTTTACAACTAATTATTTACATCTTACAAAATCCCTTACAAAATCCTATGCAGGTTGTGAATCATTTGTGATCATTATGTGTACTGAAGGTAAATTAGATATTACATGGGATAATGGTACATTGAATATGGTAAAGGGTGAAACAGCACTTATTCCGCATGAAGTGATGGAAATAACCATTATCCCTGCACCTGAAACAAAAATACTCGAAACATTTATTGAATTTGATTAAAAACTCCCGGTATTTTACCGGGAGTTTTTTGTCTATTTGGAAATATCTTATTTAGGCTCTGCTGAAAAACACGAAACACAATAAAAATCAAGGATTTATATCATTACCTAAAATTATAAATGCAAGGCTTTTGCATTGAGTTCTATAAAAGCATGGATTTATAAATAGCATTATGTGACAAAACATTCATTAGTTGTGATCCATTAAGCTAAATTTTACAATCAATATAGTTGTAAAAACACG
The DNA here is from genome assembly GCA_964615585.1 of uncultured Bacteroidales bacterium. Taxonomy (GTDB): domain Bacteria; phylum Bacteroidota; class Bacteroidia; order Bacteroidales; family ML635J-15; genus JAQIBY01. The sequence continues at coordinate 32,486 of CAZTNS010000005.1, read as the reverse complement.
AAGATTGTGTTTGTTAGCCTGATGCACACCATATTCCTCGTTGACTGCGAATCGAAGTATGCTAATACGTCTTCTTCTTGTCGCCTTGAATATGGTGCACCTCAGACTTTTTCAGCAGACCCTATTTATGTTTTTTCTTTCCTTTCTTCTGTGTGACTTTTTCTTTCATCATTTCAAAAGCGACGGGTGTTGCCACAAACAGTGATGAATATGTCCCGATTATAATACCCAGCAACAGAGCAAATACAAATCCCCGTATCACCTCACCACCAAAGATAAAGATGGTAAACAACACAAAGAATGTACTCAACGATGTACTGAAAGTACGGGATATAGTACTGTTTAGAGCGTTGTTAATATTTACGCCGTTTTCCCGTTTGGGATATATTTTCATGTACTCACGGATGCGGTCAAACACAACCACGGTATCGTTGATTGAATAACCCACAACCGTTAGTATGGCAGCGATGAATGCCTGGTCTATTTCCAGACTGAAAGGCATGATGGTATAGAACAATGAGAAAAAGCCCAAAATAAACAAAACATCATGCATAAGTGCAGCAATAGCCCCGATTGAGTATTGCCATTTTCTAAACCGGATTAAAATATAGAGGAAGATAATAATCAAAGCAAGACCAATGGCAACATAAGCTTTCCTGAGGATATCATCCGCAATGGAAGGCCCAACTTTTTGTGAAGACTGGCGATAATCCCTCAGGAATGTATCCATACTCACATCTTCACCCATTGTTGGTTTAAGTCCGCTGTACAGCAATGAATCCACAACATCGTCAGCATCTGATGACTTATCATCTATCATGTACTGCGTAACAATTTGTACCTGATTAGCATCTCCAAATGTTTTCACCATTGGGCGGGTATCAAATTCTTTTTCAAGATCTGATGCCAGGTTCTGTGGTACTACATCTTCTTCAAATTTAACAACATAAGTACGTCCTCCGGTAAAATCAATGCCTGGGTTAAGTCCGCGTCCTACCAGTGAAACAACAGCAATGATAATCAATGCTCCTGAAATAACATAAGCCACTTTGCGTTTTTCAAGGAATTTAATATTTAGTCCTTTAAATGCGTTCCGTGTAAGCCTGGTATCAAACGTGACATTTTTATCTTTATCCAGCATGGAAGTAAATACCAGCCTTGTGATAAAGATAGCAGAAAACAGGGATGAAATGATACCAATCATCAGCGTGGTTGCAAAACCCTGAATAGGACCAACGCCGAAGCGATAAAGGATAATGGCTGTAAGCAGTGTTGTGATGTTGGCATCAAGAATGGCCGAATAAGCATTACTGTAACCGTCCTTAACGGCAAGTTTCAGGCCTTTGCTGGCGGCAAGCTCTTCTCGTATTCGCTCGTATATCAGTACATTGGCATCCACTGACATACCGATGGTAAGCACAATACCTGCAATACCGGGTAAGGTAAGCACAGCCCCAAAGGATGCCAGCACGCCAAGAATGAAAAACACATTAGCAACCAACGCAAGGTCTGCAACCCAGCCGGCGCGATTATAATAAAACACCATATATAACAACACAACAAAAAATGCTATAAGGAAAGATTTAAAACCGGCATCAATGGCACGTTGCCCCAGTGTTGGACCAACAATTTCTTCAGATATGATTCTTGCAGGGGCGGGCATTTTACCCGATTTAAGCACATTGGCAAGGTCATCGGCTTCCTGCACAGTAAAATTGCCTGTAATGGATGACCGTCCCCCCTTGATTTCATTTTGTACGGTTGGAAATGAATACACATAACCATCCAGTACAATGGCAATACTACGGTCAATATTATTTCGTGTAATCTTAGCCCATTTTTTAGCACCTTCACCACTCATTGACATAGAAACTTCAGCAGAAGCCTGGTTCTGTCCAAACTCTTTACGTGCGTTTTCAATCACATCACCACTAAGTACAGCACCACCATCGCGAGTAGCTTTTAGTGCAACAAGTTGATAAATTCCTTCCTGAACATTGCCCTCAGCATCCTGAATTGCTTTAAAAGTCCAGGAAAATTTCAAGTCAATGGGTAAAACAGCCTGTACTTTGTCCAGATGTAAGTATCTGTTAACTTTAGCGGTATCTTTAAAATGCGCCACCCCTATTACCGGACCGTCAAGTGGTTCTCCCTGCTGATTGATGCTCGGATTCAGAATAGCAAACAATGGATTTTCTTCTTTCCATTGGTCAGCCTGCTCCATCTCACTTGGAGTAGCCTCTGCAGTATCTTCCATCAATCCGGTTTCAGGTATAATGGTATCATCATCAAAATCTGCCACATCAAGTTCCGGCTCTTCAATGGAAGATGCATCTTCAGTTTCCTTATTTGCGATATCTGAAACTGTATCCTCAGAAACTTCTTCAGCAGACAGTGTATCCTGTTCTTCATCAGGGATTACGCCCTGAATACGGGCAATAACTGAATTTGCCTGACTCATATTTTGGAAAATTTCAGAGAAATTATAGGTTTCCCAGAATTCCAGTTTTGCTGTGCCCTGCAACAGGTCCCGAACACGTTCGGGGTCTTTTATCCCTGGCAATTCAATATGAAAACGACCATGAACAGATACATCCCTTTGAATATTCGGTTGTACAACCCCAAAATGGTCAATACGCTTGCGCAGAATCTCAAAAGCATTGTCAAAAGCTGTTTGCAGCTCCTTGCGAAGGTAATCGGTAACTGCTTCATTGGTGGAAGAAATGGATATCTTATCTTTATTTTGAGGTGTAATAAACAAAGGCGCCATACTTTCTCCTTCAGCAATGGATTCAAAAGCGGTTCTGAAATCAGCTATATAATTTTCATTGCCCTTTTCCTGTAGCCGGTCAGCCTCATTGAGTGCCTTATTAAGTACAGGATTGTTCTTGTCGTTGGACAAGGCTTTGATAATATCCCTGGCTTCAATCTGAAGGGTTACGTTCATACCACCTTTTAGGTCAAGCCCAAGGTTGATTTGCTTTGCTTTACAGTCCATGTAGTTGTGTTCGGTAAAAAGCTTATAAACCACTTCTCCGGACATGGAATCAAGATAAGCCGCATTCAATGAATCCACTAAGTCAAATTTCCGTTCTTCGTTTACAGTATCTCCCAGCATATTGTCTGCTTTTTCAACAGCAAATGCTTTGGCATCTTTTTCAACCTGGTACGTTTTTAATGAAAACGACAGATAATAAACCACAATAAGTGTCAGGAGAATGATAATTGTAAGTACTACACCTTTATTCCGCATGTTACAAATTTTTTAATTATCTAATTTCATGAATTGGCTTGCAAATATATTGATAATTTTTAGAATCATAAGACAAATAAGAACTAATGTTTATGAAAGATTAAATTCATACGTTTAAAATCTATTACAGCTTTGTATTTATCAAGCATGTCACAACCGATAAGCCCTTCAATGGCAAAATCAAAATATTCATTATAAATTTTCCTGATGTGGGACAGATCCATGAGGCCGGCAGTTTCATTGTGCAAAAATAATCCTTCAAGGGCGATGCCGGAAATATATCCCAACCTGTGTCCTTCTATCATTGTGGAGATACCAGAAGAAAACGCATCTTCATTTTTATCCATTTTTCCCTCTGTAAAATAAGGAGAGAAAGTTTTTTCGTGAAAGACGGATATAGAGGCACCTGTATCAATAATCACAGCAGCTTGCAGGTTATCAGCATAAATGTGACATGTCAAATGTAAGCCGCCACCGGGAATTTTAATTTTCTTCAATGGTATCCGGATGATCATGATTTATTTTTTTACCAGAGTTTAACATCTTTTCCCCAACACGGCTGAAATAAGCAGGATCCTTGCGGGCTATGCTTATCAGGATCGATCCCACTACAAGACTTACTATAATAATGGCATAACCGTATTGCATGAGTTCAAGACCATCAATGACACCCATTTCAAAAGCCATGGTTACCAAAACCGCGGGAATAATGCCTTTGGGAGATAACACCGACATAATTATCATCTCTTTGTAATCCAGGTTTTTAGATGAAAAGGATTTAACACTTACCCATCGCATCAATGCAAAGATCACAACAAGTATAAGGGCTACCAAAAACACCCATGTGCTATAATATTCAAGTTTCATTCCCATATAAACAAAAAAATAAGCCTGAATTAACATAAGCAATTCATCGAAAAAGCTTTGTTCATTGCGGGTATATTCCCTGGCTTTTTCTGTTAACTTTTCTGGAAACCAGTTTTTGAAAGGACGGTGATTGATATTCCCGCTCATGATACCAAAGGCAAGCACTGCAAAACCTCCATTAAATCCGGCAATTTCACTGATCCCGAATAAAACAAGGATAAAAGCCAGGCTTGCAAACATGGTGTTTTTTACATATTTTAATGTGCGGAGTACCAGTATCCATAGTGCTCCAGCTATGAAACCACTCAATAACCCTAACAAAACCGATTTGGAAACAAACCCTCCTATTGGCAGATTGCCTATTTGTTCGTGCCAAATAAAATCAAAAAAGATCAAGCCACCAACCAGGCAAATAATATCTGTAAGCAATGATTCGTATATGAGTATTTTACGGCTTTTCTCCTTTAGCCTCAACGATTGCACAATCGGAACGATCAATACTGAAGATGTTCCACTCAGCACAAAACCCAGGAACAGAGATGAAATCCAACTCATGTGAGCAATGAAGCGGGCTGCTAAAGTAACCAGTACCAAACCGACAACAACATTAAAAATTGTAAACAACAATGAGTTTCCGGGTACACGACGGACATTTTTAAAATTGAACCTTTTTCCCACCATGTAGATGATCACATTGAGTGTGATGGCAGTAAAAGCACCACCCAGGTTACCAAAAAAACTATCTACGTCAACAAAAAATCCGATCACAATGCCTGCTAATACAAAAAATAAAGCACTGGGAATGCGCAGACTGATAAAAAACCTGTTAAAATAAAACGAGGCAAACACCAGGATGCCAAGCAACAAGATAATTAATGGGATATCCATAATATTTTATATTAAACCTTACTCTATTATTTCCATCATAGTTAACAGACAACCAAAATAAGGAATAATTATGAAAACAAAAGCATTTTTTTCAAGTATTTTTATCGCAACAATGTTATTTGTTGCCTCACCTGTGGATGCACAAAGAGGTGAAAAACCACGAAGTTCAGAACAAAAACCTGGACAAAAAAACCTATGTGATCACATTCCTGATTTAACGGAAGATCAGGAAAACCAGATCAAAGAATTACGTGCAGATTATTTGTCTGCTGCCAGGGAGCTAAATGCCGACATTGGTATCAAACGCGCCGAAAAGAAAAAGCTTATGATCGCTGATAACCCCAACCAAAACGCGATCAATGCCAAAATCGATGAGATTTCTGATCTCAAATCGCAATTGCAAAAAAAGAAAGCGGAAAAACACATAAAAATTCTTAACCTGCTCACCGATGAGCAAAAAGCCTCTTTCAAAGGCTGTATGCACGGCATGCACTCCAAAGGCAAAATGCACAAAGACTGCATGCACGGAAAGCAAGGCAGAATGGGAAAACATGATTGCATGCATAACAAGTAATGTTAGACAAAAATGCCTTAGAGCACAGGCAATCACAGTTTTTGTAAAATAAAAAAGCTGATGTTATCTGATAATGTCAGCTTTTTTTTATCTTTACAACATGGGACAGGTGATGATAATGAGAATCATGTTGTTCCTGATGTTGGCTTCGCCCGGAAAAGAGGAAAACATCAGGGCAGAGAAACTGTGGAGCGATCACCTGGGAAATATTTATACATTGAAAGACAACACACTGAATAAATACAATCAGAACTGGGAGCTTTTCTCATCATACGATTGGCAGGCAAATGGAAAAATTACCACGGTTGATGTAAGTGATCCGCTGCGGATTGTGGTGTTTTCTGCAAACGCCAATCAGGTTCTTTTTCTTGACAATGAATTGAGTCTGCTGTCGGACCCTTTCAGTCTGGATGACCTGAATTATTATGATGTATCAGTGGTATGTAAAGCCTCAACCGGGGGGTTTTGGTTATTCGATAATCTTGACAAACAACTTGTTTACATTAATCATCATGGGAATGAAGAGCTTAAATCCGGCACCATTGATATGTATTCAGGGTTTCCTGATGTACTGCTTGAACATTCGGGACACATTTATCTTGGATATCATCAACAAGGTATTGTGGTGTTTAACAACCAGGCTACTTACGTAAAATGCCTTCCATTTGCTTTTGAAAATTCATTTCAATGTTACGAACACAATATCATTTATGTAAATAATCAAAAGGTGTTTTCTTACAATATTGAATTAACAAAAGAGAAATTAATCCATAGTGATTTGCCTGAAATAAAAGATTTTACACTGTATGAAAATGTGTTGTATTATATCAGTGATCAACAGGTGAAAAAAAAATTGTTGAAAGATTAAACAGACTTTCTGCTTTTATTTTAAAATACTCTTCGTATCTTAGACAAGTGAAATTAAGTTAATATTATTATGCATATTGCAATAGCCGGGAACATTGGATCCGGGAAAACAACACTGACAAGCTTACTGGCTAAGCATTATAAATGGGAACCACATTTCGAAGATGTTGATGAAAATCCCTATTTGACAGATTTTTACGAAGAGATGCAGCGCTGGTCATTTAATCTTCAGGTTTACTTCCTCAACAGCCGCTTTAACCAAATTCTTGAAATACGAAAAAGCGGGAAAAACATCATTCAGGACAGAACCATTTATGAGGATGCATATATCTTTGCCCCTAACTTGCATAGCATGGGTCTGATGTCAACAAGGGATTTTGATAATTACCATGCACTGTTTAAATTGATGACCAGCCTGGTTGATCCTCCAGACTTGTTAATATACCTAAGAGCAAGTGTGCCTACACTTGTAGATCAAATTGCCAGACGTGGTAGAAAATATGAAAACAGCATACGTCTTGATTATTTAAAACGATTGAATGAACGCTACGAAGCTTGGATATCAGGTTATGAAGATGGAAAACTCCTCATCATTGATGTGGACAACACTGATTTTTCAGGAAAAACCAATGATCTGAGAAATGTCGTTAATAAAATTGATGCTGAAATCCACGGGTTGTTTTAGTTTATAGTTGATAAAATGCAGACAGACAGTGAATTATTGTTTTTAGTGTTTGTCCATTATTAACCAAGTTTATTTATTCATAGGCATAGGGGTTCCCGGGGCAAAAATCACCGTATGTGTTTTTGATGTCTTCGAGAAGCTGATATATTTGTTCGGGATCGATGCTGGTGACTAATTTCATGCGCATTGGCTTAAAATTGGGGATACCTTTAAAGTACAGAGAAAAATGTTTACGCATTTCAAAGATACCGCGTGGAAATGCTTTGTGTTGAAGTGACAGTGCAAAATGTTCTTTTGCTATGTCCACCCTCTCGCTAACACTGGGAGGAATCATAGGCTTTCCTGTATCCAAGAATTGCCTGATTTCTTTGAATATCCATGGCCTGCCAATGCTTGCCCTGCCGATCATAATGCCGTCAACTTTGTACGTGTCAATATACGCACGTGCCATTTCGCCTGACCGAATATCCCCGTTTCCGATGACCGGAATATCAATCTCAGGATGTTCTTTGACAAGTCGAATGAGGTCCCAGTTGGCTTTGCCTTTGTACATTTGCGGCCTGGTTCTGCCATGAATGGTAATGGCCTTGATGCCCGCATCCTGTAGCCTGAGTGCTATTTCAAGTACATTTTTGTTTTCTTCATCATAGCCTAGCCGTGTTTTAGCTGTAACAGGAAGCCTGGTTGATTTTACAATTTGCCGTGTCATGTTTTCCATGAGTTCAGGATTTTTCATCATGCCTGAGCCGGCACCACGCGTAGCAATTTTCCTTACAGGACATCCGAAATTCAAATCTATGACATCAGGAGAAGCCTGTTCCACAATTTTTACGGATGCCAGCATGGGTTCAATCATGTGCCCGTATATTTGTATTCCGATGGGACGTTCACTGTTACGTATGTTGAGTTTTTGCAGGCTTTTTTTACCGTTACGGATGAGACCGTCAGAGGAAATAAATTCAGTGTACATCATGTCGGCACCAAATCTTTTGCACATGTGCCTGAAGGAGGTATCGGTGATGTCCTCCATGGGAGCTAGCAACACAGGGTTATCCCTTAACTCGGTATGTCCGATCTTCACCATAACTAACAATGACAAATAGATGTGGTAAAAATAATAAAAACAAAAAGAAAATGCCTGTAGTTTTTATGTGGTAAATAATTTCTAAATGTAATGGAAATGTTTGCAGCCCTTCAGAGACCGATAGCTTACAATGTTGCAGGCTGTAAGCGTTGCCTCACAGGAGAGTGACTGAAGGACTTGTCCATCGGAAAGGTGCATACTTATGAGAATGCAAACACCAGGTTGCAGCTTTACAAATAATGCCAAGTTGCGTTCAACGGTGTAGTATTAAATATTGCTTATTGATGCTTACTGATAATTACAATAGATTGATTATCGGTATAAGAAATGCCGGCCTGCCATCACAGTTGTCAGGGAGACAGATCCAACAGACCTTTTATAAACCCGGAACAATACAATTATGATTACAGATTGTGCCAATTTGGCATTTTATCAATTACATCTGCCAAATATGAGAGTTAAAATATGCTATTTTGGCGGATGTTAAGTGAAAACCATCTGTGGCATAATATTCGTAAAGAAAAAGCAGTGAATAAAAATAAATATATTTAGGCAAATCAAAGCGAAAACCTTAAAGAATAAAGAATTATGGCAAAAGAAATGAAATTTAACATTGATGCAAGAGATCAACTGAAAAAAGGTGTTGATACACTTGCTGGTGCTGTGAAAGTAACACTGGGACCGAAAGGTCGCAATGTGGTTATTGACAAAAAATTCGGAGCTCCACAGATCACAAAAGATGGTGTTACAGTGGCTCGTGAAATTGAACTGGAAGACCCGTTCCTGAATATGGGAGCACAAATGGTAAAAGAAGTGGCCTCAAAAACCAATGATGATGCCGGAGACGGAACTACCACTGCCACTGTACTGGCTCAGTCAATCGTGCAGGAGGGATTGAAAAATGTTACTGCAGGTGCCAATCCGATGGAACTCAAACGGGGAATTGATCTTGCTGTTGAAAGCGTTGTTGAACATATCAAAACACAGTCTCAGGAAGTTGGTGATGACAACGAAAAGATTAAACAGGTTGCCACGGTATCAGCCAATAATGACCATGAAATTGGTAAACTGATATCTGAAGCCATGCAAAAGGTAAAAAAAGAAGGTGTTATCACTGTAGAAGAAGCCAAAGGTACTGAAACTCATGTTGACCTTGTAGAGGGTATGCAATTTGATCGCGGGTATATCTCGCCATATTTTATTACCGACAGCGATAAGATGGAAACTGTGCTTGATAATCCATATATTCTTCTGACAGACAAGAAGATATCTTCAATGAAAGACCTGATGCCGATACTTGAACCCACTGCACAGGATGGAAAACCACTGATGATCATTGCTGAAGATGTAGAAGGTGAGGCCCTTGCAACATTGGTTGTTAACCGTTTGCGTGGTACCATCAAAGTGGCAGCAGTAAAAGCTCCCGGTTTTGGTGACCGCCGCAAAGAAATGCTTGAAGATATTGCCGTGTTGACTGGTGGTACGGTTATCTCAGAAGATAAAGGCATGAAATTAGATGCTGCTACTGTTGATATGCTTGGCCGGACGGAAAAAGTGACAATAGACAAAGATAACACGACCATTGTCAATGGCGAAGGTGACAAAAAGGCCATTCAATCACGTGTGTCTCAGATTAAAAAACAAATTGATGCTTCAACCTCAGATTATGACAAGGAAAAATTGCAGGAACGTCTGGCTAAGCTTGCCGGTGGCGTAGCTGTACTATATGTAGGTGCTGCCTCCGAAATTGAAATGAAAGAAAGAAAAGACCGTATGGAAGATGCACTGAGCGCAACACGTGCTGCTGTTGAAGAAGGCATTATTCCTGGTGGAGGTGTTGTTTACATCCGAGCAATTGAAGCATTGGAGAAAGTAAAATATGAAAACAAAGATCAGGAAACCGGAATTAAGATTATCCGTCGTGCGCTTGAAGAACCATTGCGTATCATAGCATCCAATTCAGGTGTTGATGGGTCAGTTGTGACTCAGAAGGTCAAAGAAGGCACAGGGGATTTTGGTTACAATGCCAGAAAAGAGAAATATGAGAATCTGTTGGAAACAGGTGTTATTGATCCCACAAAAGTGGCTCGTATAGCCCTTGAAAATGCAGCTTCAATTGCTGGTATGTTGCTGACCACTGAGTGTGTTATTGCAGATATTGAAGATGAAAATGACAATGCTGCTGCAGGGGCAGGAGCTCCTGGCATGGGGGGCGGAATGCCCGGAATGATGTAATCATTCACCACAAGATATTTTAATCTTTTTTTAAAATGGAGGCTGAGGAGCAATCACAAATTAAATTGTGATACCCCGGCCTCTTTTTTTATGATATAGCAATGCCAACAAGTTGCATTTGCTGCTTGAATCTACGATGTTTTGTTGTTATGATAAGAATTATTATGTTTATGTCATAATTCAATGAAAACAAGATTCGTTTTTTCTCTGGTTTATTTAAAATATGCAATTCAACGATAAGCAAGCAAGAAATTAAATAAATAAAGAAAGTAAGTAAAGTAGATTAAAAATGTTGGTGGCAAGCATTTTTGTCTAAGCTCAGATTAATAATGAAACGATCTCAATGTGAAACTGACAATTTTATATGATAACACCGTATTTGAACCCGGACTGCATGCAGACTGGGGTTTTTCGTGTCTTGTGGAAACGGATAACAAACACATCCTCTTTGATACCGGTACCAAAGGACATCTTTTGCTGGAAAACATGAAAAAATTGAGCATTTCCCCTTCGGTGGTGGATGAGATTTTCATTTCGCACAACCATTTTGATCATATAGGGGGATTATCTGAATTTCTGTATCACAACCATGATGTAAACATTTATTTACCACCATCCCTGCGAGGCGTCCACGGTGCTAATCAGGTGATTTTTGCAGACCACCCGATGCAAATCCATGAAAACGTATTTACCACCGGCGAATTGGAAAACATTGAACAAGCCATGGTGGTTTCTACACCCAAAGGTCTTGTTCTGGTGGTTGGTTGTTCGCATCCTGATATGGAAATAATTCTCAACACAGCCTTGCAATTTGGCAAGCTGTATGGTATCATCGGTGGTTTGCACGGTTTTGATAAATATCATCTGTTCAAAGGCCTTGAACTTATTTGCCCAACCCATTGTACCCGCTACATTCAGGAGTTAAAAAGCCTGTATCCCGAAAAATACATTGAAGGAGGTGCAGGGAAAACCATTGAAATATAATTTCGAATCTGGCAGGTTTGTTGCTGGATTTAAGGTGTTAGTTATTGTCGTATGTTTTTTTGCTCCCCGGTAAAATTTGCATTTTATCCTTGAAGGGTAAAATTGAATGACATTTTTTTCGTTGTCTCCTTATATGTTCATGAATCGGTATTTTTGTTTAGTTTTGTAAAAATTCTTTTGACAATGAAAAAAATAAAGTTATTGTTTATTTTCCTGATGGCCATTGTTTTGGGCAGCAATGCACAAGAATATCAGGATAAAACATTCGAATATGATGATGGTACGGTAGAAAGCGAAGGTATGATGAAGCTTGGCCTGGAATTTGGCCGGTGGAAATATTACAACGAGGATGGTCAGCTCATACAGGAAACCGACTTTAAGGAAGGCGTTGTAAACGGTAAGCTCATATATTACTACGAAAACGGCAACAAAAAAAACGAAGGCAATTTCCGCGACGGTGTCCAAATGGGATCATACAGCGAATGGTATAAAAACGGCAATATCAAAACAGAAGGGTATTTCACGGATGACCAGCGCGACAGTGTGTGGGTATATTATTTTCCAAACCAACAAAAACACTACAGTCTTAATTATGATACAGAGCCCCGTACATACGTCAACGCATGGAATAAAGATGGAAAACAGATTTTAACCGGCGGCACAGGTCATTTTGTGGATTACTACGACAATGGGCAGAAACGAAAAGAAGGGGATGTTGAAAACGGACTGGAAACAGGAACATGGGAATATTATCATGATAACGGTAATCTCGCTGCCAAAGGAAAATATACAGCCGGAGAACGTACAGGCACCTGGACAGAATATTTTAAAGACGACACCAAAAAATCCATTCTCAATTATGAAAATGGTGAAAACAAGGTGTGGTATCCCAACGGAAACATAGCCATGGAAGGTATGCTAAAAGATGAGAAAAAGCATGGAGCCTGGAAGTTCTATTACCAAAACGGAAAACTCCGAAACATTGCGAATTACAATATGGGAAAACGCCATGGAAAGCAAACCAAGTTTTACCCAAACGGCCAGGTGGAAACCATCATGCATTTTGATAATGGGAAAAAATCCGGCGAAGCCAAATGGTTTCACCGTGACAGCACACCGGATATTGAAGGCAATTTTAAAAATGATTTGCAACACGGCCTTTGGACTTACTACCGGAGCTCAGGTAAAAAAGGAAACCAGGGACATTATGAAAACGGCAAAATGCAAGGTGAATGGACATACTGGTATGACGACGGCTCGGTATGGAAAAAAATAAATTTTAAAGATGACATACGGCATGGCGATTATACCATTTACTATGAAAATGAAAATCCCTTTCGCGAAGGTCAATACGATATGGGGATGGAAATTGGAGAATGGAAAGAATATTTTGAAAACGGCCAGTTGAAAATGAAAGGACATTACACCGGTGGTGTAATGCAGGGAACATGGACAAGTTATTACGATACAGGGGTAAAAAAAGTAGAAGTGAATTATGAAGATGGTCTTTATTCCGGCAAAGCTACCTACTGGTATCCCAATGGGAAAAAACAAATGATTGAAAATTACATCCAGGAACCCGTCGATAAACAAGAAGACACTGAAAATTACGATTATGACAAAAAGCCCGTTCTGCATGGAGCTTACAAGAAATTTTCAATGCAGGGAAAAACACGCATGGAAGGCGAATACAATCACGGTGTGAAAATAGGCACATGGAAAATGTACAATGAGCATGGGGACCTCGTCAGGCAGGAGGAATACAACGAAGAAGGGGACCCTCACGGACAATGGAAAACCTGGTACGGGCACGGCCGTTTGAAATCAGAAATCAATTATAAAAACGGAAGCAAAGAAGGCAAAGTGGTTTATTATGGGCACCGTGGTGAAGTAATGTATGAAGCAAAATTCCAGGGTGACCGTGCTGTAAAAGTCAAGGTGGATAAAGGAGAAAAAATGCAATTTAATTGATTACATTCTGATTTCCGATAGCCTGTAAAAGATTGTTTTCATGGATGTCATTTATATCTCATTAAATTTAGAATGGACTACAAAAAATGTTATAAAAACTCAAAATAATTTTCTGGTGTTATTACATTGCTATTTTCAGTGTTATAGTTTTTCAGAAACGAAGCAGGAAATTTAACTTTACGTTTGTCGCTCCATTTTATTTCAAATAAATCAAATATCCCGTCTTTTTCTTCAATTAAATCAATTTCTTGTTGATGAGTGGTTCGCCAAAAATATAATTTTGAAAAGATGCTTTGATAATGTAGGCTTTTTACTTTTTCGCTTACAAAAAAGTTTTCCCATAAAGCACCTGTATCCTGCCGTAAATTTAGTGGATTAAATGTTCTTATTATGGTATTTCTGATGCCATTGTCAAAAAAATAGATCTTTTTACTTTTCTTTAGTTCGTTTCTCATATTACGGCTCAGAGCGGGCAGCCTGAAAATAACAAAGGTTTTTTCAAGCAACTCAACGTAGCGTTCAACAGTTTTTGAATCTGCACCTGTTAATTGGGCAATTTCGTTGAAAGATACTTCTTGTCCTAATTGTAGTGCCAAAGCTGTTAGGATTTTTTCGAGTAATGCCGGCTTATGAATATTTTCCATGGACAATATATCTTTAAACAAGTAACTGTCTGTAATATTATAAAGCAACTCTTTTGCTTCCCCGACATTGTTAATAATATCCGGATACGAGCCATATATTAAGCGGTTTTCAAGCATCTGCCTGGCCATAAGAAATCCTTTGTCTTCAATTAATTCTTTTGTACTCAAAGGAAAAAGTTTGTATTCATACTTACGTCCGGTAAGTGGTTCGTTAATTTCATTGCCAATCTCAAGGGCGGATGAACCAGTGACAATTAATTGAACATCATTAAAATTGTCTATCATGATTTTTAGAGTAAGTCCGGCATTTTTGATGCGTTGTGCTTCATCTATCAGGACAAGTTTTTTATTTCCAATCAATAGCTCAAGCTCTTTGGTGTTGGCATTAGATAACGACATTCTTACTTCCGGGTCATCACAATTAAGCAATATATAATCTTTTTCTATGGCAGAAATAAGTTGATTTAAAAGCGTCGTTTTCCCAACCTGACGAGGTCCCAGAATAACAATTGCTTTCCCTTTAAACAGTTTACCTTCGATGACTTTTTGTAATGCTCTTAAAATCATACCTTTTTATGTACAAATATAGTTAAAACATTTTTATAATCCAAATAAATATTCATAATTTTGGAATCAATTCCAAAATTATACATAATATTTTGGATTTGATTCCAAAATCCTTACAAATATATCAATAGGGTAGTAGAGATATAAATGGCTTTTCCTTGTCCTCATATTTGACAACCTGAAAATGATGAAATTTCATCCATTCTATTAACTTTGTAAATTAAAATTCTAAACAGATAACATCAATGGCACAAGACAATTTCAGTAAAATCATTTCACATGCCAAAGAATACGGCTTTATTTTTCAATCAAGCGAAATATACGACGGATTAAGTGCGGTGTACGATTACGGCCAAACCGGCGTAGAATTGAAAAACAACATCAAGCAATATTGGTGGGATGCCATGGTTAAAATGCAGGAAACCGTTGTCGGACTGGACTCGGCAATATTCATGCATCCCAAAGTGTGGAAAGCCTCCGGGCATGTTGATGCTTTTAACGATCCGCTGATAGATAATAAAGATTCAAAAAAACGCTACCGTGCCGATGAGCTCATTGAAGAACACCTGGATAAAATCCAAAAAAAGGTGGATAAAGAAATCCAAAAAGCCAAAAAACGCTTTGGAAAAGATTTTGATGAAGAGAAGTTTGTCAGTACACATCCCCGTGTGGTGAAATACCTCGGAAAAATTGAAAAACTTCGCTTACGTTTTATCGAAGCGTTGAAATCCGAAAACCTCAATGAGTTAAAACAAATTATTTTGGATGAAGAGATCGCTGATCCTGTATCCGGTTCACGCAACTGGACAGATGTGCGGCAATTTAACCTGATGTTTGACACAAAACTGGGATCAGTTGCCGGGGCAAAAATTTACCTCCGTCCCGAAACCGCTCAGGGGATATTTGTCAATTACCTGAACGTACAAAAAACAGGACGGCAAAGTCTGCCTTTCGGTATTGCCCAAATCGGAAAAGCTTTCCGAAACGAAATCGTGGCACGGCAATTTATTTTCCGTATGCGCGAATTTGAACAGATGGAAATGCAGTATTTTGTTCAACCCGGCACTGAAAAAGAATGGTTCCCTTACTGGCGTGATAAACGCATGAACTGGCATAAAGCCCTGGGATTCGATGAGACATTGTTCAGATTACACGAACACGACAAGCTGGCGCATTACGCTGCAGCAGCTTACGATATTGAATTTGATTTTCCCTTTGGATTTAAAGAATTAGAAGGTATTCATTCACGTACCGATTTTGACCTGGGCAGGCATCAGGAAATGTCAGGCAAAAAAATCCAATATTATGACAATGAAAGGGGAGAAAGCTATGTGCCTTATGTTGTGGAAACTTCCATTGGTCTCGACCGTACTTTTCTTATGGTACTGACAGCAGCCTATACCGAAGAGAAACTGGAGAAAGAAACCCGCATTGTCATGAAAATACCGGCTCCGTTGGCTCCTTACACAGTGGCCGTATTGCCACTGGTAAAAAAAGACGGCTTGCCCGGAATTGCACGTAAAATCATGGGTGAACTAAAATATGGTTTCAACTGCTATTACTAAGAAAAAGACAGCATCGGGAGAAGATACAGGCGGCAGGACGCCATTGGCACGCCCTATTGCATTACCGTCGATCATCAAAGCCTCGAAGATAACACCGTTACCATCCGCGAACGTGACAGCATGAAACAGGAAAGAATACCAATTGAAAACATTGAAAAGGTAGTGAAAGAAAAGGTAAGCATGAGGCGTTTGCTGGAGCAAATATAACACCATGCAAACATGAAATATGCAGGGTCAACATTATTGCTTATTCTGCTGCCAACAATGGCAATAACATTGTATGCCCAAACATTCTACCCTGACTTACCTTCTAAAACGCGGATTAATTTTGAAAACCGGTTAACCTCTGTAACCGGACACTTAATTCCGGATATAGAAAACAACCGGGATTTGCATGCGCCACATATATGGCCTTCGTCTGCAGACATTACAAGCTTTCTGGAAAATGCCGGCAAAACTGTTCCCGTTGTAAACAAAGAAAAAACATCGGCATTCCTGATGTTTTATGCGTATGAATACCCTGCAGAAACAAATCTCATTCTTGGATTGGCAAAAGACCTGCAGAAAAAGTATGGTCAGATATTCGAAAATCATTCACTCCCTCCGGAACTGGCATATTACCCCCTGGTTTCATCACCCATGTTGCCTGATTATGTGTCAGATAACGGGGGCGTTGGAAACTGGCATTTTAAATACAGCACGGCAAGGCTCTATGGGCTCATGGTAGATGAATACATAGATGAACGGCGATTATCAGACAAATCCACACAGGCAGCCGCACAAATGCTAAAGGATTTTTATGCTTCATTTGAGACAAATCCCCTGGCAGTTGCAGCCATGATTTGTGGGCCTGCCAGGGTAAACATGGCACTGAAAAATACAAAAAATCCCAACAATCTCAAACAGGTGTTCAGCCAGCTCCCCGAACCGGAAATTGATACATACCATGCTTTTACAGCCCTCAACATCTTGATACATCATCCTGAAAAATTCAATTTGTCCCCGGCGGATTACAATTCAGAAAAACCAAAAGATACCGTATTGGTAAAGGATACCTTGCACTTTGGACAGATTTCTGAATTTACCGGGATTCAGGAAAAAGATATAGAAATGTTGAATCCGCAATATGTTAAAAATGTTATTCCTGCAAGCTCTGATGTCAACTTGCCATTGCTGCTTCCCGATGGCATATCAGAAACATTTTTAACCTGTGAAGATAAGATGTATCACTATAAAGATAGCTTTTACTTTAAACCGGCTGCACTTGGTACACAAAACAAACATACGCCGGGGGATGATTACGTTCCTGTTCAATATACTGTCAAAAGCGGGGACAACATTGGCTTTATTGCAGAATGGTTTGACACCCCGGCTTCTGAAATTCGGTATTGGAACAATACACATGGAAATTTTATCGTCGCCGGGCAACAATTGGTAATTTACGTACCAAAATCAAAACAAAGTGATTACGCTGCCCTTGAGACAATGCGTTTTGCAGAAAAACAGGCACGCGAAGGCAAAACAGTAAGTGAAACATCACCAAAACACCAAATAAAGAAAGAATTAAAACACGGCACATACATCTTATACACAGTAAAACCAGGAGACAACCCATGGCAGATTGCGCAACAATTTTCCGGCATCAGCGACCAGGACATTTTGCGGTGGAACAACATCAACCCTCATGATATCCGGCCGGGGCAAAAACTCAAAATCAAAAAACAAGGCAGCAAATGATAAAACCAAAGCACATACTGGGCTTTCTGTTTGCTGTGCTTTTCATGCTTGCTGTGCTTGCTTATTTTTTTCCAAAAGAGGGTGTAAAAATCGGGAATGTAGAATTGACTTTCCCATCCCTCCGGGAATTTCTTCATCCGCAAAAAATTGAATATGCTGACATTGACAACATTGTCAGGAGGCAATTGAGGGTTGATACAACCAGGGCTGATACATCTGCAATTGCAGATACTGTAAGGGCTGACGCCGAAGTACTGGCGGCATCTGAATATCCCCTTGAATATACAGACAAAGGAAAACAAAGCCTTTATAATTTTTTCAGGGAACTTGAAACGTCTGCCCAAGCTTCCCGTCCGGTACGCATAATGCATTACGGAGACTCCCAAATTGAAACCGGCCGTATTTCGGGTTTTTTACGCCAGCGGTTACAACAAAGTTTTGGTGGTCATGGCCCGGGATATCTTGCTGTCAAACCTGTGGCTCAAAAGTTGTCATGGTTTGTAAATCCCTCAGATGAATGGCAACGGCATACCCTGTTCGGGAAAAAAGACACCGTTATTACCCATAAAAATTATGGCCCGGCCATGGCTGTGTTTAGGTATGCACCTACATGGAATGACAGCATTTCCAATGATTCGGTATGGTATGAAGGAAATTTTTCAGTGGAAAATTCATTTCAGGGGTACAGAAATGCACAGCGCTGGGATAATGCTCTCCTTTATTATGGGAACTTGAATGCACCCGTCAGGATTACAATAAAAGACAACAATGATGCCGTTATCAAAACGGACAGCCTTACCCCTGCATCAGGCATTCAGTCTTATGTGCTGTGTGATTCGCTTATGAATGCCTTCTCTGTTCATATGTCAGGTTATGACAGTCCCGATGTATATGCTTTATCCCTCCAAAGCAACAATGGGGTTATCCTCGATAATTTGCCGTTACGGGGCAATGCAGGAACCGTGTTTTCAAAAGTATCCCCGGCTTACCTGCATTCCTGGTTCAGGGAGTTTAACACCAAACTATTGTTGTTTCAGTTTGGGGTGAATATAGTGCAAAAAGACAGGGAGGATTTTTCATATTACGAAAAATGGATATATCATCAGCTCACAGTGCTTAAAAGGCTGAATCCCGATATGGCCATCATTGTTGTCGGCATATCAGATATGTCAACCAAAAAAGGCACAAATTATGTTACGTATGATTGCATAGAACACATTCGTGATGCACAGAAAAACGCTGCAAACCGGGCTGATGTAGTATTCTGGGATATGTACGAAGCGATGGGCGGTGAAAATTCCATGCCAAGCTGGGTGTGGGCTGAACCACCACTGGCCAAAAAGGATTTTACACATTTCAACCTGAAAGGATCACGCATTATAAGCAACATGTTATACAATGCCATCATGCTGGAATACCATGATTACAGGAAAGTCAAAAACCAACCCGATGCTGAAAAGGAGTAAAAATAATATACGGCTGATTTGCATGATGCTGTGTGCTGTTTTATTTCCTGTCACACTGCATGCCCAGCTCAATCCCTTTGAGATAGAAAAATATGACTTTATTGATTATGATGACAACAATTTCATAATGAACAATCATCAACAGGCAGGCATGTTTTTCAACAAACTTGATAATCTCATTTTGACAGGAAAAGGAGAAATAAACATCCTGCACATCGGGGATTCCCATGTTCAGGCAGATTATATATCAGGACACCTGCGCAAGCGATTTCAAAAAATGGCCTGGGGACTGAATGGCGGCAGGGGGTTTATTTTTCCGGTTAAAATGGCCAATTCAAATAATCCCTGGAACTTTTCAGTGACATACACCGGGGAATGGGAAGCATGTAAAAATGTGGAAAAAGAACGGATGTGTCCGCTGGGAATAGCCGGTTATCTGGTAGCTACAACAGACCAAAAAGCCGGCATACAAATCTCTTTTAAAGAAGACAATTATCTGCCTTATACGTTCAACACATTGCGTGTTTTTCATAACATGGATACGGCGGCATGGGAAATCATGCCCAAAGATTCAAGCTTAACCTACACCTTACAGCATAAACCCGATTCCGGTTTTTCGGAATTCCGGTTTGACAGGCCATTGGATGCAATGGACATTATGATACACAAAAATACAGCCAATGGCGAATTTGTGTTGAGGGGATTTCAATTCATTAGCGATGGCCCGGGCATTGTGTATCATTCGGTGGGCGTCAATGGTGCTAAAACGAAATCGTGGTTGCGTTGCCCGCTGCTGGAAAAAGAAATTTCATGCCTGTCGCCTGATTTTATTATCATCTCATTGGGAACCAACGATGCATACACGAGCAAATTTGAGGCTGAGAAATTTGAATCCAACTGCCGCACACTTTTATCACGTATTCAGCGGGCGGCTCCTGATGCTGCTGTTTTATGGGTCACGCCGGGGGACAATTACCGCTACCGGAAATACCTGAATTACAGCACTGAAAAAGCGTCAGAAGTGATACTGAAACTGGGCAGGGAAAAGCATTTTATGGTATGGGATTTTTACGATATCATGGGCGAACTGAACGCCATCATGTCATGGTACAGGGCAGGGCTCACGGCACGGGACAAATTGCATTTCAACAAAAAAGGATACACGCTGCAGGCAAACCTGATGTTTAACGCATTTTTACGGACATACAATCAACACATTGAAAACAAAACAACGAATTAGATGAAGGAACTAACCAGGAATATGATTTATTTATAAACAAGGAAATGCCACAAATTTCACTGATTAACACTGATTAAAATCTGCGCAAATTAGTGTAATCTGTGGCAAAACAGTTTAACTAATGACTGAATAATTACAATGGATTTTATAAAAAACTTTTTCTTATACGATCCGCGGGAACCCATGATTTTTACCCACATTTACTTCTGGGTGTTTTTTGCTTTGTTGCTTTTGTTTTATGTCTTTGTTTACAAGAAAAACGCACTCCGCAATACCTACTTGTTCCTTTTTAGCCTGTTTTTCTACTGGAAATCCGGCGGACATTTTTTTACCATCCTTATTTTTTCCACACTGGTGGATTATACCCTCGGGCAATTGATTTATACGTCGCCTGAAAAATGGAAAAAAAAGCTGTTTGTCGGATTGTCTGTGTTTGTCAACCTTGGCTTGTTGGCTTATTTTAAATATGCCTACCTTTTGATTGACACTATCAACGATGTTTTCAGCACCAATTACGAAGTCATAGACCTGCTGGCTTACTGGACAAATCAACTTGCCGGCAGCAGTTTTGATGCATCATCCATCATTTTGCCTGTCGGGATTTCATTTTTCACGTTTCAGACCATCAGTTATTCTGTGGATGTATATCGTGGCAAAACCAAACCCGTAAAAAACATTGTTGATTTCGGCTTTTATGTCTCCTTTTTCCCACAGCTTGTGGCAGGGCCGATTGTGCGGGCGGCAGATTTCATCCCCCAGCTTTATATAAAATATCAACTCACAAAACAAGAGTTTGGGAAAGCCTTGTTTTTGATTCTCAACGGGCTGATCAAAAAGATGGTCATATCGGATTTCATATCCATCAATTTTGTGGACAGGGTGTTTGCCAATCCTGAATTGTACACAGGGTTTGAAAATCTGCTGGGCGTTTACGGATACGGCTTGCAGATTTACTGTGACTTTTCAGGCTATACGGATATAGCCATTGGTGTAGCACTGCTACTGGGATTCAGGCTGCCCCTCAACTTTAACTCCCCGTATAAGGCCAAAAACATCACGGATTTCTGGCGGCGATGGCATATTTCATTGTCATCGTGGTTGCGCGACTATTTATACATCCCGCTGGGCGGCAATCGCAAAGGGAAAACACGCACCTACATCAACCTGATGATAACCATGTTGCTGGGCGGACTATGGCATGGTGCTGCCTGGCGTTTTGTCATCTGGGGCGGATTGCATGGCATCGGGCTGGCGATACATAAACTGTGGCTGCAAATCACAGGGAAAACCACGAAAAAGAAAAATGTGCTGAGCCATTTTCTTTCTGTGTTTTTCACGTTCAACCTAGTGAGTCTTGCCTGGATATTTTTCAGGGCACAGAGCATGGAAACAGCCGGCAATATCATCACCAGAATCGGCACTTTGTTCGATGCCGAACAAATCCGTCAAATACCTGATATCCTGGGTTCTTACGGCTATATTTTTGCGCTGATGTTGTTCGGATACCTTGTGCATTGGCTGCCAAAATCGTTCAAAGACAAATACATGCAGTGGTTTATTGACATGCCCTGGTACCTGAAAGTGCTGGTAGCCGTTGTGGTGGTATTTATCCTCTACCAGGTGAGGTCAGCGGAAATACAGCCCTTTATTTATTTTCAGTTTTAATCAATTTTGATTGTTTTTTCGGGATGCGGGGCGATGAATTTATCCCAGTCTGTACCTATTTCATCAAGGCTGTATTGAAGTGCTTCTTTCAGGGGGGTGGGATTAAAATCCAAATCATGCTCCAGGGCTTCCGTATTCAATTTTGAATCCTGCAAAATGCCTTTCACATGTTCAGCGGTAAACACAGGCACTTTCTGCGTTGACTGGAACAATTTGCCAAGAAATGAAGCGACAAATACCGGGACAGGCACAAATATTCTTTTCTTGTTCCTGATTTCCAGGATGAGCTTTATCAAGGCCTTGAAAGATAACACGGTATCGCCTCCTATTTCGTATGTTTTTCTGTTTGTGGCCGGCGTTTCAATGGATTTTACAATGAATTTTGCAAAATCTTTGACAAAAATGGGATGCTGCGTTTGCTTGCCGGAGCCAATAAGCGGCACTACCAGCGGAAAACGAAATACATTTTTCAATACCCTGTTGATGCCAAGGCTTTCCGGGCCAAGAATCATGGCAGGAATAAATGTGGTAAAATCCAGGGCTGAAGCCTCCAGAAATTCCTGTCCTTTTAATTTTGTGATCCCGTAAGGGCCTTTGATTTGTTTCATCACCACCACACTGCTGATCTGAATAAGCTTTTTAATCCCTGCTTTTTCAGCGAAATCTATGACATTACGTACACCCTGTGCATTGACCTGATAATTTTCATCGTAATCGGAACTTCCCAGCAAGGCTGCCGCGTTTACAATGCCAAAAATCTGTTTATCCTTTACTGTTTCTTCAATTCCCGGCTGAGAAAGGATGTCTTTGCGGATATCGCAGTCAATGTACTCGATATGTGGATGATCAATGATAACCGATCTCACATGGTTATATTTAAAACCAATAACATGATATCCCTGTTTGATGGCTTCTGTAAGGACATATTTCCCCAGGTAACCATTTGCGCCTGTAACGATAATGTGTTTTTTCATTTGTTTGCCTTTCTAATGTTTTTCCGGTCGATGAATAAAAATATTTGCCCCAGCAATAACGATAACAACCCTCCGCCAAATTGCGCCACCAGCAGGATGGTAATCGAAAATGCCAGCACTGAGGCTGATGGCAGTGAACTGAACACACTCAAAAATATCAATTCCCGTGTGCCCAGTCCCATGATGGTGACGGGCAGCATGTTCAATAATCCGGCAATGGCTACCCCGGCAGACACATCAATCAATGGGATTGACAAATTTACACTCAGAGCCAGAAAATAACATGAAACAAAATAACTTGCGTTGCTCAGTAAAGAAAACAGAAACACGATCATCACTGTTCCTTTCCGGTATTGTTTCCCTTTAATATCAATCTGTGAAAATTTTCCCGGCAAACGGCGCATGATCTTTTGCAATATCGCCAGTGATTTTTGAGAACTCAACAGCAGAAAAGACACCAACAGCAAAACACATCCCAACATCAAAAACAACCATTTTGACATGTTTTCGATCTGGATAAATTGACCAAAAAACAAGGCAGCCACTGCAATCAGAACAAAAATACTGACATCAAAACCCCGCTCGGATACCACGCGGATAAAGCTGTTTGCTTTTTCATTTCTGTTGTGTTCATGTCCGGCTTTCAGCAATTCCCCCAACCTGCCTGGCGTAACCACACCGATGGCATAGCTTTCAAAAAAACGCCCAAAACTTCTGATCCAAAAAGGAGATGCAGAACGTCCGTCGTTCATCACATGCCATCGAATGCCTTTAAAGGATAAAACCAATACCTGGAAGAAAATCCCCCACAAAAAATATCGAACGTCAAGTTGTTTTAGTTCCCCAAGCATTTCACCGAAGTCAATACGGAAAAGGATGAACACAAACAACGCAATGCCCAACAGGCGCAATATCAGAAAAGGGCTTATTTTCTTTTTTATTGTCATTCTGCCAGGTTTTCACGTTTAATTTTTCGTGTTGATCTTTTCCAGAAATTACGTGCTTTTTCAAAACGTTTCCCAATAAATCCCGGAGGCAATTGTTCTACTGTCCATCTTGCTAATCGTGTTCGCAACACCATAAATAAAAAGCTGATCACCATTTCCATCACATGCCGTTTAATGCCAAATCCTGACAGTGTATAGCCGTAATCGGGGATTTGTTTGCCGCATAATTTTCGGAATTTAATGCGAATAAAACTCCCCCGCTTTTTAAAATCATAGCCATGGCTGTGCATTTTGATGGCTTCTTCTTCACTGAGCGGATCGACAGATAGTGTGCCGGATTTTACCATATCCTCAATGATTTGCAGGCCATTTTTGCTCCGGGCGATGATCATGGAAAAGCCTTTGCCACGCTCTTCATACACAGGAGCCCATGCATCTCCGCCACTGATATCCGTAAATTCATTGGTGAAATCCGTACAATACAGCGAATTTTTTAGCACATGAAAAGGAATCAGGTAATTGGCATGGAACTTTTTGAGTTCAAGTACATTTCCTGATTGCATTTCCACACGCATGCTGCCCGGCCATTCCCCGTATCTGAAATACAGTTTTTTGATTTTTGAATGGTCTTTTTCTCCGTGTGAACGCAAAAAACTTTTAACCGATGAAAAATACAATGTGTTGCCATAAAACGGGCCAAAAATGTACTTGATGTTTCTGACAACAGGATCGTTCATTTTTTGCAATTTTCGGATTGATTGCACCTGGGGAGGTATGCCAACAAAGGCAAGTTTCCCGTTGAAAGCTTCCATCTGAGGTAAAATTTCATTGACCGAGCTGATGATGTATTTGCTTTGAGCGGCCTCCATGATGCCGGCTTTGGTGGTAGCAATAAAAGGTTCTGTGAGCCAGGGTTTTTTCTTTGACATGCGGAGGGTGACCACCCCATCAATCTGTTTATTATCCAGCAAATGGATCAAAACGGCTGATAAAAGGCCGCCACTGGCTGAATTTCTTCTGACTTCCTCATCGGTGGCATAACCAATGAACATTTTTTCATACGGCCCGGTGTATTCATGAAAATGCGACGGATTCGCATAAAAATGGTTCCGGTACGCAGGGAAGTCAAAATCTTTACCCGGACAAGTTGCCCATAACCGGTCAGCGAGGTTGTCGTCAATATCTCCGGTGATTTTGGGCAGGTATTTTTTTTCTTTATTGTCAAAAACCACCTTGCCACCTGACAATCCCACGCAGGTTCCACAGCGGCTGCAAAGTTCAGACCGCATTACTTTTGATAATTTATCAATGCTTTTCACAGACATAAAATTGGCGTATTCCTAATTCCGAAATCCATGTTCCCTGGCACTTGTTGATGATTTTCTCACCCCATTTTTTCAGAAACGGAGGCCCGACAGGGATTAATACAGCCCCTTTGTGGGTCAGCAGTTTCCATCCTGACAATGCAAACATTTTTTTTACGCGTTTTGATGGTGGAAAGCGGTGGGGCCCTTCACCGTGACCACCAAATAAGGCGGTGTAAATCTGATATGGTATCTCACTGGTGGCCGGGGGGCAGCTCAATACCATTCGGGCATCCGGTGTGCTGACGCGATGCAGTTCTTTTAAAAATTGCACCGGTTCTTTCACATGTTCCAGGGTTTCTAGCGATAATACACGGTCGAATGTATCGTTTTCAAACGGCAGATCAGAATAAGTCTCGATTTTCATCTGTTTGACATAGGGCCTGACTTTGTTTGCTTCCGCCATCAGTCCACCGGATATCTCCGTGTTTATCACTTCCACGTTTTTATTTTCTTTCAGGATGTAATCATTGGCTTCGCAATCGCGGCTGGTGATGTTGATCACTTTCATACCATCAGCCAGGCTGAGGTGTTTTACACTTTCTTTGAAACGCTGGTCGTGGGCATCTTTCACCCTGTTGTTTTCTTCTATGTAAACAGAAGCCACATCATCCCAGTGCTTCTCTACATCTTTATCCGACCATTTGTTGACAAATTTATTGTTGCTCATTTTACCGGTCTTCTGTTTAGTATGGCTATCTGGTCAGCAACCAGGCCGATGAAAAACAAAAACATCCCCATGATGGATATCAAGATGGCACTGTTTGGAAACTTCCCGGCGATAAAATAGCCACTTATTCCCCAAACTATACCGATTCCAAAAATAATGATGCTGGTGGGGAAAAAGATTTTCAGGGGATTGAATAGCATGATGATCCTGAACAACAACAATATGGTTTTAGACCCGTCTTTGGCAAATTTTACGTTGCTTTTTCTGCCCACACGTTCATCTACATGTATGGGAAAAGTGCCGATGGTATATCCGTCTTTGAGGAAAGCCATGGTTGAGGTGGTAGAAAAAGAGAAGCCATTGGGCATCATGTGCAACATGCTTAAAATGATTTCCCTGTCAAATCCCCTGAATCCGGAATTATAATCAGGGAGTTCTTGTTCTACAAGGAATTCGCCGATTTTTTTGATGAGTTTTTTCCCTTTTTGCCTGCGTTTTACCTGGTGAGAACCACTTTCCCTTTCACCGATTACCATATCATAATCATCAAGCAATGATACCAGTTTTTCGAGGTATTTGGGATCGTGCTGTCCATCGCTGTCAAGAATAACCACTTTTTTACCTGAAGCTTTGCGGATGCCTGACTTTAAAGCTGCCCCGTATCCCTTGTTTGTGTTGTGATTCACGATCGTTACAGGGTATTTTTCGATAATTTCTGCAGTATTGTCATCTGAACCATCATTCACATAAATAATCTCGTATTTTTCATGCAAATCCAGTTCAACAAAATTATCCAGCGAATGCGATATGGCCTTTTCCTCATTGTAGGCAGGAACAACTATGGATATTTCTTTCTTTGTCATGCTTTGTTTTTCGTTATTTGTTTTTTTCGTTTCAAGACAAAATCTGATTTCAAATTTCGATGTGAAAAACGAAAAGCACAAGCCTTTTTATTTATGTTCAAAAGTAAAAAAACTTTCGAACAATCCCAATCATTGGTTTTTCTAAATCAAGCGAATGACACAAGTGGCATCAGTTGAAATCAAGCAATGTAACAATAAAGAAAACAACATCATTAAAAGAATGACTGGTTTTATTATATTTGCCATCAAATAAAAAACATTATTGTTTCAATTATGGAATTCGGTACACAAAAAATACTCAAAACAGGCACAATATTTTTTCTTGTTGTCATGGTGGGCTTACTTTATTTTTACCGTTTTCATACCACGTCATTTGATCCGCCGCAGGGTTTGCATCAGTGGAGGCAATGTGTAGGTGCAGGATACGCCATGAATTATTACAATTATGACCTGGACATTGCAGAAGCAAGGATGTACAATTTATTGGGGCAGGACTACACAACCGACCTTTCATTCACAGAATTGCCATTGCTCTATTATTCTGTCGCTGTGTTGTATAAAATATGTGGACCGGATGATTCGATATTCAGGATATTCAATGCATTGATATTTCTTGTGGGGCTGTTTTTGTTATTTAAGACATTCAGATTCTACCTGAAAGATCAATTCTGGAGCCTGATTATAGTGGTAGCACTATTTACGTCCCCAACGCTGGTTTACTATACCAACAGTTTTTTGCCAAACACCACAGCCTTTGGTTTTGTTTTCATGGCCTTGTATTTTTTACACTTGCACCTGGTAAAAGATAAAAATTCCCATCTTTACCTTGCTTCGTTTTTTTTCCTGCTTGCAGCCACCACAAAAGTCACTTCCATCGTTTCATTGCTTGGGCTTGTTGGAGCATTTGTGCTCATGCAATTGTTTGACAAGGGTTTCAGGGAAAAATACAATTATAAAAAATACATGATTCCTGCCATTATTCCATTTGCCGGGGTGTTGATCTG
Source organism: uncultured Bacteroidales bacterium (assembly GCA_964615585.1). Lineage (GTDB taxonomy): Bacteria > Bacteroidota > Bacteroidia > Bacteroidales > ML635J-15 > JAQIBY01. The sequence goes on along the minus strand of CAZTNS010000005.1, from coordinate 4,372 downwards.
GTACACTTTTGCACAATGGTTCAATACCAAATATGGCGCCACCATTTCGCCACTTGAACTCAGGGCTATCTGGAAACTGCCTCCGGATACCATAGCTGAAATATGGCGGAAAATACGTGAAATTTGGCTTAACTCATATTTTCACGTTTCGTTATTGTATGTTGCCCTTGGCAGTTTAATAGCATCCATTGTCTTTTTTAGGAAAACCAACCGGTTTTTTTCACTGGTGTTTTTCCTGTCGGTATTTGCCGGAACAGCCTTTTTCTTTTTCTTTTTCAGGTCATTGTATAACCATGACTATTACCTGATCAATGTGTTTATTGTTGTGTTGTTTGCGTTGATCAATTTGTTTTACCTGATCAAAAATCACCTGCCCCGTGTTTATAAATCAATCATTTTTAAAATCGCATTTGCACTTCTGGTTGGCTATTATGCTTATGAATGTCGCCAGATGATTCATGTCAAGCATGAGGGATATTTTAATGCTACACACAAAAAGCGATATTCAGGTTTTATCGGGATGGAAACCTACAATAGAAAACTTGGTATTGAGCCCCGTGACTTTGTTGTCAGCATTCCCGATCCATCCATTGACATCAGTTTATATCTAATGAATCAGCCGGGATGGACTGAGTTCAGGTTGCCAAAACACAGAAATTTAGCACGTTATAAAGGCGCTGATGGTATGATTTATTTCATTTCCAAAGGGGCAAAATACCTGTTTATATCAGATCTCAACATTTTCAGTGATGAACAATACGATTATCTTATTCCTTACATGACAAATAAAATCGGCCAGCACAAAAATGTAGCTGTATTTGATCTCACCACGCTGAATAGTGATACACCGTCAGACATTCATGACATAAAAGACGATATTTTATCGGGGAAAAATCTGGTATCGACCAAAGGTCCGGGCAGTTTTCATTTTAAGGGGTTTAAAACCCAATATCCAAAGGCAAGGTTGGATACATCCCTGTCTCACCGGAGCAAAATGCATGGATACAATAGATTGTGCAGTCTCTCTGCTGATTTTTTCAAACCAAACCAGTGGTATGAACTGAGTTTTTGGTATTATAACAAAGGGAAACGACCGGAAGTGAATATGTTCATCAATCAGGTAGATAAAGAAGGGAGTCAGGACTGGACAGATTATTTCAGTATGGATAAAGGGGATAAAGATGGTAACTGGACGTTAATTTCCCATTATTTTTATTGTAAAATGGATGCCAAAACGCTTAATTTTACGCTTCACTGTGATTCTGATGCCGGTATTTATATTTATTATTCTGACTTTCTCATTAGACAATCAGATGCTGATGTGTATTATCGCATTAATGACAGTATATTATTTGCAAACAATCGCCACAAGGTTTTTAATGATTTAGAGACTTTTTTAATGAATAAAATGCTATCTACAATTGTTAATGAGTATATAGTTTTATACAGGAATATTAAATCGTAAAAACCATTTAGTTAACTGAATACCATTTGGTTCTTTATATTTTATTATTAAGTTTGTAACGCAATGTTCAGTAATAGCAAATTGTACTATGGTATCAGATATTGAAAAAACACAAAATCCACCAAAGGCATTGTCAATTGTAGCATCAGTTTATAATGAAGCAGAGGGACTGGAAATGTTCCACAAAACTTTATCTGATGAATTGAAAAGTATGCATATTGGTTTTGAGGTGATTTTTGTGAACGATGGGAGTTCTGATGGTTCAGATACCATAATTGATAGGCTAGCAGAATCACATGATCATTGCAAAGCCATACATTTTACCCGCAATTATGGTCACGAGGCAGCTATGATTGCAGGGATAGACCATGCCAGCGGTGAGGCAATTATATGCATGGACGCCGATTTACAACATCCTCCATCCAGCATACCTGGCATGTATCAGGCTTATCGCGAAGGAACGGAAATTATAAACATGATACGTGAAGATAATGCCGATGCGGGATTTTTTAAATCCTTTTTTTCTAAAATGTTTTACAGGATACTGAACAAAATATCCCCGGTGGAACTGGTAGAAAATGCCTCAGATTTTTTTCTGATTTCACACCGGGTTGCAGATATTTTGAGACATGATTTCAGGGAAAGAAATCGCTTTATCAGGGGATTTATACAGATCATCGGATTTAAAAAATCAAGTCTGACTTACAGAGCAACAAGCCGTCAATATGGCAAAAGCAAATATTCATTTTTTAAACTGTTAAAATTATCATTTAATGCAGTTGTTTCTTTTTCAAAAGCCCCTTTGCACCTTGGTATGATCGCAGGGATTATTTTTGCTTTGTTGGCTGTCATTGTGGGTATTTATTCTATTGTTATGCATATTCTTGGTTCACCACCTCCCGGATATACAACCATTGTGGTATTTATCAGTTTTGCATTTTCTGTCCAATTTTTTCTTATAGGATTTATCGGTATATACGTTGGATACAATTTTGAAGAATCCAAAAAACGACCTATTTACATCATTGAACACACTAATGATGGAAATGTAAAAGAATAAATCAACGTTAATTAATTTTCTTCTTTATAGACTTTCATATATTCTTCAAGAGATTGAGATTTGTCTTCAACAAGATAAGTTTTGTTAAAATAGGTTGATGACATCCAATGGAACCAACCTTTAGGTTTTTGGTCTATACTGAAAGAATACAGTGTTTTTGTCTTTGTATCAATATTTGGTATGTGGAGGCTATCTTTGGGTGAATTTTTTATGTGGTCTATCAACCATTTACTTTGTTGTGCTTGTTTTTTAGCATTTCCACTAATAATATCATCATATACATTTTTAATATTATTTGATTGAGAGATGCCCATGATAAACCCAAAAACCACAATCGTATATATGGCTGTTACAGGAATGTTTTTTTTAATTTTGTCAAATAGCGGATGTTTTGTTAACCAGTATAGTAGATATAACAATAATAAAGTAGAAACAAAAAAGCCTGGTAACATTCCTCTCAGACGCAATGGATGAAAATGACCCAGTGAATAAAAAATAATAAATATACTAAGGTATATTATAAAAATAAATAAAAACGAACCAACCGGAAAATTCAGTTTTTCCACAGATGAAGCAGGCATTTTATTCTTTTTTGGAAGTATAAAAATAAACGCAACAACAAAAATAAACCAACTGCTAAAAAACCATTCTTTTAGATATTCACCAATATGAAAAAAAGCATACGATAATGACGGAAAAAGTGCTGCATTATTAAGTGCTTTCCCTTCAGCTTCTATCCTGTGTTTAGTCCCTGGGGCAAGCACCATTAGCAAACTAAAACCAATAACAAAAATCAAAATAAGCCAGGACGTCCGCTTAATCTTTTCTTTTTTAATGAATGATATGATAAAAAAGGCAAATATTGTTATCACTGAAATAAACATCCAGTTTTCATTAGAACCAACAATAAAAAACAATAAAATAAATACTGCCAGCAATGAAAAAATGTTTTGTTTTTCATTAAAGCGCCTGATTAAAATACCAAGCAATAAAAAATAAAATATGGCAGGCAAAACATAAACCGTAAGGCCAGAATACCAATAAAACTGATTAATTTTTGGACAATAAGCCAGGTAAAATGTAAATGCCATGGTAACATATAATAGTGTGCGACGCCAAGACAAATGTTTTGTAAGCATCCTTAGCAAGTAAGTTAATGACAGGAAAAACAATAGAAAAGTTATGACAGGAAAAACCTTACCAAACCCAAAATTTAAAAATGGCCTACCAGGTATTTGCATAAATATAGCATTGGCATACCTTCCGTTATAGCCCGACTTATACCAGCTTGTTATTCCTTCAAAGTAGGATTTGTCTATGAAATAAAATCCATGAAAAAGGTCATCGGATGCCCCTGGAACATTATAGCGGGCTAAATAGATAAAAGGGATTATTGCAAAAAGTGACAATAAAACTAGGATAATATCAAAAAGCAATATTTTGTTGTTTGTCAGATATTTAGCAGACATAATTTTAATTTTAGTTATACTGCAAATTTAATGTATTTTTTTTTCCTGCAAAAAGCAGAATATTATTGAAGGAAAGTGCCCAGATTATTTAAGCATAAACAATGGAGACAAAAAGGCGTAAGCATATTTTTCCCCATTATTTTATCGTAAAAAGAGAAGCTAAAACATTGAATTTTACTCAGCATTGGAAATACCAATCAGATGATATTTATTATTTGACAAATAATATTTTGTTGTTAACGATCGGAAAATGATAGTGCCTGACACTTTTTTTTCAATTTTTTATATTATGACCCAATTTATAAAATAAATCTAAGTACATTACAAAATTTTTGTAATTATTTGAATATTAGGTTCAACATTGCATAAAAGCGCATA
>CAZTNS010000004.1:0-49157 GCA_964615585.1 uncultured Bacteroidales bacterium | reverse complement strand
TTTCAGCTAGGGTTGATGGTTGCTGCTTTCGGGTTACGGGTTGCGGGTTTCGGGTTGTGTGTTCCTTGTTAAAATTGCGTTCCAATTTGCTCTGATAGGGTTGAGGGTTGAGGGTTTCGGGTTACGTGTTTCGGGTTTCGTGTTCCGTGTTCCGTGTTAAAATTCAGTTCAAAGTTTCTGGGACAGGGTTGAGGGTTGCGGGTTTCGGGTTGGGATTTTCTGCCAAAAATTGCATGAATAGTATTGATAAAATTCTAAAAAATAAATTGTATGAATTTGTAAATAAGCAAATTGCATTTGATGGTTTAATATTCCAAGTGGTATAACTTGCGAATTAATGCTTTTTCAACTAAGTTTGCAGTAAAATCAAATTTGGTTTCAATTGAATTGGTATTGTTTTTGTAAGAAATGAATAATAATAATAGAATTTTTGCCCTATGGATATGAAAAAAAACGTAATTAAAGTAGCTGCTATTGCTTTGCTGATCCCGATTTTCTTCTTTTTCGTTTCTTGTGAACCGGAGGAACCCATGTCTTTTGATGAATCATTATTGATTGGTAAATGGGTAGAGGGAACTGTATATGAGCGCTATAAAGATGACAATACGGGTTACACATGGGACACTGCAGACGATGTTTCAGAAGAAGAAGCACAGGATTTTACCTGGAGCTTAGATGAAGATCAATTGGTGCAAATCCATATCATGGAAATCGGAGGGGATATTCCTAAAACCTATACTGTTACCGAGCTTACTGAGACCGATCTTTCCTATAAAGACGATTACGGAACAACACATAATTATACAAGAGTTCAGGATTGAATCAGATAGCTGATTTATCTCTTCATATCTTTTTGTGATTAACACGAATTAAACATGAAAAAAGCGCTCAATATTTTTAAGAAGTCATCGATTGTACTTCTATTGTTGATTATAATTGGTGTTGTAATCACAGTTTGGTTCGTTTTAACCCCGGCGAGAATTACGCCCATCGTTTCCAATCAGGCAAACAAATTGTTAAACTGTGAAGTCCGCATAGGAACGGTTGATTTAACATTTTTCAGGACATTTCCCAAACTCGGACTCCATGTTGAGAACCTCACATTAATTAACCCCGTAAAAGGCGCTCAGTCTGATACACTGGCACATTTTAATGATTTTATTGCAAGCATTGATCATAAGGAATGGCGCAAGAATAAATCCCTTGTCCTGAATGAAATTTATTTGAAAAATGGTATGGCAAATGTGTATGTCGATAGTATGGGAAACACAAATTATGATATCTATCAAGCAACAACAGATGATGATGATGAAGACGAGGAAAAGACAACTCCTGAGCTACCGGATTTAATTGATCTTCAAAAAATCGAAATAGAAAATACAAAAGCGAATTATATTGACGAACAAAGCAGGACAAAAGCAGAGATCACCAATCTTAATTTCTCAGTTCGCGCCAAATACGGGGAAGCATCCGGAAATGCCAAAATGAACCTCGATATTGATAATGTCCAATATTCTGTAAATGACAGCTCGCCGATGTCTGCCAACATTGATGATTTCTCATTTTTTGTCGATGGCAGTATTGCGGACAATATGCTTGAAGGCCTTGTGAAAACCGAAGTAAAATCAATCTCATATTCATCAAACGATACCGCGTATCTCGACTCAACAAATATACGTTTGAATGCGCCTATGTCCATTGATGTTGATGATGAAAGCATCACATTAAAGAAAACAGAGCTGGCCATTAACACCCTCGAATTTGTCCTGGACGGTTGGGCTAAACGAGGTGCTGAAAGTGATATCGAAATGGATATGAATCTGATTACTGAACAATGGGGATTGGATGACATATTTGCTCTGATACCGGAAGATTATCAGCATTTAGTAACTGACATTAATTTTGATGGCGATATTCAAATTTCAGGGCAAGCAAACGGCTTTTATAATGATACTTCAATGCCGGTAATAAACACAAATTTAAAAGTCAATGACCTGACCGGTACATATGCGGATTTGCCCTACAAATTTTCGAACACAAACGCCGATATCAATTTTGATCTTAACCAAAATACAGATAACGCAGATGTGATCATAAACAACCTGAGTACAATTCTAAACAACAATGCGTTAAAATGCAGTGGTTCCATCAAAGATGCTACCGGATCACAAGATTGTGACCTTTCACTAATTGCTAAACTAAATCTTCAGGAAATCAAATCATTTTTGCCGGACAGCCTAAATGTTGATATGTCGGGAATGGCCGATTGTCATTTTAACATCAATGCAAAGCTTGATGATCTATCAGGTATGGACTTAACTAAAATCAAGTCAGATGGCCTGATAAACCTGACTGATTTAAATGCAGTGTACCAGGATAGCATGTACGTGGAATCACCGAATCTGTCGCTTGGATATCAACTTCCGAGTCCGAATATGACAAGCAATGATGTGTTTAGTGAGCTCATTCAGGCGACACTGGAAAGCCCGGAACTGAACATAAAAATGATTGATAGTGTAAATACGGTTGCCAGGGCGACTTCGGCAGATTTGACACTGGGTTTATCCAATGTCATGGATACAAGCATTCAGCCATCCATGGAAGTCAATTTTGCATTTGATAATCTATCTGCCGAGATGGATACAATAAGCGCTGAGATCATTAAGCCTGAAGGTATCGCTCAGTATTACATACCAGGGAACAGTGAGAATGTATCCTTAAACCTGTCATATCAAAGCAATGGCATAAATGCAATCATTGGGGAATACGCTTCGGTAAATACTAAGTTTATTAGCGTTTTGGCAAACGCCACCCGTGATACGACACAAGAAAATACATTTTCACAATGGAGTCCAAACCTAAATGTCAATTTTAACAATGGTCAAATTCAACTTGCCGATTTGCTTTATGATGTGAATATCCCTCAAATTAAATTCGATTTTACACCTGAAGCGTTTTACATTGAAAACAGCCGGTTTGAAATCGGACAATCAGATTTTAACTTAAAAGGGACACTTGAAAATTTTGATGCCTATTTTAAAGATGAAGGATTACTTACGGGTGAATTGGATTTTACCTCGGAAAAAACAGATATCAATCAGTTAATGGAATTGGTTGATGATTTGGCTGCAAAAGATTCAACCTCAACAGAAGAGCAACTACAGGATGCTGAAATGGCCGAAGCCACAAGCTCTGAAAATGATTCAGATCCGTTTATGGTGCCCAAAGGAATTGACATTACCCTTAATGTAAATGCCACAAAATCATACATAAACAATTCACAGTTAAACAATTTAGGCGGCACGCTCGTTTGTCAGGACGGAATCCTGGTGCTTCGGGAAATGGGTTTCACAAACGATGCAGGGCGGATATTATTAACAGCCATTTATCGTCCCGAACGGAGAAACCATTTATACACGGGAGTGGATATACATTTTCTCGATGTCAACATTTCGGAAATGTTGGAAATCGTTCCTGAGCTTGATACCGTTGTTCCAATGTTGAAATCCTTTGCCGGAAAAGCAGAATGTCACATTGCCGGTGAAATGTACCTGAAATCCAATTATGATATTAAATATTCAACGCTTCGGGGTGCGCTTGCCATCGAAGGGGAAGACCTCGTTTTACTCGACAATGAAACCTATGACAAAATATCAAGTAAACTCATGTTTAAAAAGAAAACCGAAAATGTGATTGATAGCATGGATTTCCAATTAACGGTTTTCAGAAAAGAAGTTGATGTGTATCCCTTTCTTATTCACATGGATAAGTACAAAGCCGTTGTTTCAGCCCGTTACAATTTAGATAACAGGTACGATGCTCACATCGAAACCCTGGCTCCGGTGCGTTTAGCGTTGCAGGTGAAAAATGATCCGGAAAATCCGGATGAATTAGCGTATAAATTGGTTGAGAAAAAGTACAAAAATATGTACAAGCCTGATAAAGCAACAGCCATACAGGAACGAACTTTACATCTGAAAAAAGTCATATCCGACTCGCTTAAAGAAAATGTGAAGAAATACGATAAGGAATAAGCAGGAGCGGGGGAAAAGCACATTAGAGAGGGTTGCGGGTTCCGGGTTTCGGGTTTCGGGTTAAAATTCAGTTCAATATTTCTGGGACATAGTTGCGGGTTTCGGGTTTCGGGTTTCGGGTTTCGGGTTGCGGGTTGCGGGTTTCAAGTTAAAATTCAGTTCGAGGTTTCTGGGACAGGGTTGAGGGTTTTTATTTTAATATAAAAATACTTTTTGTGATTGCGAGAATTTACGCAACGGGTTTTTCGGCATGGATTGGGAATTTTGAGTTTAATTTAATTATATTTGCGTAAATTATCGCAACGCAATTATTCGCAAAAGCATTTGATTATGGAGAATCCTTTTAAATTTGGTTCTGTTGTACAAGGAGAATTTTTCACAAACAGGATAAAAGAAATTGATGAAATTGCCAATGTTATTTCAAGTAAAAATCATTTAATTGTAATCTCGCCGAGACGTTTTGGAAAGACCAGCCTGATAAAAAAGGTGCTTAATCAGTAGTACGAAAAAAATATTAATTTTACTTTTAACAACCACTTAAAAGATATGAATAATTTTTTTCATAAAATCGTTAATTACAAGCACCTTAGCATTATTCTCTTTTTATGTCTAATGCTTCCCTTTTATATATATTATCTCTTTAATCTTTTTGCCCCTGGCTTTTCGCCTGATACCATTCAGTATCTTTTTGCTGCAAAACAAATACTGGCTGGTAATCTACCAATGGAGTATTTGCCCGTTGATATTCCCCTTGGGTTACCCTTCTTTTTTGCAATAATGTATGGAATAGGTGCTGATTTTTTATCTTTAATTGCCACGCAGGTGGTTTTGTTTATTTTAGTCAATATCTTTTTAATTCACCAAATTAGTACAATCCATAAACGTATATCCTTACTTTTGGCAGTTTTTGTAGCAATATGGGCCATAAGCCCTCGCATTATGTATCAAATAACAAACTTATATCCAGACGGGATTTATGCAGTTGCACTTGTTTTTTGTGTTGCATCTTTTATTTTTCTGTTTCGTAAAAGAAACCTTTTTGGGCTAATCATTTTCTTTACAGGCATCTTGCTTGTTAGCATTATTAGATCAAACGGGCTATATATCTTTTTTATGCCCATAGCGATTATTGTTTGGTGCATCATTTATAAAAAATGGAAAACTATTTTAAATTTTATAATAGGTACGGTAGTTGTTCTAATTATTCTAAGTAGTATAAATATTATTTACAAGGGTTATTTTTTCCCGGGAGAGTATCATAGAATAAAAAGAGTTGCGATGCACGTTTTAGATAGAGATTATACAAAACCTAAAAAACCAAGTTTTGCTAACCCTCAATGTCCTGATACAATGGGGGAAAGACAAATAGAAGTTGGTGAAAGCTCAGGTAAAATGTTTATCGATTACTTGTTTTACACAAAAAATGAAAATCCTTCATTCTTTTATTCATTATTACCTACAAGATATTTACGTTATAACGATACTCAAGATTCCTTAAATAATAAAAGCCCTTGTAATCATCAATATCCTTATCTGAATAGTCCGGAAAACAAAACATTAAATATTGCTAAAATACTTGCGTGGTCTAAACAATTTGATAATTATGGTTTTGTCCCGGACACATATTTTTCAATAACTGATTATGATAATAACAATAGACATTTGATTCCTCTTTTGCATCACGCGATTTATAAGATAACGTATATTGTCTTCCATAAATTTTTACTAATTCCATTTTTATTTTTTATGGCTGTTTTTTATGCTATGTATCAATTTTTTAGACATAAAAATGAAAAACGTTTTTCATGGTTAGTAATAATTATCATCTCAGGAATACACCTTTTATCAGCAATCATACTAAGTTTTGTGCATGGCAGGATACAAATCAGATATATTAATGTGACAGAGATTATAATGTATTTAGTTATTGCTCTTTGTTTAATCATGATTATTGAAAAAAAGCCCATTTTTAAATTATAATGGATGTTTACAGGGTTTTGATTCTGGGTTTTAGAATGATCTTTTGGATATTGCCGGACACAATTTTGCGTTGCATTTTTATTTATATTTGTCTGCATAAAAACAAAATGCATTGTATATGCTCAACAATAAAACCATTGCCGTAGTTGTCCCTGCTTACAACGAAGAAACCCAAATAGGAATGGTCATAGAAACCATGCCGGATTTTGTTGACCGTATTGTTGTTGTCAATGATTTGTCCAAAGACAAAACCGCTGAAGTTGTACTGAATTACATTAAGAATGACAAACAGGATTACAGCAATGATTTAATAAAAAAAAGAGAAGTACAACCAAACCATTATAATGAAGCGGAAATTGTGGAATTGCAGGAAGCAGAGAAAGAGCAGCAGAGGTTTACGCCTTTTGAAATTCAAAATGCATCCCCCCGTAGCAGTCGAATTATATTAATCAATCATTTAAAAAACGGCGGTGTTGGTGCAGCGATTGCCAGCGGATATAAATGGTGTAAGGATATGAATATTGACTGCACTGCCGTGATGGCGGGCGACGGGCAAATGGATCCTGCAGAACTGGAAAGTATTTGTATGCCGGTCATTAATGATGGCGTTGATTATGTAAAAGGAAACCGCCTGATTCACCGGTCTGCAAGGCTGGTAATACCCAAACGTCGTTTTTTTGGGAATTCTGCTTTGTCCATCATGACAAAAATTGCCAGTGGTTACTGGAGGGTTTCTGATACTCAAACAGGATATACAGCTATATCAGCAGAGGCATTGAAATCAATGGTGCTTTATAAAATTTATCCCCGTTATGGCATGCCCAACGACATGCTGGTAAAGCTGAATATTGCCTCGTGTACTTTACGTGAGGTGCCGATTAAACCGGTTTACAGGGTGGGAGAACAAAGCAAAATGAAAGTACGGAAGGTAATACCCCGGATATCCTGGTTGTTGTTTCGTTTGTTTTTCAAACGATTATGGCAAAAGTATTTCATACGGAATTTTCATCCCCTGTTTTTATTGTACAATGTTGCTTTTATTGTGGGTGTTTTTGCCATTCGATATGCCTGTAAAATAACCAATTATTGGATTACAGAACATCCGATTAATCCATTGACCATTCTTGCATTTATTTTTCTGTTTATTTCGGCCTTTCAGTCTTTACTTTTTGCCATGTGGATGGATATTCAGGATAATGAAAGGTTGTATAAATGAAGTTTATTCTATAGCAAATGCAGGAAAATCAAAAAAATATTATGAATGGAGTTCAAGTTGAATTTTATTCTAAAAACAACAGTAAAATGACAAAGGTCACCGATAAGGTCACCGATAATCAAGCTTTGATTATAAAGGAAATTCGAAAAAATCCAGGCATTACAACACAAGAACTTGCTGAAATTGTTGGCATATCTCAAAGAAAAATAAAAGAAAATATGGCAAAACTAAAAGACATGAAACAAATTGACCGTATTGGCAGTACAAAAACCGGATACTGGAAAATATTAAACCAAAACAAATGACAGAAATAAAAATACGGTTTGCCAGGTGGATGGAAATTCAGGATAATGAGAGATTGTATAAAAAAGAAACACCCTTAAAATAATATGACGAACAACGATATAAATAAAATAATATCACAAGGTGAAGGAATTAACATTGAGTTTAAAAGAGCAAAAGATTCACTGCCCGAAAACCTTTTTGAAACGATTTGTGCTTTTTTAAATAGAACAGGAGGGAACATTTTACTTGGAGTTAATGATGACAAAAGCATTGAAGGAATTAATCCTTCAAAAGCGGAAATATTATGCAAATCCATTACAAATTTAAGTAATAATCCTCAAAAATTATTTCCTACTTTTTTGCTTACTGCAAATAAAATAAAATATTCAGGCAAAACATTAATCCACATTTATGTCCCCGTTTCTTCTCAGGTTCACAAATCTCGCAATAGAATCTTTGATCGTAGTAGTGATGGCGATTTCGAACTAAGCTCAAGCGAACAAATTAAAAAGCTTTATATTCAAAAAAGTGCGATATACTCAGAAAATAAAATTTATCCATATTTATATCAGTCTGATTTTTCAGAAGGCATTATAGAGCGTGTGAGAAAAATTATAAAAATTCAGCGTCCTAATCATCCATGGAATGAACTTAATGACAACGATTTTTATGTAACATCAGGACTTTATAGAAAAGATGTAGCTACCGGATTAGAAGGATTTACAATGTCTGCATTATTGTTGTTCGGAAAACCTCATGTTATTACGAGCGCAATTCCACATTACAAAATTGATGCTTTGCTTAGAGTTAAAGATATTGAAAGATATGATGACCGTGAAAATATAAAATGTAACTTAATTGAAGCTTACGATATTTTAATGAAGTTTGTTGAAAAACATCTTCCCGATAAATTTTATCTTGAAAAAGATCAACGTATATCACTGCGAAATACAATTTTTAGAGAAGTAATTGCTAATATGCTTATTCATAGAGAATATACCAGTGCTTTTCCAAGCTCTTTTATAATTTATGCTGATAAAGTTGAAGGAAAAAATGCGAATAAACCACATTTTTACGGACAATTGCTTCCATCAAAATTTGAACCATTCCCCAAAAACCCCCACATTGCTCAAATTTTTACTCAAATGGGACGTTCCGAAGAACTCGGAACAGGAATAAAAAAGGTATATAAATACTCAAAAAAATACTCAGGAGCAGATGATATAGAGTTTTTAGAACAAGACGTCTTTATTACTAAAGTTCCTTTGGGAAATACTTTTAAAAGCAATGATTTCACCAATGATTTCACCAATGATTTCACCAATGATTTCACCAATGATTTCACCAATGAAAATTTGAGGTTAAAACAGATACTATTATTTATTAATAAAAATCGTAAAATTACAACAAATGAATTAGCCGAATTTTTAAATGTTACCAAACGCACAATAATATCTGATATAGCATTTTTAAAAGAAAAAAACATTATAAAACGTATTGGCAGTACAAAAACCGGATACTGGAAAATATTAAACCAAAACAAATGACAGAAATGAAAATAAAAATACGGTTTGCCATGTGGATGGATATGCAGGATAATGAACGATTGTATAAGGATTAATAAATGAAAGACTTTACTCAGGAAAAATACAAAGAGCTATTATTAAACATTAAAAACAAGGACATAAAAGTACTATGTGTAAATAAATTCATTGAGAATCCTGTTAAACAAGGAGTTATCATCAGACATGATGTTGACAGAAAAGCTAAAAATGCACTAATTACGGCCAAACTTGAAAAAGAACTCGGTTTTAAAACCACATATTATTTCAGGATAACAAAAGGATCTTTTAAACCTGAGATAATCAAAGAAATATCAGATATGGGCCATGAAATTGGTTATCACTATGAAGATTTATCATTCGCAAAAGGAAATTATAAAAAAGCAATAGAATTGTTTCAAAAGTATTTGAAAAAATTTGATACTTTAGCTGATGTAAAAACAATTGCAATGCACGGAAAACCATTATCAAAACATGATAACAGAGATATTTGGAAAGAATACGATTTTAAAGAATATGGAATAAGCGGAGAAGCTTTTCTAAGTATTGATTATTCTGATATTTATTATTTTACAGATACAGGAAGATCATGGGCTGAAAATTCATCCAATATCCGGGACAAAGTAAAGTCTGATAAAAAAGCCAAAGTAAATTCAACAGATGATTTAATGTCATTTTTGAATACGGATGGTTTATTTGCAATTGTGATGCATCCGGAGCGATGGAGCAATAATAATCCTGAGCATTTTTTTAATAAAATGAAAGATACAATAATTAATTTAGCTAAAAAATTAATTAGAATGGTAAGATAAGATGAAAATTAATGATGATAAAAAAATAGTCATCTTTGTATCCACCGGGAGGTGTGGTACAAAACGTTTATATGAAATACTGAGTGAGCATTTGCCGGATGATTATGCGGTTGTTCATCAAACATTTTTATCCAGATTATCAAATATTTTAGGAAATATAATGTTCTATACAGGCTCATGGGAGTGGTTAAGGGAGAAATTGTATCTTGCTATAATTAAAAAATATGCATATAAAAAACATTTTGTAATTACAGACCCATTAACATCTATGGTCATCCCAAAATCAATTGTAAATCGCAATAATACCTATATTGTACACATAGAAAGAAATGCTGATGATTTTGCTGAATCATTTTTTAATTTTTCTCGGAAACGTGTGTTTAGCTTTATTGCACATAATTTTATTCCTTTTTGGCAATTATCAGTTTGGCCTTTAGAAAATATATTAAATAGTGATATAAAGGAAAAATATATTAAAATAAGTTCATTGAAAAATATATACTTTAAGAAAATGTTTTATATGCAGAAAAAATATAATTTAATCTATTTTGAAAATTTGTTTTTGGAAGAGACTTTTGTTTTTTTTTATGAAAAAATATTTAATTTTGAAATGAATATAAATAAAAAAGAATTATTATTAAAATCTAATGAAACAGAAAATTAATAAAAGCTTTAGCTTTGACTTAGGACATCCGGCTCATTTTCATCTTTTTAAAAATTTAATAAAAAAATTAATTTCAGATGAACATATAGTAAAAATTTATGCTAGGGATAAAGAAATGGTTGTAAAACTTAATGTTATTTGTGGTCACCTAATGAATAAGTACAAATACGAATATAATGATGAATGGATAAAAAGCTATCAAAAGAATAAATAAGGAATAAAAACAACTTTTAATATCTGTCTATGACTAAATATACAAATACGATTTCAAAACAAGGTAAAATATATGAAATATACCAGACAAACAATCCTATAATACTTTATTTAGCTAAAAGATTCCAAAAAAGAATAGAACAACTATTAAAAAGTATTAATGCCATGGATTTAAATGGCTTAGACATTGGGTGTGGTGAAGGACATATGCTAAACATGTTAATTAATAAAAAAATTATATCAAATATTAAAGGTATAGATCTTGATGCAGAAAGAATAAGTTATTCAAAGGAAAAGTTTCCTCATATTGATGTAAGTATTATGGACATTTATGATATAGATTATAAATCATTAGGAGAATATGATTACATAATAGCAACAGAGATTTTAGAACATCTACCAGATCCTATAGAAGCATTAGAGATTATTAAAAAATTATTAAAACCGGAATCTTATATCATTATTTCCATTCCTCACGAACCCTTTTTTCAGGCTGGTAATATATTAAGGGGTAAACATTGGAAAAACAAAGGGAAAACTCCTGCTCATTTAAACTTCTGGCGAAAATCCCAATTTGATAAATTACTAAAAAGTAATTCCTTTGAAATAATAAAGAGCTATAATTATACTTCATTCCCATGGTTAATTTATTTCTGTAAATTAGATAATTCTGGTCAATAAAAATATATATGAAAAAATATATTGCACAGATTTTTATTTATTTATCTATTATTTTTCTACTTATTGCACTTGTAAAGGCAGATTATTTAAAAATACCGGACATTAAAAATTTTAATTCACTAATATATTCTTTTATTCTTTTATTTAGCGGATTTATCTTTAATGGCTTAAGCTGGGGTAAATTACTAAAAACTAATTATAAATCAATCAAAAATAAAGATTCTTTATCATCGGTTGGATTATCTGTTTTTGGTAAATATATTCCCGGAAAATTATGGGTGATATTGGGTAGATCAGAAATTATTTCAAAAAAATATTATTTACCTCGTAAAGATATCACCACATTATCGCTTACCGCACAGTTTATTTCAATTTGGATGGGTTTAATAATAGGATCTTTAGGATTAATTTTTATAAAAAGCTTTAAAGCATATTCCATATTAATTATTGTTTTTCTATTGGTCCTTAGTTTAATCATTTTTACTAATCTTTTTCAAAAAAGTTTTAATTATTTAAGCTATAGAATTTTTAAGAAAACTTTCTTTTTACCAAGTATTTCTTTAAAAAAAACATTTTCAGTTTTGCCTTGGTATTTTATAAATTGGCTCTTATGGTGTTGTGCTTTTTATTTTTTAACAACTAGTTTAGTTGATTACACTGTTTCAATTAATATTGCATGGGGCTTTGCTTTATCTGCATCACTGGGTATAATTGCTGTTTTTGCTCCAGGTGGTTTAGGTATTAGAGAAGGATTAATTGTGGCATACCTGAGTTTAGCAGATATCCCGCTTGCAGATGCAACAACCATCGCTGTAACAAGCAGGTTGTGGTTTTTATCAGGAGAAATATTTATTTTTATTATTGCATTGCTTTTGAATAAGAAAATTGATTAACTTTGGGGTTAGATGCTTTTTTTTAAAAAAATACTAGGTGTTTTGTTATTGCTTGTTTTATTCAACTTGTGTTTTGCACAGGTGCCTACAAATAACCTAAAGTTATGGATCACTTCAGACTCAGTGCAAAAATCAGGAAATAAGATAATTACGTGTTTTGATTTAAGTGGCAATAATAATAATCTTAATCAATTCAATAGTGATTTTCAGCCCATACATTCAGATACATTAAATAATTATCCAGGCATTACATTTGATGGTATAAATGATCATCTTGATTCTGACACTACTTTTTTTTTAAATGATCCATTTACATATTTTATTATTTGGAGTTTAGATGATACGGATCAACAATTTGTTTTTCGTAATACTGAGGTTGGGGATGTCTATAATGCAGCAAATCTACAGTTTTATAATAATCAATTAAGAACTGCCCCATCTGGTTGGTCTTATAGCAAAAACTCTCCTTTTGTGTTGCTTAATACTATAATAAATGATAGCTCAAATGGTTTTGCTTATGAAAATGGGGAATTGGTTTTAAATCATACTGATTCAAAAGATATTGAAACACTTAGGCTTGGTGCAGATGAAAATAAACAAAGAAGTTTAAATGGATCAATATATGAATTTATTGTTTATGATACAATCCTTAGTGATAGCTCTCTTATAGGTATTGAGAATTACTTAATGAATAAGTATGCTCCTCCTGTTAGTCTGGGTGCAGATATTGAAACGGTTGGTTTTTGCGATACAACCATCTCCGCAGATCAGCCCTGGTTTACAGATTATATTTGGAGTACTGGGGATACATTGCCGGAAATATCGGTTGATCAAAGTGGTAATTATTCAGTTACGGTTACAAACATTTTCGGGCAAACCTCCACAGATGATATTGAAGTTTATTATCCATCAGTAAATACAATCAATGATACAACCATTTGTTTTGGAGATACGATAAATTGGCACACAGGCCTTGACAGCAGTATTTATGATTTTTCCTGGTCAACAGGAGATACCACAGCCGGAATAAAAATTTATGACGAGGGTTTTTATGCACTTTCTCTAAGCGACAGCCTCGGTTGCACTTATATAACAGACAGCGTATTTGTAAATATAGATTCTTTCCCTTTACAAAATGTGCTTTATGACAGCATAGATATTTGTGACGGTACTTATATGGGCTTATCTGAGTATCCCGCAGGCATAACATCTTATTTATGGAATACAGGCAGCACTGACAGTACAACCATTATTGCCGGCGGAGGCAATTATTCGGTTCAGCTTGAAAATAACAGGGGGTGTCTTATCCAGGATACAAGCATGATAAATATCATTGGTACAGCCCCTAATGTTGATTTCAGCTTTGATACTGTATGCCTGGGGCAGGCAACTCATTTTACAGATTTAAGCACTGATGTACCACCTGATACAATAATTTCCCGGAACTGGAATTTTGGTGACAGCACTTTTTCTGCTTTGCAAAATCCCGCACATACATATACTTCACCGGATACATTTAATGTCAACCTTGAAGTAAATACACTAAGCTGCACAAACAAAATAACAAAAACTATTTTTGTGAAAAATATTCCGCATTCAGATTTTTCAACTTTTGGGAATTCTGATGTATGTTGCTCAAATACAAATATTCAATTTAACAGCAATGCATCAGCATCATTAGGGCAAATTGATAATTATTCATGGGATTTTGATGACGGCACAAACAGCACAGATAAAGACCCGCTCAAATCATTTAATAATCCGGGATTGTATCAGATCAAGCATATTGTAAGCCAGACAAACGGCTGTACTGATACCTTGATGAAAGAATTATTAATTGCAGATTCATTGCCAGCGGCAGAAACACCAACATTAATTTACCCACATAACGGCATTAATTTAGGAGTTTCAGATTCTGTAAACTTTAAATGGAATTACAGCAACAATATCCATTATTTTAAATTGCTTATTGCTTCCGATTCCGCTTTTAACAATATTTTACTGGCAAAAGACAGTTTGTTAAATCAGGAAATAAAATTGCATCTGCCACAAAATCACGATACCGTTTTCTGGAAAATACAGGCTTATAATTCCTGTAATAATCTTTCAGAATCAACCACATTTTATATTGATTTTTTTAATCCTAACAATATTGGCAATATTTACCTTTGGATAAATGGTGATTCTGTGAAAAGCAATAATGGTTATATAGACACTTGTTATGATATTAGTGGTAATAATAATCATTTATTTCAGACAGATAATAATTTTATGCCTGTACTTAATGATACAACTGATATTTTAAATAATTATCCCTTACTATCTTTTGACGGAAATAATGATTATTTAGATGCTGATTCCAGTTTTAATTCGAGAGATACCAGTTCATTATTTATTATTTGGTCTTCACCAGAGAGTACTCAACAGTTTGCAATCAGAAATCATGATCTTGATAATACGCTTGATAGTCCTGATTTGCAATTTTATAATAATCAAATAAAATGCTTTAATAAATGGGAATACAACAAAAGTACACCATTCACAATCTTAAATACTATTATTAATAATTCATCAAATGGAGAGTTATATGAAAATGGAAATTTTGTTTTAAATCATACAGATGACAGAGCATGGCAAAATATAAGGATTGGTGCTGATCAAAATGGCAATAGAAGTCTTGATGGTTTTATTGCCGAAATAATTCTCTATGATTCTCTTTTAAACACATCTGATCGGCAAAGTGTTGAAAACTACCTCATGCAAAAATACGCCCCACCCGTCAACCTCGGTTATGATATCCGCGTGCCTTACGGTTTCTGCGACACCACCATTTCGGCAGAGCAGCCCTGGTTTACAGATTATATTTGGAGTACGGGGGACACCACGCCCACCATTACGGTAAGTGAAAGTGAAAGCGGGGAATACGAAGTGACCGTTACCGACATTTTTGGGCTTAGCAGCACCGATGACATCCGGGTAATGTATCCGGAAGTGAACCAGCCGGATGCGGTATCTGAAATATGCTACGGCGATACCCTCCTCTGGGATACGCAGCTAGAGTGCAGCGATTACAGTTTCTCGTGGCTCAACGCGTCCGCTACCGGCAACAGCGCTGAATACTGGGAAAACACACAAGCCGCCGTGGAAGTCACCGACAGCCTGGGCTGTGTTTACCGCAGCGATACCATCAGCGTGCAGTTGGATATGTTTGAGTTTACCGCCGGTTTTGGCACCGCAGATACCGCCCTGTGCATTGGCAACCGGCTTACCTTCCTTTATGGTGACGATGAAGCCGTTGCCTACGAGTGGCAGGACGGCAGCACAGACATGGAATATCTCATTGAAGGTCCGGGCACTTACCACGCTACGGTTACCAACGGTTTGGGCTGTGTGGCCACCGACACGGTGGATGTCAGCATCCTGGGGACAGTACCCGATCCGCAGTTCCAGATCAACGGGCACTGCGCAGAAGCAAACATCAGCCTGCTGGATGGATCCACCAGCCCCGACGGCAACATCACCGCCCGTGAATGGCTTTACAACGATTCTGTATTTGCCACCGGCGAGCAGGCGTCCATCAGTTTCAACAGCGCCGGCAACTACGATATTACCCTGCAGCTGCATACCGATGTGGGCTGTCACAACACACTGACACAAACGGTGGAGGTGCATCCGCTGCCCGTGCCGGATTTTGCCCCGCTGACAGGCTGTGAGGGCAATATCATTCCTTTCCAAAGCCTGAGCACCATAGAACAGGATAGCTTGTCCGGTTTTTACTGGCAGTTTACCGAAAACGGTGACTGGCAAAGCAGCACAGAAGAAATTATAGCCCACAGCTACGATGATTCCGGCACCTATGCTGTCAGTTTAATGGCAGAGTCAAATTTTGAATGTGCCGATACCATCACACAAACTGTGGACATCCGTCCGGGGCCGGAAGCGGATTTTTCCCATTCTGCACTCTGTTCCGGCCAGCCCGTGTATTTCAACGACGAGAGCAGCAGTGATGATGTTAATCCCATCATCAGGTATCATTGGAATTTTGGTGATGGCAACACCAGCAGCCGCAAATCACCCGGGCATACATTCACAAGTCCGGGAACATACCAGATGCAATTATGTGTAACCAGCCTCAACGGCTGCACCGACACCCTTCACAACAACATCGAAGTTGATGCCACACCACAAGCAGCAGCAGGCAACCTCAATGCCTGTACAGGCGTACTGCATCTTCTGACAGACTTATCCACCGCCATTGGCGACAACATCACATCATGGGAATGGAAACTGGACAGCTTGGTTTTTAGCACGTCTTCACCTGAAATAACCATGCAAGATACAGGAACATATCCTTTACATCTCAGTGTATCAACAAATGCAGGATGTTCATCTTTTATTGACACTGTATTGTCTGTATGGCAAACGCCAAAGGCACAATTTGCCGTAGAACGTACGTGGGGGGATATTCCGTTTACCCTGACCCCTGAAAACCGGTCGGAAGGGGCATCCGATTATTACTGGGATTTTGATGACGGCACAACATCGGAAGACATCACCCCTGTACATACCTGGCAAGACAGCGGCCGCTATGAGGTACAACTTGTGGCTGTTTCAGACAAAGGATGCCCCGATACGGTTAGAAAAACCATCCGGGCAATAATCCCGGTTGTGGATGTAATGGTAATAAATATGGATGTCACACTGGAGGGAAATTACCTTGCCGTAGAAGCAGATATTGCCAATGCCGGTTCTGTGCCGGCAGATAACCTGGCTATAGAACTCAACACCTCCACAAACAACATTCAGCGTGAATATCTGGAAGATCAGTTGGATGCAGGGGCTGTGATGCGTTATACATTCAGAGCCAGGCCTTATGTTTCATCGGGTTTGCTACCGACATACACATGTGTATCACTTGACCCCGGCATGCCCGACGATGTGCCTGAAAACAACAGTTTGTGTGTTCTCAATGAAGCTGAATTCCAATTGTATGACCTTTATCCCAATCCCACATCCGGGAAATTAAACCTTACACTGCTCATCCCTGACAACGGAAACATTGTTATACGTGTTTTTGATAATGCCGGACGGCTTGTTTATAATAAGGATTATGAACTCACCAAAGGTTACCGGCAGGTCACGCTAAATTGCAGTGAATTCACTCAGGGTAAATACATGCTGAATATCAGTTACAAAGGCAAAACAGAAGTGCGCAATTTTGTTCTTGAATGATTCGGGCAGACAAAGCATGCAAATTACACCTTACCCATGGCAATGACCGGATCAAGGTTGGCGGCTTGTCTTGCCGGCAGAAAACCTGAAATAACACCGATTCCACCGCTGATCAACAAGCCCACCAGGATGTTATTCATCCCCAGTACCAGCTTAAAATCTATAATTTGGGTACCGATCAGGGTGCCAATCCATATCAGAATCAAACCAAAAACCCCACCGATCAGCGAAAGCACAACAGCTTCGCATAAAAACTGGGTCAGAATAAAACCGGATTTTGCACCAATGGCTTTTTGGATGCCGATGATGCGGGTTCGTTCTTTTACCGACACAAACATGATGTTGGCGATGCCAAATCCCCCAACCAAGATAGCGAATCCACCTATAATAATGGCTGCAATATCGAGGGTAGCAAATATTTTATCAATGCCCTGTGAGATCATGCTGGCACGGTTGAGTGCAAAATTTGGTTCTTCCATGGGGCTGAGGCGTCTTTCGGAACGCATGATGATTTCCATCTCATCGTTAAGCTGTTCAATATCTGCATTTTGTGATGCGGTTACCAGTATCATGGGGTTCAGGCTTTCACTGTTAATATCAAACAAGCGCCTGCCATAATTGGCCATGAGCAAGACAAGGTTATCATGGCTGCTGGAAACCATCATGTTTTCTCCTTCTTTTTCAAACACCCCGATGACATTCACACGGTTGCCGGCAATTTTGATTTCCCTGCCCAATGGTTCTGAAAACGGAAACAGGTCTTTGGCAACCGAATGTCCAATAACAGCGAGGTTTCTGCCTTGTTGGGCTTCGGAAGCCGTAAAATAACGGCCTTTCCTGATATCAAAAGCCCGGTTGTCCTTATAATCGTAGGTAGCAATCAAAACCCCCGTATTGCTGGCAGACATGTCCCTTCTGCTGATGGTCTGGCTGGTGCTTGCCATAAATGTACATGATTGAATGTACCTTGCACGTTCTTTGATGGCTTTGTACTCGTCCATATTGGGCACCGGCCTTTTCAGGTATTTCCACCAGGCATAATCCTGAGAAAATTCCCATGGCCATTTCTGAATATAGATCACGTTGTCCCCGAGTTCTGAAACAGACTCCCTGATTTGACGTTCGAGTGAATCCACCACCGTAAACACAGAAATCATGGCAAATATGCCAATGGTAATTCCTGACAGGGACAATAAAGTCCTTAGTTTATTCACCCGCAGGGATTGCAGGGCAAAACTCACACTTTCTTTCAGTAACCTCAGAATTAACATAAGAATTCAAATATAGAGAAAAATGTCTTTTTTGACAGGGCTCAAAAAAAAAGCCAAACACGACAAGGTGAATGGCTTTTTTAATGCGTTGAACAATCAAATTATTCTTCTGATTCTTCTGATTCTTCTGACTCAGAGAACATGACTTCAAACATTTTTTCGTTCAGTTTGTCATACCCTTCAACATCAGACATGTCAATGTCTTCGTATTTGTCTTGGATTTCCTTTTGCAGGGTTTCCAGTTCTTCATTGAGTTGGGCATTTCCGGCGGAATCTTCTTCGTATTTCTCTTCCAATTCACTTGAGAATTCCATAAACGCTTTGAATTCGTTGACAATGTTGTCAATTTCTTTGTCAGAAAGTTCACCATCATCAGCAGCTTTTTGTTGCATTTCGATGAGTGCTTCCTGTTTGTCCATTAATTTTTTAGCATCGCCTTCAGGTCCGCTGTTACATGACGTAAAAGCAAAAACAAAAGCTACGAGGCTTAATAATACAGCAAATTTTTTCATGATGTTGATTTTAGTTTATTAAAAAATATTTTTACAAAAGACAAATATAACATCATTTTAAAACAAAGCAATAAAAACCCGGTTTTTTTATGAATATGTTGCAACAATTGGCATTCTGCGTCCAAAACCGAATGCTTTGGATGACACACGAAGTACCGGAGGGGCTTGAAAACGCTTAAATTCGCTATTATTGACCAACCCGGTGACGTAATTTACAGTTTTGGCGTCAAAACCGGCGTGTATGATTTCCGATTCGGATAATTTTTGTTCGATGTATTCAAATAATATCCCGTCAAGGATATCGTATGGTGGTAAGCTATCCTGGTCTTTTTGCCCCGGGCGTAATTCTGCGGATGGGGGTTTGGTGATGCACTGACGGGGGATTATTTCTTTTTCCCGGTTGATGTATTCTGCCAACGCAAAAACATCTGTTTTATACACGTCTCCCAACACCGATAACCCGCCGTTCATGTCGCCATACAATGTTGTATATCCTACAGCCGCTTCACTTTTGTTGGATGTGTTGATGACCATGTGTCCAAACTTATTGGAAACTGCCATCAGAATCAGGCCGCGCATTCTGGCCTGTATGTTTTCTTCCGTCACATCTTCAGGCATATTTTTAAACATCCCGTCCAGGGATTCACTCAGGCTTTCTAAACCGGATTCTATGGGCACAATGTGATATGGCATATTCAGGTTTTCAGCCAGTTTTTTTGCATCCGTGACGCTGTGTTCGCTGCTGATTTGCGAAGGCATCAGAATGCCCGTTACATTGTTGCTGCCCAGGGCTTCTGCAACAATGGCTGCTGTCAGCGACGAATCAATCCCTCCTGAAAGCCCGAGGACAGCGGATTTAAACCCCATTTTATCAAAATAATCCCGCACACCGAGCACAAGGGCTTTATAGATGTTTTCAAGTTTTGATCCCTGTTTTGTATCAGGAATACCTTTGGCAGCAAAATCTTCCGTATTAAAAAAGTCAAGGTCTTCTTCAAAATGTTTTAATTGTTTCACAATGTGGCCTTGTGCATTCAAAATGCGCGAACCGCCATCATAAATCAGTTCGGTATTGGCGCCTGTCTGGTTGACGTAAACTACCGGTAATCCATACTTTTTTGCGTTGTTTGCCAAAATATCATGGCGCAATTTTTCCTGGTTGTATGAAAAAGGCGAACCGGCAATGTTGATGATAAAATCGGGTGACAATTCACTGAGTTTTTCCAGCGGGGAGATTTTGTATTGCTTTTCTTTGGCAAAGCGGTACTGTGCTTCCTGTTTATCCCACAGGTCTTCACAAATGGTAACGGCTATTTTCTTCCCCTTAAACTCCAGCAATTCAAACCTGTCGTTGGGTTCAAAGTAACGGTAATCATCAAAAATATCATAGGTGGGAAGCAGTGTTTTATTGAAAATTTGTTTGATTTTACCGTTTTCAATAAAGACAGCTGCATTGTACAACTTTTTTCCGGATTCACTTTCATTCAGCACCGGCGCTCCAATAAGAATACCCATATCATTGCTGTGATGTGTGATCTTTTCAATGCTTTTATAGACATTGTCAATAAAATCTTTTTGTTCCAGAAGGTCATGGGGAATATATCCACAAACAGCCAGTTCTGAAAAAACTATCAGGTCACATTGCTTTTCGCCTGCCTGATTGATTGATTGAATTATTTTTGATGTATTACGCTTAAAATCACCGATTTTATAATTTAACTGGGAAAGGGCTATTTTCATAAAGTCTATCTTCTTGCGTTGGTCATTTCTGCAAAACCAGGTAATAAATTTCCATTTGAATTTGTTATCGATCAGCCTTGTCCAATACTTTTATGGTATAAGAAGTAACAATACCACCTGTCAACCCGGAAATTAAAAAGTCAACAAAAGTATATTTTGTAACTATTTTGCAATTTCCGTCCCGTGGCGTATTTACATCTGTTCTGCCAACAGGCAATATGCCCCAGAACAGCCAAAATTGTTTGCCTTTTGCATATGTATATTCTTGCCCGGGGGATTCCAAATACTCCCCCACACTTGTTTTTGTTGTCATACAGGATGACATCATAACGGACATTGCCATAAACAATAATGGCATGAGAAATAATGATTTTAAGTTTTTCATGGTGCTATTATTATTGAAAATTATGCAAAAGCCCGGTCTAAAAAGTTGTTGCCTTGCCACGAAAATTCAAAGTACCACAAAATTTAAACCATTGCAATTCTGTCCTTTGTGCATCTCGGTGTCTGATTGACTTTATGGGATTTTTCACTTTTTTGATTTTTTTGACCGGACTCATTCAATTAAAACAAAATCCCGATTTTCAATTCAATGGCATTTACATTACCTCTGTGATCGCGGATAATGATGTTATGTTCATCAATAAATTTATCTTCAATATCGTAATTATCAGGATCGTTATTGTAATTTTCTTTTTCATCATCAAACTGATCTTCAAAATCGCCATAATCCTTAAATTGATCTGAATTTTCGAAATCGTCAAGTACTTTTACAGTGGTTTCTAAATCAGACTCGCTTCCATTGAATTTATCTTTCACAAAACCCAGCATACCTCCAGTGTAAACAATTTCTGTAATAAACCGCGTGTTCCCGCTAAGGGCAAACTCAAAACCTGCACCCATGAACCAATTAAAATTAAACATTCCGGTGTTTTTCGTAAAAAGGTCATTTGACCCGGCCGTGATATCAGCTTTTCCTTTGAGTCGTATCATTGGGGATACACCTGCTTTCATGTAATACGACATGAAGCCGATCTCGTTGGTTTTGCCTTTGAAGCCCACCGGAATTTCCAGGTATTGGAGATTGTAATCGATTTTATCTCCTTCCCCGATCAGTTCAAGTGTGGGGATGGCTTCGTCGTATAGATGTACAATGGCTCCATTTTCATACTTCATGGTACCACCAAGATCATTGTATTTAACCGCGGCTGTAAACAGGAAATTATCAAAAACATGGAAATCGGCCATGGCACCAAAGGTATAACCTAGTCTAACTCCTTCGCTTGATTGAATTTTACTATCCACGCCAAACCACGACAAATTCGGGCCGGCAAATAAACCTCCGGATACCTGTGCAAATCCGGAAAAACTAAATATCGTTAACAAGGATACAATGAGAATCTTTTTCATATCGTTTAGTTTTTAATGTTTGATACACTATTTTTGTTCATTGCAAATATATATAAAAAATTAAGTACAAATGAAAATTACACGTCAAAATCTCATTATAATAATTCTAAGCATCATCGCATTGGGGTTGGCATCGTACCTTCTTTTTTTTAAAACAAAAGAAAAACTTAAGGTAGATGTTTCTGATGTAGAGGTTGAAATTGATATCCGGCGTTTTGACCAGGACCTGTTTGCCGGCTATACAGACATAGAGCAACATGCCGCATTTCTAGAAGAAAAATACCCCCGTTTTTTTCTGCTTTTCACACAACAAATCATCAACATAGGCCATACCGGAAACAAGCGTTTTTATGAATATTTTGATGCTTTTTTAACGGATTATACTGTAGAAAAAGCCGTAAATGCTGTGGAAAATAAGTTTAAAACGCTTAATGAGGTTGAGAACACACTGGAAGGCGGGTTCAGGCATTACAAATATTACTATCCGGAAGAAGAGGTGCCTGACATCATCACTTTCATTGCCGGCTTCAATCATTCCGTTGTTACCGACAACGGGATAATTGGGGTAGGCCTGGATAAGTACCTTGGCGCTGATTCTGATTTGTATGCCATGATGGATATTCCTGTGTATGCCGCCCGTAAAATGCAACCTGATTTTATTCCGGTGGATTGCATGTACGCCTGGGCACAAATGGAACATGCCGGTCCCGACACCTCCGAATACCTTGTACACAAAATGATTTACGAAGGAAAACTGTTGTATTTCCTGGATGCCATGTATCCTGACATGCATGACAGCATAAAAATGGGGTATTCTGCACAAGATTTGGCCTATTGTAATAAGTTTGAAAAAACCATGTGGGAATACATTGTAAGTGAAGAATTGCTGTTTTCAACAGATTACCTGAAGCGGCGAAAATTTATAAGCAATGCCCCGTTTACTTATGCTTTTGGTAAAGATTCTCCCGGAAGAGCTGCCGTATGGCTTGGGTGGCAAATTGTCAAAGCTTACGCTAAAAATGAAAACCCTGATTTACAAAACCTGATGAATGAAAATGATTATCAAAAAATACTGAATGAATCGGCATATAGGCCGTGATGGAGAGGGGGAGAGGGGGAGATTGAGAGAGGGGGAGATTGAGAGATAGAGAGATAGGGAGATGGAGAGAGGGAGAGATTGAGGGATGTATTTTTGATAACATGACATCCGTTTTTATTTTTTGAGCTCTTCTTTGCCGGCGTGGAAGGCTTGATATTTTTTGGATAACATACCTAAAAAATTACTAAAACTGGTCATTGCTTTTTGCGTATCACTGGTCACTTCCTTGTTTTGAAGTCTAAGCAACAACAATGAATACAACGCATTGAAAGCCACTTCCACATCATTTGCACCCTGGTTTTTTGATTTTTCCCGGAAAGCAACAAGGTTCGGGACGGCAATGTTAAATACCTGATGATATGTTGTTTCATTTTCGTTTTGCATCAGATACAAATGAAATTCGTATAAATCATTTACCTGGTTTCTCAAGAATTGCAGGTGTCCTGACTTTTGAATCTTTTCATCCTTCATTTGCTGTATAAGGCCATGATACCAATTCCGTATTTCATTTTTCTGTTCTGAATCTGTTTCATATTTATTGACAAGTGATTTTTCAACCAGTTTATGGTCAAAATTCAATGCCCTGAGCATATCTTCAATTTGCCACATATACAGGACATATTCAGCTATGTTTTCCTTTTTTTTCTGTTTTGCGATGATCATTTGTACGGATTTAATTTATCAATTTGCCTGCGTTCCTTTTTTGTTGGCCTTCCTTTTCCTTTTGTTCTTATGATGGTGGTTTCACGAGCTTTTTTCAACTTCTGGTATTCTTCTTCAGGGGTGGTTTCTTCAATATAGTTATCAACAAGCTTAGCACCCACACGTGAATCGAGTGTTTCTTTTACAACAAAACTCCGTATAATGGGAGGCCTTTTTATTTCTATCCGGTCATCTTTGCTGATTTTTGCCGAAGGTTTCACATCCTGATCGTTTACCAAAACGCGTTTCTTTTTGCAAGCGATTGTTGCTTTTGAGCGTGTTTTAAACAAGCGTACACACCATAAAAACTTATCGATTCTGGTATTATTTTCCATCGTTGTTAACAACAATTCAAAAATCAAAAGTACAAAGTGTTTTAGGAATAAGAAAATATTCTTATTTTGCTGCGTCAAAAAAAATCTTAACATTTAAAATAAAAACTTGTTGTTATCATGAAAAAAATCGGTTTAGTTTTATTGGTTTTGTTACTTGTTTTCGGGGGCCAGGCCCAGGAGAAATTAAGTGGAGAATATCACAGTTCGGATCAGACAGTAGATCCGGAACAATTTGACACCAAATTGTTATCAGAGATTGTATTTCAGGAAATCAATATGTTTATGGATTCTCTGGGGCTTGAAGGATTTGAAAAATATGATTTTTTGGTGCCTATTGCCCGTGATCATGCCGCAGAAATGGCAGAAAACAACAACCCAACAACAAAAGGAAAGGGAAAAACCAAGAATATTGCATCCCGCATACAATACTATGGTGGCAGCGGTGTAGGGGATGCTATTGTCATGCGTTACAACTTAAAAACCACAGAAGGGTTTTTAACATACCGTGAAATTGCCCGGGGAATTATTCTTAAATGGTCTTCCAGTGTAAAAACTTTACGAAATTTACGAAAACAACAGTTTTTTCTTGCCGGTGTAGGGAGTGCGCTTGATGAAAGGCAAAAGAAAGTTTATGTATCATTCATGATGGGCAACTATTTCACAAAAAATGAAGGAGCCGATATGATCAAAGAAATTGAGCCAAATGTGTCAACCGGTGGATTGTTCCCTTTTTGGAGATGGGGAGTTGATAATTATGAATATCTGGTATGCCGGAATTGCAAAAAATATTTTCCTGATTTAATCGACCTTCAAAAAGGCCTCAGCATAAATGAAAAGGGTGAAATTGTTTTCAAATACAATGATTTACGCCGTTTTAATCGTCTGATCAGACGCAAAAAAGATGGCCTTGCTGTTGATATTGTCAGAAAATCTCAATTTAACAACTGCAATAGCCCCAACATTGTGGATTACAGCCTCGTCAACCGAGGAATCATGCTTAAACCTGTTTATAAGAAAAAGTTGATGAAAAAGAACAGGGCTCCTGCCGAGGGCAAGCGGGAACGCGTCAAAAAGCTGGAAGTGGTTTTGGGTGAATTTCCCGAAGAACTCAATCCTGAAGAAACCGAACTGAACCTCATGATCCTGCAGGACAAACATGTGTGTTATAACCTTCCACCATCGTTTGTTTTTGATGCACAATATGAATACAGTCAGAAAATTGGTTTGCTGCCTGATACAATTGTCCCTGAAGGTGTCCCCGCCTATAAACCGGTGGCCACTACAAACAAACTGGAATTCCATATCCCGTTTGAGCGCAATAAATACACTTATGAAATTGAAGACATTGCGCCGGTGATAGAAGCATTGAACGAACCGGATTTCATCATCAACAAAGTGTATGTCGAAGCATATTCATCCCTTGAAGGGAGCATTAAAGCAAACAAAGAACTGCAGGAAAACCGCGCTGAAAGCATCATCGATGCATTCCGCAAAAATCAGAATGCCAACATTATAGACTCTATCACCGCTGCACCCAACTGGGAAGATTTCAAAAAAGATGTAAAAGACACAAAACACAAAAAACTGGCTGACATGAGCATGGATGAAGCCATTGAATACATCAACGACAATAAACTGGCTAAAGAGCTGGAGCCAATTCTGGAAAATCACCGATACGCTGACATCTCGATATGGATAACTTATGATCTTACAGAAGGCAAAGAAGAATATTACGTTGTTGACCAGTTTAACAAAGCCATTAAAAATGGTGACAAGGCCAGGGCTTTGTCTATCCAAAAGTACATGTACGATCAGCTGGTCAAAGGCAAATATGGCAAAACCGCCGTTGAAAACATGGAAATTCCAGAAGGAAAAAAATATGTCGGACTCAATATGAACCGCATTTGCATGGAACAAATCCTGTATGATGATGTCATTGATAAATCCTACCACGACAAGATTGAAATGTTATGGGAGCTGGATAAAGAAAATCCGTATGTCTATTACAATTATGTGTATTGCCGTGTGCTACTGGAAGATGTTACCAACCAATACGACAAGGAAATTTTACAGGATGAAATCAGCTACCTCTATGACTTTGATTTAAGGGAAAATGTCCTTGATCTGTTGAACATTGAATTGCAGTATAAAGTAATGGATATATATGCTGATTCGGTAGGCATTGATCATCCGGTGGTGGAGAAAAGCCTGGACATGATCAAGCGGATCATCAATTTTGATGAAGTTAACTGGCAAAATTCCCTTAAGCTGGCTGTCATATACCTTAATCACGGGGATTATGATTATGCATTTGATTTGGTAAAACACTATGCTGATGATGAAGATGTATATCCCGAGTTACTTTATACTTATATCAGCCTTTGTTCAAAAGTTGACCATAAAATACATTCAAATAGATTTGCCAGAGCGCTTGAAAAAGCAGAGAAAATGGACAATCAGCGATTTTGTGATTTCTTCCGTGGAGATAAATCCTTCCCGTCGCAGGTGTTTGCCAATGAAAAAGTAAAAGAACTATACTGTGATCACTGTAAATAATTCTGCACCAATTATTAAATTGTAGTTATGGCTTAACTGAAAATTCCAAATTGTGCATTAAAATAAAATTATTAATAAAACTCCCACGAGAACACAAAGAAACTGGCAACAAAAAAGCATCTTTGTGTCTTGTGCCCTGGTGGAAAATAAAGGAAATAAACACAGATACAACAATACAGCGCTAAATAAACCGTTCATGCTAAGGACATTGAGAAAAAAATAATGACAACAGTTTGTGGAATTTTTCAGGCAGCCTGTTATTTATTAATAATGTGCAAAAAAATTTAGTTAATGATGGAGATAATTAAAAAAGACATACGTATGAAATGGTTTTTATGCATTGCATTCTGTATGATTTTTGTTGGATCACATGCTCAGAACAGGATTGAAGGGGAAATAACAGCAGCCTCTGAAGATCAATTGATACTGGCCGAGCTATTTGGTGATAAAATCAACATCGTTGACACCATACCTTTAGATACTAATAACAGATTTCTTTATCATATGCACCCCAAAAACTCCAAAGGGATGTATCGTTTGTTTATATCTGAAAATATTTGGCTTGATTTCATTTTGGGATGGGATAATCTGGATTTTCAAACCATTGCAAAAGCTCCCATTGAAGCATTGGTAATAAAAAAATCATGGCAAAACAAAACCCTGTATGATTTCTATAAGTTGCTGGATGATCAAAACAAAAAAATTGAAGCATTGAGAAACTTTATCATCAATTACCCCGAAACAGACCGCTTGATGCAATTAAGCAAAAACAAGGCAAAAGACTTATATCAGGAGCGGCAGGATTTTCTTAATGATCTTGAGAAAAACCACAACAATGCTTTTGTGACCAGATATTTGACTTTCTTATATCAAATGCCTTTGGACATATTTTACAGCAATTCTCCTGAAATAAAACATGAAATGATCAGCAACAGAGATTGGAGCGACACATTATTATTACATTCGGATGCTTATTCTACTTCGATAATCGACTATTTGATGCTATTTGGAGACAGAAATGCCAGAAGAGACCAACAAATAAAGCTTTACAAACAAGCCATTGACAGCATTTTCAATTTTATACCAGAAAAAAATCCTGTGTATGATTATACGTTGATGTACCTTATGCAAGGCTTTGAACAATTTGAAATGGAACCTCTCGTTGTATATCTTGTCACCAATTATGCAGACAATTGCAAAAAAACAGAAGGAAACCTTGAAAACCGCATTGAGTATTATAAAAAGTTTCAGACCGGCAATACTGTCCAGAATTTTATTTCATCAAAAATTGACGGGGAACCCGTGAATTTGTACGATGAAGTGACAGGAAAAACACTGCTTGTTTTTTGGGCCACATGGTGTGGACACTGCAAACAAATGAATAAAGCACTTCGTGAATTATATCCACAATTGCTTGAAAAGAACATTGAGATTGTTTCTGTTTCGCTTGACAATAAACCGGAAGAGCTGGAAAGTTATCTGCAAGATGCTGAGTTGCCGTTTGATGTTTGGTGTGATTACCAGGGATGGGAAAGCCCTGTTGTTGAAGCGTTTCACCTCTATGCAACTCCCACTATGCTGTTGATTGATGAGAATTTCAAAATATTGGGGAAACCTTTGAATATTAACCAATTGTCTTATATTATAACTGATATCAAATGATTTTAAGGATTGTGGCTCTGTTATTAATGTGTCTTGGTTTTACAATGTCCAAATCCCAGGATTTTTATTTTGTTCAAATATCCGATACACATTTCGGATATGATGACCACGATAAAATATCCATGGAACTGGCAAAATCAATAAATGATTTGCCTTTTGATATTCAGGCTGTTATACACACAGGCGATATTTTTCAGGATAACCTGCATGAAGAAACTGCGATAAGCACTTTTTATCAGTTTAAATCATTAATAAAGCCACCGCTTTATGTATTGCCGGGCAATCACGATATCCTGCCTGATAAATACGATGAACACGTAAACATATTTCAATCAAAAATCGGCTCGCTCAACAAAATTTTCACCATAGATTCTGTGAGTTTTCTTATGTATTACTCGATTCCGGTAGCAGATTCATTACCGGATATTGAGGTGCAAAAACAATGGATAAGCCACAGTCTTAAGCTATTGCAAGACAAACAAGTGATTATTTGCCACCATCAGCCCAGTGTGCTGGATTTTTATCAGAACAAAGACCATCTGAGCTGGCCCGAAAAAGAAATGGAATGGTGGTCGTCACTGGTGAACAAATACAATGCTGAAGCCATTATAACCGGTCATTTTCACAGGGATGAGCTCCACTGGCTGGATGATGTTCCTGTTTATGTTGGAGGTCCTGTTGCCGGATTTTGGGGAAGACAGGCATCATACAGGGTATATCATTATGAAAACAAAAAATTGTCCTACAAAACCATTTACCTGAATGAGTGATCTCAAAATAAAACATGTAGAATTTATAAAAAGCAGTACGGAACTTACACAGTGTCCGCCTCCTGACAAGCCGGAATATGCTTTTACCGGAAGGTCGAACGTAGGGAAATCCACGCTCATCAATGCCCTGACAAACAGAACAAAACTGGCAAAAATTTCATCTACACCTGGAAAAACAAGGACAATCAACCATTTCATCATTAACAAAACATGGTATCTTGTTGATTTACCAGGTTATGGTTTTGCTAAACGTTCAAAAAAAGAACGCCGGCATTTTAAAAAAATGATCCTGGAATATACAGAAAAACGTGAAAATCTGATTGTGTTATTTGTCCTCATTGATGCACGTATTACACCTCAACGCACAGATATTGATTTTATCAATTTTTTGGGGGATAATCAGATTCCTTTTTACATGGTGTTTACTAAAGTTGATAAAATTTCTCCAACAAAAGCCAATCAAATGGTAAGCCAGATGCTGGATACCCTTAAAGAAACATGGGATGAATTGCCTCAACATTTTATTACATCGGCAAAAACAAAGTCTGGATGTCAGGATATCCTGAATGAGATTGACCGGTTGAACCGTTTAAATCATGTCAATAACTTTTTTTAATACATCCTTTATTATAATGAAGGAAATTTTAAATTTGCACAACCAAAATAAAAACAAATCATGTCATCAAATACTCCAATCAAGTTTTTTTCAGGTGAAGCTTCCCGTTATCTTGCCGAGCAAATAGTAGCAAACTATGGTGTAAAATTAGGGAAATCATCCCTGCAAAAATTCAGCGATGGTGAATTTCAGCCCAGTCTGGATGAAACCGTACGAGGGCACCAGGTATTTATCATTCAATCCACTTTTCCTCCCATAGAAAATTTCTTTGAACTGTTGCTAATGGTTGACGCGGCAAGGCGTGCCTCAGCCTATAAAGTCAATGTGGTTATACCATATTTTGGTTTTGCTCGCCAGGACAGGAAAGACAAGGCCAGGGTACCTATAGCAGCCAAACTTATGGCAGATTTGCTAGCAGCTTCCGGTATTGACAGGGTGATGACAATGGACCTGCATGCGGATCAAATTCAGGGCTTTTTTAACGTGCCCGTTGATCACGTGTATGCATCCGCTCTGTTTGTTGATTTTATTGAAACACTTAATCTTGATGACATTGTAGTAGCTTCTCCCGATATGGGCGGAACAAAACGGGCCAATGCCTATTCAAAATTTCTGGATTGCCCGATGGTACTATGTCATAAAGCCAGGGAAAAAGCCAATGAAGTATCAGATTTACGAATTATTGGTGAAGTGGATGATAAAAATGTCATTATCGTTGATGATATGATTGATACTGCCGGAACCGTAACACAAGTTGCTGATATGATGCTCGATAAAGGAGCAAAATCTGTCAGGGCCGTAGCAACGCATCCTGTGCTTTCGGGGCCGGCTTACGAACGCATAAACAATTCCCGGTTAAAAGAAGTTGTGGTAACGGATTCTATCCCGCTTAAACAACATTCTGATAAAATCAATGTGCTGAGTGTTGCAGATTTATTTGCTGATGTAATCCGCAAAGTATATCAGCATCAATCAATCAGCACAGTTTTTCAGAAAGTCAGAAAATAATGTGCAGCATTTTTGTAAAAATCACAATTACTTTTTTATCTTTGCAGCCCAAATTTGTGAACCGTGCGATGGGGACGTAAAAATCCAGGTAGCACTAAAACAATAATTATGAGAACACTTGCAATTAAAGGAACCCTTAGGGAAGAGCTTGGAAAATCAGCTACAAACAAACTTAGAAAACAGGGAGAAGTGCCATGCGTATTGTATGGTGGTGAATCTATTGTGCATTTTCACGCACCTGTAAATGCTTTCAGGCGTTTGCTCTACACTCCCGATGTGTTTTTTGTCAATCTTGAACTTGGAGATAAAACATATCAAGCCATAATGAAAGATTATCAATTTCATCCTGTCACTGATGAGGTTATTCACCTTGATTTTTATGAAATAAAAGAAGGTAAATCTTTGGACATGATGATCCCGGTACACTTGAAAGGGCTGGCAGTTGGTATAAAAGAAGGTGGCGTGCTTAAACAGGATTATCGTTATCTTCCGGTACGTGCCCTGCCAAAAGATATGCCTGAAAACATTGAAATTGACATTACTCCCCTGAACATTGGTGACAGCGTAAAAATCTCAGATCTGGAGCTTGAAAACGCCAGAATTCTGGAAAAAGATACCGTTTCAGTTGTTGGTGTTGTAGCCGTTCGTGGAATTGCAGAAATTGAAGCTGAAGCTGAAGCTGCTGCTGAAGCCGCCGCTGAAGAAGAAGAAGGTGAAGAAGCTGAAGGTGAAGAAGGAGCTAAGGAAGGTGCTGAGGAAGGTGCTGGGGAAGGTGAAGAAAGTAAAGGCGAAAAAGAAGATAAACCTAAAGAATAAGTTTATCACTGACACCCTGAACCTAATAATTTCTCATCGTGAAATACCTTATCGTTGGACTCGGGAACCCCGGTCCTGAATACGAAAACACAAGGCATAACATTGGTTTTATGGCATTGGATGCATTGGCTGATGCATCCAATGCTGTTTTTAGCGATAAACGCTACGGTTTCCGGACAGAAATAAAACACAAATCCAGGAAATTGGTGCTGGTAAAACCCACCACCTTTATGAACCTGAGTGGGAATGCCGTCCGGTACTGGTTGAATAAAGAAAAGTTGGATACAGACCGCCTGATTGTGATTCTTGATGATATTGCGCTGGAATTTGGAAAAATCAGAATCCGAAAAAAAGGGGGTGACTCAGGACACAACGGATTAAGCCATATCATTGATGTGCTGGGAACAAATCAATTTCCCCGGATGCGGCTGGGCATTGGAAATGACTTCCCTCCCGGCAGGCAAACCGATTATGTGCTTGGAAACATGACCAGTGAAGAAATCAAGACATTCGAAGCAAAAAAAAACACTTACATTGAAGCCATTCTGGCATTTACAATATTGGGGATCGATAGAACCATGAATTTTTATAACAATAAATAACAATTCCACCAGAGTATTTTGTATTTTCGTCGTAAAACAAAACTGAGTGCGTATATTCTTTCAAATATTGTCCTGCCGCATTGTTGGTTTTCTTGCCTTTCGGCGTTTACCCCGTTGGCTGCTTTCATTTTGCATCCGTCAATATGCGCGGGTGTATCGCATTCCCATGGATTTGTATGATGTGAACATACGTGATTACCGTTGTTTCAATGATTTCTTCACCCGGAAATTCAAACCCGGAATCAGGACGTTTACGGGAGATCCGGCTTCCCCTGTTGACGCAAGCATTTACGCCAGCGGCCCTGTTTCAAAACAAACCATATTGCAGATAAAAGGCCAGTTAATTTCTGTTCAAAACTTGTTGGAAAAAAAAGACAATACCATCAGGAGTTTTTGGAGTTTTTACCTTGCTCCCGGTGATTATCACTGTGTACATGCTCCCTGCGATATGACAATCCAATCTGTCACTCATATCCCCGGGGCTTTTTATTCGGTTTCTCCACGCATAGCACATAAAAAACCGGTTTTTTTGAAAAACGAACGGATGGTAATTCAGGCGAATACTGAATCAGGAACGATTTATCTTGTCATGATTGCTGCATTGAATGTTGGGAACATCAGCCTGAAGGTATTAAATGATAAAACTCCTTCACACAGGCAAAAGGCAGTCATCACAGATGATTTTCCGGGACAGGTTTATTATAAACAGGGTGATAAAATCGGGAGTTTCAATTTTGGCAGTGCTGTGGTCTTGCTTACCCCGCAAAAAGCTGAAGAAAATTATTTTCTTCGTAAAGTACAACTTGGAGATCCCCTTCGTTAGCTCCATCTTTCATTAAATTTGGTTCTACCACGAATTTAATGGAAAAGTTTAAATTAGCAAAAAATGGTTTTATACCGATATGTGTTCAATTGTGTAATTTGCATAATTTTGGCGACACGCTATCAATATTGTCATTATATTTTGAAAACCAATATAATGACGCTGATAGTCGGTCGGCATTAACTCAACAAGTCATCAATCCCTGTAAATAAGGATTGATGACAGTTTCGTATTAACATTGAACATCATCGGTATAATACAGGTAATCAATCTATTGTAATTGTCAATAATCATAAATGAGCCCCGTCTAAAAAGCAAAAAAAATGAGAAATGCCACAAAGTCACTAAGACACCAAGATTCACAAAGTCCTGTAATACATCAGCTTAAGATTTGTGTTACTTTGTGTCTTCGTGGCAAAACAATGCCTTTTTAGACCGGGCTCATAAATAATAATATTGAATATTACACGATAGAACGCAACTTGGTATTACTGTTATTAACTAAAGCTTCGCAAGTTGCAAACATCTGTAAATAAACTTTCTACAAATAAATCAATGAAATATGATGTTTACCTAAAGATAACTTTGATGTTCTTTTCCGTCTCCGCTTTCCGTCTCCACGCCAGATGTTGACAAAGCTCCAATCACCATGTTGTCATTGAAAACCTGAAAACTATTAGCAGCTGGTTCCCTGAATACTTTATCAATTTAGAATGAATCAAAATAAGGTTTTTCTTCAGAAAAATCAATGAACGGATGTGTTTTCTGCAATGCCTCTATGTGCATTAACTGTGTTTGGGCAAACTTTTTGGCTTCCGCAGTTTGTGGAAACAACATCCGGTGATGATACGCATCTCGTATTTTCCGGATTTTTTCATTGAGCTGTTCGGTTTCATGGTCAAAACAAGTTTCGCTGAACCGCTTCCATAAATAATCCACTGCTTCCTGTGATGGATGCTTTAAATCCCTGTTGTAGAAACGGTAATCCCTCAGGTCATCCATCATGATTTCATAAGAAGGGAAATAACTCACCTGCGGGAATTTCTTTTCCAGTGCTTCAATAGCCAGCAAAAGCACTGCTTTACTTCGCTGATTTTCCACAAAACCTTCTTTCAAATGGCGCACCGGCGATACCGTAAATACAATGCGTAAATCCGGATTACGCTTGATGATTGCATTCATGCTATCTGAATAGTCCGTGATAATGGCATCTACTGTCAGTTTTTCCCGTATAAAATATGTTGGTGGTTGTTTATGGCAATTTGCTACCGTTTCACCCGTTGCATTCAAGAGGTACACAAAGGATGTTCCCCATGTTATGAACAGCACATCCGTTTTTTTAAAATGGGTTTTCGCTTTATCAAAAGCTTTTGTGATGTTATTTGCTACCGTGGTTTTATCCGGATGTGAAAAGCTGCCGTGAAACCGGTAATCAAACCACAATTCACCGCTATTATGCAATTCAGGTACAATAACGTCATTGTATAACATCCGCCGGATGTGATCAGCTATTACCACGGGATTGTACAATACGCCAAAGGGATTGGACACGGCTTGAAATTTATGTTCCAGGCATTGTTCTCCTATGTTATCGGAAAAACAGGATCCCAAAAACATCATCTTATGTTTATGATTAATCTTGAAATCTGCAGGAGGAATTTGTATTTTTGTTCTGAAATCCATAATCTGTAAAGATATGCAAAAAACAATTGATATTTCAACACACAAACATAATGAACTGATTGACATCACCGACCATCTTCATGATTTTATCAGCGAATACGATGTGCAAACAGGCATTGTGATGGTGTATGTGCAGGGAGCCACTGCCGGTATCATGATACAGGAAAACTGGGATAATTCAGTTCAGAATGATGTGATCAGCATGCTTGACAAAATAGCTCCGCAGGGAGTATGGCAACACGATAAAATTGACAACAACGGGGCCGCACATTTAAAATCCGGCTTGGTTGGTCCGTCAGAAAGTATTCCTGTCATCAATGGGAAAGCCGGCCTCAGCACATGGCAAAATGTGTTTTTGTGTGAATTTGACGGCCCCCGAGAATCCCGAAAAATTGTACTAACTTTGCACAAATCACGTTAGAAAATTTATGGGAAGGTTTTTACTTATAGTTATTGTTGGAATTTTGTTTTTCCGTCTCTTATTCAGGTATGTTGTTCCCTGGTTGCTAAAGCGCAAACTCAATAAAATGGAGGATGAATACAAACGAAAGCAAAATTACCAACACAGAGAAAATAAATCAGAAGGTGAAGTAAGCATAGAACAGATTCCCAAGGACCAAAAGAAAAAGAAAAAAATGCAGGATGATGAAGATTATGCTGATTATGAAGAAGTTGATTAGAACTGAAAAACATGAAATTTTTACGGCGTTTTCTGTACAGAAAAATGGGACTTGAACGCTATTTGCGTTTTGTCAGCAAATGGTATATTCGCCTGGTGGACATTGGATTTTTCAAAAAGGGCCACCCCGAAATACATCATTTGCCTTCAATTATCAAACAAGGCGACATCTGCATTGATATTGGTGCCAACCTTGGTTACTACACCGTTTATATGTCTTTATTATCAGGGGAAAAAGGAAAGGTATTTGCTGTTGAGCCGGTTCCTTTGTTCCGTCATATCTGGGAAAATAATATCAGACGCAAAGGTGTAAAAAATGTAAAAATGATGCCTTATGCACTGGGGGAAACTGAAGAAACTGTTAAGCTGGGCATGCCTGCTCCGGATGGCATCATTCATCACGGGATGACAAAAATTATAAAAAACAAGGCTGAAAATTATCACAAACATTTCGAGGCAGAAATGAAAATTCCGGACAAGTTATTTGCTGATATTCCCCGCATTGATTTCATTAAAATTGATATTGAAGGTTATGAATATCCGGTTTTGAAAAACATGCTGCAAACCATCCGCCAACACCAACCAAAATTGCAATTGGAATTATCAAGAAACAGGGAAGCCATATTTACTTTGCTGGAAAAAGAAGCTTATCTTCCTT
Organism: uncultured Bacteroidales bacterium; assembly: GCA_964615585.1. GTDB lineage: Bacteria > Bacteroidota > Bacteroidia > Bacteroidales > ML635J-15 > JAQIBY01. The sequence goes on along the minus strand of CAZTNS010000004.1, from coordinate 12,643 downwards.
ATATACTATTCAAGGGCGTTATGATTCCTGCCGGAAATGAGGCCAAACAGCATCACAAACGGGATTTTTATTTTCTACCGCATCATGTTTAAAGCTTTCTTTGCTCTGTAATTGTTTCTTTTTTAGTATATTTGATTGATATTTAATGAAAACATGCGTTCGGCATAAACAAACCTTAATGAGGACCAAATGGTACATATTTATTCTGTTCATAATATGTTTTACTGATGTAATTATGGCTCAGACAACGCCGAAGTACAGCAATGAGTTTTTAAACATAGGTGCAGGTGCACGTGCCCTGGGAATGTCCGGGGCAGTTGTTGCCTCTTCATTTGATGTAACAGGTACCTATTGGAATCCTTCAGGACTGCTTGCATTGGATAAAGACGTGGAAATCGGGCTGATGCATGCTGAATATTTTGCCGGTGTTGCAGCTTATGATTTTGGTTCTGTAATTTACAAGCCTGACAGCAATTCAGTGATCGGTGCCAACTTCATCCGTTTTGCTGTGGATGATATCCCCAACACCCTTGAACTCATAGACAACGATGGTAACATTCGCTGGGATCGACTGTCTTCTTTCTCAGCATCCGACCTGGCTGTGTTGTTAACCTATGCACGGCATACCAACATTGACAACTTCGATGTTGGCGGCAACATAAAAATAATCCGGCGTAAAGCCGGGGATTTTGGGGGAGCCTGGGGCTTTGGGATGGATTTTTCAGCTACGTATAAGCACAATAAATGGTGTTTTGCAGCCATAGCTAAAGATGTTACATCCACATTCAACACATGGTCCTTCAATCACGAGCTGCTTGAAGACACATGGTATGAAACGGGAAATTATTTACCCGAAAGCAGCCTGGAAATTACGCTGCCTTCGCTTACCGTGGCTTTTGCCAGAAACATTCCGATTGTAAATAAGTTTTCTGCCCTTGCTGAAATTGACCTGTTTACAAGCTTCGACGGGAAAAGGAACACCATGTTAAAAACTGATCTGATCAGTGTTGATCCCCGCGCCGGTATAGAATTTTCTTACGATAATCTTGCTTTTTTAAGGGTTGGCACAGGCAATTTTCAGGAAATTCCGATGGATGATAATACTGCATACAGTATGCAATTTGCAGTAGGAGCAGGCTTTAAATTCAGTGGCATAAGCATTGATTATGCACTCAGCAATCTGGGGAACAGCAACAATTTTTATTCACATGTAATATCATTGAATTTCCGTTTTGATATGCATAAACTTCAACCAGCAAAAACCAGTTTTGATGATTAAAAAGTTCACAACATATTGTCATTTCTGTGGTTTTGTGGTTTTTTCAATGCTACTTATGCCTTGCGGGTTGTTTGCACAAGAATATGGTAACGAATGGATCAATTATGACCAGAAATATTACCGCATTTCTGTTACAGAAGACGGCATGTATCGCATATCTTATCAGGAATTGGCAAATGGTGGTTTTCCTGCCGGATCAATAGATCCACGGTGGATACAACTATTTTATCAGGGAGAAGAGCAATATATTTACATCGAAGGTGAAGGCACAAACGGAATTTTTGACCCCAACGGATACATTGAATTTTACGGAAAGCGCAACCGTGGTTATCGTGATACCATTATGTTTGATGAACCAGCAAACTGCATCAATCCCGATTATTCATTGTTTACCGACACCTCTGCTTATTACCTGACGTACAATAACTCCATTAACAACCGCCGTATGACCCCTGAAACGGACGATGATTTCGGGGCGTACAGCGATTATCTCTCCACCTGGTGTCAAAAGCACATAAGAATAAATTACACAGGCACATATTATCAGGCATCAACCAGAAGCCTTTATACCCAATCTGAAGGCTGGCTTGATGGCAGCCAGATCACACTTGAAACCAACTGCGTTAAAAACATCAGTTTATCCGGTCTTGAAAGTGACGGAAATAATGTACAAATTGAACTGGCCGTAGCAGGCACACCTGGAAGTGATATTATTTCCAATGTTCCCCATCATTTGAAAGTGGATTTTCTTGGCACCACCCAAATTGATGAAATATATTACGGTTATGATTTCATTCGCAAAAACTTCAGTATTCCTGCAAATGAAGTGTCGGAAAACATGACGTTTGTTTTTTCATCAAATGATGAACAATCCCCTCAGCTGAATGATAATAACAGAGTTTCTTATATAGATATTTTGTATCCTCACGGGTATGATTTCCCTGAAAGCAATGCTTATGATTTCATACTAAGGCCAGGTAGTGGTGATAAAGATCTGGTTAAAATTACCGGCTTTGAAGGATCAGAAGGAATCCTGCTTTATGACCTGGATCAGGGAAACCGAATCGAAGTGACAAATGTCGGGAATACTCTCAAAGCACTGGTTCCAAACAATGGAAATACACGACATATGATATTGTGCAATGATAACGGGTATTTGCAGATTCATAATATTACACCAGTAACATCAGATGCAAAATTTACAGATTATGCATCTATAAATAAAGATGCAGATTATCTTATCATTACCCATCCGGATTTGATGGAGGCCGCAGATGCCTATAAATCATACCGCATAAGCTCAGGGTATAATGCAGAAGTATATGATGTCAATGAATTGTATGAACAATATGCTTACGGAGTAAAAAAACACCCTTATGCGATCAGGAACCTGGTGGCTCATTATGCCGGCATTAACAGCACTCGTCCAAAACACTTGTTTTTACTGGGAAAAAGTATAAAAACCAACGATCTTCGCAATAACAGCAGTTTATTTAACGCATGTCTGGTACCAACCTATGGATATCCAGGCTCCGATGTACTCATCACTGCAGGTATGGAAGAGACCGAATTCGAACCATTTGTGCCAACCGGCCGACTGGCAGCGCGTAATGATAAACATATATACGACTATCTCGATAAAATCATGGCTTATGAATCAAACGAAGTTGATTTATGGATGAAAAAGGTTCTGCATTTTGGTGGTGGAGCCAATGCTAATGAACAAAATACGTTTGCCGGATATTTGGCAAATTACGAAGCATATATTGAAGACACGCTATTTGGCGGCTTTGTACACACTTTTTTAAAAAACTCATCCGAGCCGATACAAATTACCACTTCCGATTCAATTCATAGTCTCATCAATAACGGGGTTACCCTGATGACCTTCTTCGGTCACGCTGCATCCAGTGGTTTTGACCAAAACATTGATGATCCGGAATACTATAACAACACAGGGAAGTATCCATTTATGCTTGCCAATTCGTGTTTTTCAGGTAATATTCATGATGAAAACAATCAAAGTACCAGCGAATTGTGGGCGCTAACAGAAGAAAAAGGAGCCATTGGTTTTATGGCCTCAGTCGGAAAAGGAATATCTCCTTATTTAAATCATTACTCTGATAAATTGTATAAGAACATTTCCTATTTAAACTATGGTATGCCCATAGGATATCAACAACAACAAACCATCAAGCTTGCACAACAAGGCAATCTTAATACCCCCGGAATTGAATCAACCTGTCATGATATGTTGTTACATTGTGATCCTGCATTGCGGTTATATTCTGCCGAAAAACCTGATTTGATAATTAAAGACAACGACATAACACCATCCCCTGCAGAAATTACTACTGTTCAGGATTCGTTCAGGGTTAACATTCACATGTCAAATCCAGGGAAGGCTTTTGCTGATACTTTTATAGTAAGAATAACAAGGAAATATCCTGATAACAGCACAGATGAATACGAAGAAACCATAGAAGGTTGTTTGTATGAACAAGATTTAGAAGTTAAAATGCCGGTTGATCCTACCAAAGGTGCCGGACTAAACACAATATCCGTTTATCTGGATTTTTATGATCAGATTGACGAACTTTCAGAAACAAACAACGAAGCAAGTTTTAATTTTTTAATTAAAACAGGTGATATATATCCTGTGTATCCATACGAATTTGCCATATTTCCCGACAATACAGTAACGTTAAAAGCCTCAACGGGTGATCCATTTATGGGAGATACCGAATTCCTTTTTGAAATGGATACAACGGATTTATTTAACAGCAACATGGGCACAGCCATGTATGCGGGACAAACCACAAACACAGGCGGTGTGATCACCTGGACTCCCCCTGCAATACTTTCTGATACTACCGTTTATTACTGGCGGGTGGCAGCCAATCATCCGGTGCCTGATTCAATAAGCTGGCGGGAGTCTTCATTTATTTATATTCCCGGAAAAACAGGCTGGTCACAGGCACATCCGTTTCAATTCAAAAAGGATGATTACGCTTTCATCAATCTGAACAGGGAAGAACGCCGGTTTGATTATATTGAAACCCCCAAAAAGCTAAAATGTGTTAACATTGGCACCCCCGCATCATCACAATTCGAGCACATCCGCTTTACCATTGACAATGCTATAAGCAATGGAAACGGCGACAATGGTTCGTGTTTTCAAACAAGTGCCATGCTGATCGCTGTAATTGATCCCGTAACCCTGAAGGCCTGGCCTGCTAATATTGCTGATTATGGACAATCAAACTACCCTATATGTGATCAGATGAGCCGCCCGCAATATTATTTTGTTTTTCATTCCGGAAACACTCAAAGCCGTCAGGATATGATCAACATGATTAACAATGAAGTACCCGACGGATATTTTGTTCTTGCATATTCATTCCGCAACGGCAATTTTGAGAACTGGGCAGAATCAGAATATGAATGCTTTGAAAATATGGGAGCATCTCAAATCAGAAACTTAAACAACCAGATACCTTATATCTTTTTCTGTGAAAAAGGCAATCCAATGACAGCAGAAGAAACATACGGTTCTACCATAAATGACAGAATTGAATTTGAAAAGGATCTATATACTGATTTCAATTACGGCACAATCACAAGCACCATTGCCGGACCAGCTCAAGAATGGCAATCCCTGCACTGGTATCAGGAACCCGATGAACCTGACAACGACAGCTCTTTTCTTGAAATATTGTATTATGATCCTGTTACCAACAGCACTGAAATATTTGACACCATTTTTCCTTCTACTTACGATGTGCAAAATCTCCAAAACGATATTGATTATGAAGAGCATCCATTGTTAAAATTGAATTTCTGGACCCGGGATGACAGTACCAAAACACCAGGGCAATTAAAAAAATGGCAGCTTATGTTTGAAGGCGTTCCGGAAACAGCAATTAATCCATCAGACGGATTTTTCATTTCAGGCGATAGCATCACACAGGGAGAGCATCTGGAATTTGCTGTTGCTACAAAAAATATAAGTCCGTATGATATGGACAGCCTGCTTGTAAAATATTGGTTGCAAACAGATGATAATCTGATCGTTCAAACAAAACAACGCAGGTTGTCACCACATCCTTCAGGGGATATTGCCATAGACACCATGACATTTGATACAGACGAGCTCACGGGATTAAATTCAGTGTGGATTGAATACCATCCGGTGGTTGATGGTGGTGATTACGACCAACCCGAGCAATACCATTTTAATAACATTGCCCAATACTATTTTTATGCTGAATCAGACAATACCAATCCTTTACTGGATATTACCTTTGACGGGGTACATATTCTGGATGGAGATATTGTTTCAGCAAAACCGGAAATCCTCATCAGCCTGAAAGATGAAAACCCGGTTTTGCCTCTCAGTGATACAAGTTTATTTAGGGTATATCTAACAAACATTGAAAACGGAACAGAACAACGGATTTATTTCCGTGACAGTATGGGCAACGAGGTGCTAGGTTTTATTCCCGCAGAATTACCTAAAAACAAAGCCAAAATCCTATATGAGCCGGAATTCAGCAAAGACGGGATTTATCAGTTAAGGGTTCAGGCAACGGATGCCTCAGGAAATGAATCCGGGGATTATGATTACACTATTTCATTTGAGGTGATCACAGAATCCACCATTACACATGTACTGAATTACCCTAATCCTTTTTCAACATCCACACGGTTTGTATTTGAGCTTACAGGCAGTGTTGTTCCTGATGTGTTCAGGATAGAGATATATACGGTAACAGGGATTTTGGTGAAAGTCATTGATAAGGCAGAGCTAGGGCCTGTACATATTGGGCGCAACATCACAGAATATGCCTGGGACGGGCGTGACATGTACGGAGATCAACTGGCAAACGGGGTATATTTTTACAGGATAAAAACCAGGATTTCCGGCGAAAGCATAGAACACCGTTCCAATGAATCGGACAAATATTTCAAAAAGAACATAGGAAAAATGTACCTGATGCGGTAGAAATCAACCCCTAAACTTCAGGGGATGGCTTACCAATGGTATCATGCTGACAAGGAATGTTTTCAATTTTCTCTATCCATTTCTTCTTTACCTGATTAAACTCGTCCATCAGGCTGTCCGGAACCGGGTCAGCAGGTGGAGATTCCAGTTTCAGGGGATCAATCTGATAACCGTTTTTGTGTACTTCAAAGTGCAGATGTGGGCCTGTGGATAATCCGGTACTTCCGACGTACCCAATGATATCTCCTTGTTTCACCCGTTGTCCTATCTGGTATTTTCCAAAACGTGACATATGCATATATACAGAAGTGTAAACCGAATTGTGTTTAACTTTGATATAATATCCGGCACCTGAACCATATTTACGCAGGGTAATTACCCCGTCGCCGATTGTTCTTATTGGTGTTCCGGTTGGAGCAGCATAATCAACAGCACGATGCGGGCGGCTGTATTTAAGTACCGGATGCATACGGCTGTTGGTAAATCTGGAACTTATCCGGTTGTACCTGAGGGGGGCTTTCAGAAAAGTTTTACGTAAACTGGCACCATCCAGTTCATAAAAATCTTTCTGCCCATTACGTTCAAAAGGTATTGCCCAGAAATCTTCTCCTGCGTGTTTCATATATCCGGCTTTGATGCCTTCAATATAAATATCTTGATCATCCACGCGAGCTGTTTCATAGATCATTTTAAACTTATCTCCATTTTTCAGGCCAAAAAAGTCAATACTCCAACTGTAAATATCAGCCATTTCGAGTGCAAGTAAAGCATCCGCTCCCTGGTTTTTCAAGGCCATCCAAAGTGAGGAATTAATGGTTCCACAAACACTTTTTTCCACAAAGTCAACTGGTTTTTTATCCAGTAATACCCTTATTGAATCACAAAAATCATACACGGTATAATCAATACCATTGTTTTCATATACAAAGTATCTGGCAATCAGTTCAGATGCTGTATCATTCTCACAAAACAAGGCATACGGCTGTCCTGTTCTTAATCTGTCAATGCGAAAGGAATCATTGGCCATTTTTCCGATTTTGTCAATTGTTGCCAAATTGACCTTGTAAGGTGTCAGAAGATCGGAAAGGGTATTTCCACGTTGTACCGTATCATAAATCACAATAAAGGAATCCACGTGAATTCCATATTTTGTTTTTGGTTCGTCAATTTCTTCAGGTACAATTTCCAGTTCTTCTGTTGTGTTTATATTTTCTGTGAATTTTGGAATAATGATCACCAGAACAACTCCCAGAATGACAATGGCCAACAGTATTATACACCACCTGTATTTTTTCATGTGAATTATTTCATTGTTCTTTTCACTTCCACTTCTTCGAAAGACTCAATGGCATCGCCTACCTTGACATCATTGAAATTTTCAACATTAAGGCCGCACTCATATCCGGAATTGACTTCTTTGACATCGTCCTTAAATCGTTTAAGGGATCCCAGTTCGCCGGTATAAATAACAATTCCATCACGTATAACACGGACTTTATTGTTCCTGAAAATTTTCCCATCAACAACTTTGCATCCAGCTACCTGGCCAACTTTGGTAATTTTAAACACATCTTTAACTTCGGCAGTGCCATTGATTTTCTCTTTAATTTCGGGCGAAAGCATGCCTTCCATGGCATCTTTCATATCATTGATGGCATCATAAATGATTGAATACAGCCGAATCTCAATTTCTTCTTTTTCAGCCAGTTTCCTTGCCCCTACAGATGGTCGCACCTGGAATCCGATGATAACAGCGTTGGATGCTGATGCAAGCATGACATCCGTTTCTGTGATCTGCCCTACCGCTTTGTGAATCACGTTGACCTGCAGTTCTTCGGTGGACAATTTAATCAGGGAGTCTGCCATTGCTTCAATGGATCCATCCACATCGCCTTTCACAACCACATTGATTTCCTGGAAATTACCCAATGCCAACCGGCGTCCGATTTCATCCAGTGTAATGTGTTTCTGAGTACGCAGCGATTGTTCTCTGGCCAGTTGTTGTCTTTTTTGTGCAATGTTTTTAGCTTCGCTGTCGCTTTCCATCACTTTAAAGTTATCTCCTGCCTGTGGCGCTCCGTTAAGGCCAAGGACCACTGCAGGTGTAGCAGGACCGGTTTCCTTTATTGGCTTTTGGCGTTCGTTAAACATGGCTTTTACCCTGCCATAACATCGACCTGCAAGGACAATGTCTCCTTTATTCAATGTACCTCTCTGAACAAGCATGGTAGCCACATAGCCACGCCCTTTATCGAGGCTGGATTCAATGACCACCCCCTCGGCCGACCTGTTAGGATTGGCTTTCAATTCAAGTAATTCAGCTTCGAGAAGCACTTTTTCAAGCAGTTCGTCAACATTGTCACCTTTCAGCGCAGAAATATCCTGGGATTGATATTTACCCCCCCAGTCTTCCACAAGGTAATTCATGTTGGCCAGTTTTTCCTTAATTTTTTCGGGATCTGCGGTTGGTTTATCTACTTTATTAATGGCGAAAACCATAGGAACACCGGCTGCCGATGCATGATTTATAGCCTCAACAGTTTGAGGCATGACATTATCATCTGCAGCAATAACTATAATGGCCAGATCAGTGACTTGTGCTCCTCTGGCACGCATGGCAGTAAAAGCTTCATGCCCGGGAGTATCAAGGAATGTGATCATCTTTCCGTTTTCAAGTTCAACAGAATATGCACCTACATGTTGGGTTATTTTACCAGCCTCTCCGGCCACAACATTGGTATGACGTATATGATCAAGCAGCTTTGTTTTTCCATGGTCAACATGGCCCATAACGGTGACAATAGGTGCTCTTGGTTCCATATCTTCGGGATTGTCAGCTTCTGCCTCCCCTTCTTCCAAAACACCATCAGCACTTACGAATTCAATATCAAAACCAAATTCATCTGCTACCAGTGTCATGGTTTCCGCATCAAGCCTTTGGTTGATTGACACATTAAGTCCGATGTTCATGCAAGTAGCAATAATTTCAGTTACGGGTCTATCCATCATGCTCGCCAATTCATTGACTGATACAAATTCATTGACTTTGATGATATTCTTTTTTTGCTCTTCTTTTTGTTTTTCTTCTTCAAGCTTTTTAGAAACAGCATCTCTCTTATCCCGCCTGTATTTAGCAGCTTTAGACTTCTGCTTTTTGCTTTCCATCCTGGCGAGCGTACTTTTGATTTGTTTCTGCACATCTTCTTCGGTGATCTCATCTCTTTCTGGCTTAGCTTTAGACCTAGTCTTTTTCTGTTTTGAAAAAGTCCTGCCTTTGTCTTTGTTTTTTGCTGTTGTTTTATCTTTATCTTTATCTTTATCTTTATCTTTTACAGAAACTCTTTCTTTTTTGATGCGTCTTCTCTTTTTCTTGGCTGCGTTTTTCTTTCTTTCAGCTTTAACAGCTTCTTTATCTCTTTTTCTTTTTTGCTCAATTTGTTTTTCTTTCTGCAGATAACTTTCAATGTTGATCTTCCCAACAACCTTAGGTCCGTGGATTTTTTCAACTTCTGTTTTTCTGAAATCGTCCCCTGATTCTTCCTCCTTTTTATGTTGTTCTTCTTTGGTTTTTATTTCAGGAGCATCAATGGTTTTTTCTTCTTCAGATATTTTATCTTCCTTTTTTTCAGGTTTCTGTTCTTCCTCCTTTTTTACAGGTTTCTCTTTCTCTTTTAGTTTTTCTTTTTTTTCTTTTTCTTTTTCCCCTTTGGTTTTCTTTGTAGGTCTGCTTTTTTGATTAAGCTTATCAAGATCTATTTTACGGATTACTTTGAAATTGTCATCTTTGTCTGGTATTCCGGCATCAGATTCTACTGTTTCATCCTTTTGGGCAGCATCTTTGGATTTTTCAGCATTTTCATCATCAGCACGGCTATCTTTTTCATCAGCTGGTTCTTTTGATTTTTTATCTGCATCTTTGTTGTCCTGGGAAGATTGATCTCCGGGTAAAGCAGAATTATCCTTGACCAGGATGGTTTTATCGTCTTCTTCGTTCCCTGAAGGAACAGATTTCTCATCTGCCCCGGATTTTACTTCATCGTATTCGGATTCAGTACGTTGTTGTCTTCGATCTTTAGTTCGCTGTGAAACAGCTTTAGATTTTTCTTTAACAGATATCTGATCACCAAACTCCTTTTCCAGAAGTTCATAACATTCTGGAGGCACTTTGGTGTTGGGATTTGATTCAATTTCAAATCCTTTCTTCGAAAGAAATTCAACAATGGTATTATGTCCAATGTTAAACTCTTTCGCAATTTTAATTAAACGTTTTTGTTTTGCTGCCATAAGTTGTTTCTAATCCACAAATTAACCCAAAAAACCGGGGTTTATTCAAATTCTGATTTTAAAACATTAATTACATTGTCAACTGTTTCTTCTTCAAGGTCTGTTCTGCTCAAAATATCTTCCCTTGAAAGCTCAAGCACTGCTTTTGCAGTATCAAGGCCAATGGCTTTAAACTGATCAATTACCCAATCATCAATTTCATCACTAAATTCAACAATATCCACATCTTCTTCATCATCACCAACTTCCCTGTACACATCAATTTCATATCCGGTAAGTTGACTGGCAAGTTTAATGTTATACCCGTTTTTACCTATTGCCAGTGATACCTGTTCCGGGTCAAGGTAAACATCGGCTTTGTTATCTTCTTTAATCGCCACATTATTAACTTTTGCAGGACTCAGTGCGCGTTGAATGAACAACTGAATATTACTGGTATAGTTGATGACATCAATATTTTCATTTCTGAGTTCTCTGACAATGCTATGAATACGGCTTCCTTTCATACCCACACATGCTCCCACAGGATCCACCCTGTCATCATAGGATTCAACAGCAACTTTAGCTCTTTCACCGGGCATCCGGGCGATTTTTTGTATCGTGATGAGCCCGTCAAAAATTTCAGGAACCTCAAGTTCAAAAAGCCGTTCAAGAAATACCGTTGATGTTCTCGAAATAATGATAAGGGGATTTCCGTTTCTCATTTCCACCCTTGATACTACAGCACGCATGGTATCACCCTTTCTGAAAAAATCTGAAGGGATTTGTTCTTCACGGGGAAGAATCAGTTCATTGCCTTCATCATCAAGCACCAGAATTTCTTTTTTCCATATCTGATATACTTCGCCAGTTACAATCTCATCAACCTGTCCTTTGTATTTATTATAAAGACTGTCTCTTTCCAACTCCAGGATTTTGTTGGTCAGATTTTGCCGAAGCGCAAGAATGGCACGCCGGCCAAAATCTTCCATCTTCACTTCATCAGTAACATCTTCACCTATTTCATAATCGTCTTCAATTTTTCTGGCTTCTGACAAAGGTATTTGGGTATTGGGATCTTCAAAATCTTTATCTGCTACAACTACTCTGTTTCTCCATATCTCAAAATCCCCTTTATCAACATTTATAATTATATCGTAATTTTCATCGGTTCCGTGAATTTTTACCAATGTTGCTCTGAATACATCTTCGAGCACACTCATCATGGTTGGCCTGTCAATGTCTTTCAGTTCCTTGAACTCTGAAAACGTGTCTATTAAATTCATCTGTGCCATACTTCAACTTTTACTAAAAATTAATACAAGGTTTTGTTTTACTAATTTCATCATACATTAAGTTTTCCTGAAATTGTTTTTTATTTTTTCGATAGGCAATCTGTATGCCATCATCATTAACACTTTGTAAATCTGCAATGATTTTTTTTCCATCTTTCAAAATCACTTGTATGCCTTTTCCCATATACTTTATGTATTGTTCCCGTACTTTAAAGGGTTTATCAAGCCCGGGTGTAGATACAGTTAAATCAAAATCTTCCTTATCTCTATCCAGCCCGGCTTCTATTGCATTGTTTATCCTGCGGCAATCATCTATGCTAAATTTTTGAAAACCATCAACATAAACAGTAATTTGGTTAGATTTACTTATTTTGCAATCAACCAAAAATTCTTCTTCCTTTAACGCACTGTTAACCAGTACTTTTATGTCTTCTATCTTTACCATATAATACTAAATAAGGGGACTTTATGTCCCCTTTTTCTTCTTTTCTTGCTGCAAATGTACGTTTTATCTTTGTGATTACCAAATATTTTTGTGATTTAATTCAAAAATTAATCCGCTACGAACAGGATGATTACTGCACAGATTCTATTATACAGGTTCTCTTTTGGCATTTTTCTGCAGACTGTAAAAACAACTGTTTGTATCCTTTTCATAAACAATATCAAACCTGAAAGGAAAACCATTCTCATCAGAAACAAATTTATACATAGGTTGATTATCAATACTCGCCCCTGAAAAAAATAGGGGAACTTCAAAAAAGATAACTTAAATTTGTCTATGGAAATATAGCACATATG
>CAZTNS010000003.1:0-56937 GCA_964615585.1 uncultured Bacteroidales bacterium | reverse complement strand
TATTTTTAATCCACCAAATCTTTTTGTGAAAAATTTTGAATTATTTTTTCTCTTGAATATAAATCACCTGATATCAAGACTATACAGGCTTTTTCAACTTTTATGCTTTGATCATAATCCATAAAGGAGATGTGTAATCGCTGAATGGGACATCCCGACAAGGAGGTGAAACTGCGTTTTGAAATCATCAGGAAGAGTGACCCCCGAAGCTCATGACCAGGGAAACAAATGCATAATTATGACACGTAAACTGACAGATAAAAGACAGCTGGTATAATCTGTAAATAATATAAATTGTGCTGCTTTTTTTTATTTAGCAGAATGTATATCTTTACACGCTCAAAAAAATAATGATGTGGACGCATGAGTAAAAACCTGGTTATCATACCAACCTATAATGAGAAGGAAAACGCTGAAGCCATCATCAGAAAAGTGCTTTCGTTGAAAACCCCGTTTCATGTGCTGATAGTGGATGATGGATCGCCTGACGGAACTGCTGATATCGTAAAAAATTTACAGAAGGAATTTCATGATCAGTTGCATTTACTGGAAAGGAAAGGGAAACAAGGATTGGGAACTGCCTATATTGCCGGTTTTAAATATGCCCTTGAAAATGGATACCATTATATATGTGAGATGGATGCCGATTTTTCGCATAATCCGGAAGACCTGGTCAGGCTACAGGCTGAATGTGATGAAAAAGGGGCTGATGTAGCCATTGGCTCCCGTTACATAACCGGGGTGAATGTGGTAAATTGGCCGATGGGCAGGGTGCTGTTGTCTTATTTTGCTTCTAAGTATGTGCGGTTTGTGACGGGCATGAAAGTACAAGACACGACAGCCGGCTTTGTGTGCTACAAAAGAAAAGTGCTGGAAACAATCAACCTTGACAACATCCGGATGATAGGCTATGCTTTTCAGATAGAGATGAAATTCAAAGCTTGTTTACTGGGTTTTGATGTGCGTGAAGTTCCCATCGTTTTCACAGAAAGAAAACACGGCACATCCAAAATGTCAGGCGGCATTTTTTCGGAAGCTGTTTTTGGCGTTATAGGCATGAAGTTGAAAGCTTTATTTAACAGGAAAAAATATTTAAAATAATTTTTTTGTTTTTATTATTAATATGTTTATATTTGTCCTCTAATTGAAATAAGAAAATAAATTTACAAACCCAAAATTTAAATGTTATGAAAAGAATTTTACTAAGTTTAATGTTTGTGGCAAGCATATCGCTTGTGTTTGCACAAAATCAACAAGTTAAGGATTTGAATTTGAATCTTTCTAAAGAAGTTCAAAAAACCGTGAAAATGCAAAAAGACCTCCGTGGTACCGGCATAGACAATGCCGACTTTGAAGCATGGAACAGTGATGCTGCAGGATACGGGCTTGGAGACATGCCTAACGGTTGGTTTATGACGACCGGAAATCCTGATGACCAACAGAATGCAGATGCACAAAACGGTGATTACGCTATGCATGTGGAAAGTAATGTTACCACAATCGCAGCCATAGGATGGACTGATACCCTGGTTGGAGGCACAGCATTTATTGGTGCTTTGTCTGGTACATCAATTGTACAGGGAGAACCCTACACAAATCGCCTGGTAAGCATGAGCTTTTATGCTAAAGGTGAATTGGAAAGCAATGATACAGCATTGGTTATCATGCAATTGTTTAAAGAAGGTGATTATGTTGGTGGTGCAGGCCTTAATTTAGGAGCTGCTGACCTAAGCACAAGTTACCAGGAATTTTCCGCCACTTTTGAATATGAAAGCACACAAGTGCCAGATTCAGCCATGATCATTGTATCATCTACAGGTGTGGGCGTTTTCACGGGTATGGAAATTGGTACCCTTACTGCCGGTTCATATATCGATGTCGATAACATGACATTTGAAGTAGAAGACATCACTGACCCGTTAGCGGATCTTACCCCTACTTCATGGGATGCAGGTGATGTTGAAATCAGCACGTCAACCACTTCAGGTGATTTTACGCTTACTAATGCCGGTGTGGGTACGCTTACCGTATCTTCTGCTACCGATCTGAGCGGAACGCCTTTCTCAACTACATTTGATGCTGGTGATGTTAGCCTGGATGAAGCAGAGGATTACACTTTTACCTTCGATTATAATCCAACAGCTTACGATACTTACAATGCAACATTTACCATTGAGACCAACGGTGGCACCGTGGAAGTTGCTCTTTCCGGAGTATGTAATGAACCTATTACCGACGATATGGATGGTGGTTTTGAAACAAACGTGAATGATTTTGATCTCACTTTTACCGGCTGGACACAGCATGATGAAGATGGCAGCGGGACTTATGGATTTCAAGGTATTGATTTTACTAATTCCGAATACACCGGTTCTTATATTGCATTTAACCCTGCCAATACAGATCCTGAAATGACAGCAGATGCCATTCAACCCAATACCGGTGATCGTTTTGGTGCATGCTTTGCTGCTACTGACGGACCAAACGATGACTGGCTGATCACACCTCAGTCAAGTGAAATCAATGCCGGTGCTTCACTTAATTTTTGGGCAAAATCTTATACAGATGAGTATGGCCTTGAGAAATATAAAGTTTGGGTTTCTACATCAGGCACTGCTATTGCTGACTTTACTGATGAATTAACATCTGGTGCTACAGATGCTGATACCATTTGGACAGAAATTTCCTATGATCTGTCATCTTATGCAGGCGAACAAATTTATGTCGCCATACAGTGCCTAAGTGATGATGCATTTATTTTTATGGTAGATGATATTCTACTTGATGCAGGTGTCAATGTCAGCGATGCAGAGATCAAAGAAATCTCAATCTATCCCAACCCCGCTAATGACGTAGTTACCATCGCCAATGCTGAAAATGCTGAAATCACCATCGTAAATATGCTTGGTCAAAGGGTAATTTCACAAACTGCCAACAGCGATCGTGAAACCGTCAACGTTTCTGACCTG
The DNA here is from genome assembly GCA_964615585.1 of uncultured Bacteroidales bacterium. Taxonomy (GTDB): domain Bacteria; phylum Bacteroidota; class Bacteroidia; order Bacteroidales; family ML635J-15; genus JAQIBY01. The sequence goes on along the minus strand of CAZTNS010000003.1, from coordinate 53,968 downwards.
ACTGACGGCACATACATTATCCGTATAGAGTCCAATGACAAGGTTACCACACAAAAATTGAACGTGGTTAAATAATACCTCCTATCCCCCAACTCGTAAAAAAGGCCGGAAACTTCTCCGGTCTTTTTTTTATGTTTAATTCATTGTTTTACTTTTTTATTTAAATAGTATATTTTATATTTGTAGTACAAACCAAAAATGCATTGTTATGAAAAAATTTATTTTATTATTTACACTGTTGCTTATTTCAGCAATAACATTTGCCCAATACGCAACCAAGTCTGATGTATTGCATCAACGAAAATCAAAATCCTCTATTCAGCAAAAAGTTGATCTGAAGAAAGAAAAAATATCAGGCATACATGATGTAACGCCTTTCTTATCTGATGCTGTACATACCGGTGGGTCAAAAGCAACCTGGGATGTAGAGTTTAGCTTTAATGCATCTGCAGCTGGCCATCCTGGCCTCGAGACTGATGGGGTGAATTTTTATACAACAGCCTGGAATGGTGATGATTTTACTCGCTATAACATGGATGGCACAAATCCAGAGACTTTTCAAGTGACAGGGGTTAGTGGAATTCGGGATATGGCTTATGATGGCACTTATTTTTATGGCTCAGATGCGAGTATGACACTTTATCAAATTGATTTAGCCAACGAAACACTGGAAAGTGATATTTCTGTTACATGCACAGGCGTAACCGGAATCAGGCACATTGCTTATGATCCGGGACTTGATGGCGGTAATGGTGGATTTTGGATTGGAGACTGGGAAGAATTAGGTGCCATTGATATGAATGGTTCCGAACTTGTACCTTCTACAGTAACTCTTGAATCATGCTATGGATCAGCTTATGACCCCTGGACAGACCCTGCAAACCCCTGTCTATGGTTATTCCAACAACCTACAGGTGAGGAAGCTGTATTTTATCAATTTGATATAAATTCATATTCGATGACCGGGACAACGCATGATTGCTCAGATGCTCCAGGGTATATAACAGAATCTATTTCAGGAGGTGCATGTTCATTTGAATCTGGTGGAGAATTTATCCTTGTTGGCAATATACAACAGGATCCAAATCTCATTGTTGGATATGAATTGGCAGTAACAGCTGATACTGCAGCTCCTGACGCTCCTCTCGATCTGGATGCAGTACCAGATGCCGGAGGTGCTTTAACTGCTGATGTATCATGGACAAATCCAACCCTCAATGTTAATGGGAACACATTGGATGAACTGGACAGTATATGCTTGTATGTTGACGATGAAACCATACCAACTTATGTAAATAACAGTGCTGTAATCGGCGATCCTGGTTCATATACAGTTAACGTTGCTTCGGAAGGGCAATATACATTTACTGTGATTGGTTATAATTCAAATGGCGAAGGAATTCCTGCATCTGTTTCTACATGGGTAGGTGAAGATGTGCCTGATGCACCAACAGATGTTGAACTTACTGCAACCGGTATGGATGCCAGCCTTTCATGGACAGCACCCACGGAGGGTTTACACGGGGGGTATTTATCAGGTACAGGCATTATTTATGACGTTGTTCGTTATCCTGATGATGAGCTGGTTTCAGAAGATCAGACGGGGACCACATTTTCCGAAACATTGACGGATCCAAATAATTACTGGTATGAAGTTATTGCAAGTAATGCCATTGGTGAAGGAGGTTCTGCTTTGTCTAACGAATTGATTATTGGTGATTTGGTCTTGATTGATTTTGAAAGTGGTGTTGTTCCGAACATGCAATTTATTGATGGTGATTGCGGTTGGGAAATTGGTACTGATGGTGGTAGTGGTACTTTTCCAATACCAGATCATGGAACATATGCTTATGTTAATGATGATGCATGCAATGCTGACATGTCTGATGTTTGGATGATATTGCCTGCTATTGATTTTAGTGGTATTTCTGCTCCATTTCTGAGATTTAGTAACGTTCGCTACTATGATATCTTCACTATCAAGGTCTCTACTGACAGTATAAACTGGACTGACGTGGAAACATTATCAAGCGATAACATTTCTGATTGGCAGGAAGAAACCGTTGATCTTTCAGCATATGCCGGAGAACCTGATGTGCTTATAGCTTTCCATTATGATGATGATGGCGCGTGGGGATATGGCTGGGCTGTTGATGATATTATGATTCCTGGTAGTATAGTGCCTGTATCTTGTCCCCAGCCAACAGAACTATATGTTACCGGAGAAACCACAACATCCGCTAACCTTGGATGGCTTGAAAATGGCTCGGCTTCAGAATGGAATATTGAATGGGGTGAGACAGGTTTTGCACAGGGGGATGGTAATGTGATCAATGTTACTGATAATCCTTATGAATTAACAGGCCTTGAAAGTGGTACTGTTTATGATTTTTATGTACAGGCTGTATGTGATTCTGATAGCAGCTTATGGAGTGGTCCGTTTACTTTTAATACCTCTTGTGAGACGGTAACATCTATCCCTTATACTGAAGATTTTGAAGCAGGTATAGCTTGCTGGACCATTGAAGGCATCAATACCAACCAAACCTGGTATTGGGATGATAGCGGTGTTTCATCTTATGAAGGTGATGGTAATATTGTTTGTGAATACGATCCTGACTTGAATGATCAGGATGAGTACATTATTTCACCTGAATTTGACTTTAGCACAGCGCCTGCTCAAATCAATGCCAGTTTCTATTGGAAAGCCAGTTATGAGTGGGCAATTACAGAAGATAATTATAACCTGTTTTTTGAGGTGACTGTTGATGATGGTGCTACATGGACAAGCTTGTGGGACCTTACTGATGTCGGTGAATTTGCTGATTGGACAGATACCTTACAAGTTATTGACATTTCTGATTACAGTGGTGAATCTTCTGTACATTTTGCTTTTCATTATGTAGGCAATGATGGGGCTGCTGCTTATGTGGATCTTTTCCAGGTTGATGAAGTCACTGAAGTTATTGATTTAGACTATTCTAATATATCAATCTATCCCAACCCCGCTAATGACATAGTAACCGTAGCCAACGCTGAAAACGCTGAAATCACCATCGTTAACATGCTTGGTCAAAGGGTAATTTCACAAACTGCCAACAGCGATCGTGAAACCATCAATGTTTCCGACCTGACTGATGGTACTTACATTATCCGTGTTGAATCCAATGACAAGGTTACCACACAAAAACTGAACGTGGTTAAATAATATTTCCTATCTCCAACTCGTAAAAAGGCCGGAAACTTCTCCGGTCTTTTTTATTTTTGTATATTTACACCTGAATGGAAATAACCAAATAAAACGTTATTTTACCTTAAACCTTTAAAAGCAAATAATTATTGATATTATGAAACACATAAAAAAATCACCAATTTTTATTTTTCTCTTTTTACTGAGCCTGAGCGGATATACGCAGGACGCTCCTGAGCATACCTGGTCGGTTGGCATCAATGCCGGATTACATGCCGGACTATCTCCGATGGGAAATCATGATAGCCCTGAGATTCATGAACCAGGTGTATTGCAAATCAATGGTCAGAAAATGTTTGACGATAAATTTGGTGTCATGGCCGGTGCCCAGTACAATCTTATTGATATTGATTATAACCCTGAGACGCATTATGTCATGTTTTTTGCGCATGGGCTGGCCGATGTCCTTAAATTAGCCAATGTTGATATATTGCAGAATAAATTTGGCGTAATTGCCCATGCCGGCTTGGGTTTGAGTGGCATGTGGCAGCAAAGAGGATTGATTGATCCAAAACCATCCCGGCTTTTTGATGGTGTTGATGAGATGATTTGCATTGGAGGCGGTTTTACCCCCTATTTTCAGGTCAACGATGAGCTATCTGTTAAACTTGATTGTACGTTTAATTTGCATTTTCACCAAAGCAGAAATTTTGATATGGGAGAACTGAATGAACAGCAGGGAATAAACGGCAGATACATGATACTCACAATGGGCTTATGTTATCATTTTGAAATCTAAAAGATAACCCACTACCGATTACCGATCACCGATCACCGATTACCGATTACCGATTACCGATTACCGATCACCGATTACTGATCACCTTAATTTCCACGCGCCTGTTAAGTTGCCTGCCTTCTTCAGTATCATTATCTGCAACGGGAACCTTATTGCCAAAACCACGGTATTTGAGTCTGGATTCATCAATGCCGGTTTCAATTAAAAAATCATAGACCGCTTCAGCACGGTCATTACTGAGTCGTTTGTTGTACCAGTTGCTACCGATGTTGTCAGTATGTCCTCTTATTTCGATTTGTAAACTTTTGTGCTCTTCCAATATTTTTGATAGTTCTTCAAGGGCAATATAGGATGAAGGAAGCAGTTCCGATTGATTAAAAGCGAAATATATTTTAGGAAGGTTTATTGAGAATCCGGTATCTGCATTTTTCAAACTCTCAATCAGGGCTTCTTCGTTTTTATTGAGTCTGCTTTTACGTAACTGCCCGGATATGCTTTCGTATTTTGCAAGTTTGTCGTCTTTCAGTTCGTTTATATCATTGTTTTCTCGGTGTTTACCCCCTGCTTCACCGGATGTGTCGTTCTGATGATAATCATTACCTGAATAACCCTTTGCTGTTTGTTCATTTTTGTCACGGGCCTTGTTGTTGTCAAAATCACTTTCTTTTCTGTCATCATGGAAGTCACTGGTGTCAGTTGCTTCTCCGGTATCGTCTTTTATACCGCCGGTATCTTCATTTAAAGCATCATTTGCTGTATCTGTCAGTGGATCGTTTTTATCAGGTGGATCATTCTGGGAGTCATCTTTGCCATTTTTGTTGCTATCTCCGGATTCGGATGTATCTTTTTCATCATTTTTCCTGTCCCCGGAAAGGTCATCGTTGCTATCATCATTGTAAAGTTCCGTTTTTATTCTTTCCCCATTGCCCTTTGCTGAAGCCAGCATTTCTTCATGCTCCAGTTGTTTCCGGTAATTGTTATATGCTTCGGTAAAACTCAGGGACGCATCATCCAGCCAGTCAAAACCCTGAGAGAGATCGTCCTGACAACCACATTCAAATGGATTTTCAATTTCATACAGTTTAACATCATCAATGTAATAGTAAGCATACACAAAAGTTGAATCTGCCAGACTGTCGGTTGCCTCATAGTAATGTGTTTTAACATTGGGGCAAAAGTTGCCTATGGTCATGAATTTTTCTCTCCCCCTTGCTCTGAACACACCACACAATTCATGCCATTGATTTTTGTTATTCATGATGTGGCCCGGTGTATTGAATACCATCGGTTCGGCATCAAGTAAACCTGCATCCCATGCTTTCAATTTTTCCCGTGTAAAGCTTATGCCAAGTGCATCCACAGCAAAACTTGAACGGTCAGCCAGCACATAATGTAATTTAAAACAATATAATTTTCTAAAATCAAGGGGTTTATTCAATTCAACGGTAATGTATTCTCGTGACACCTTCCGTGGAGAAACGCTATCAATAAAAACTTCCCGCAATATTAATCCAATGTAAGCATCACCTTCGTAGGCAGGCATATTCCCTGCAAAATTATCCGGAATGCCGGCCATGCTGTCACTGCAGGCATGAAAATAATCCGGGGTGCCTTTATTGGGATTCATCCAGTGTGGGATCAATTCCTTAACAGGGTCTTTTGTGAAATCTTCGGGGCAAGCCCAGCCCCCTTCAAAGCTAGCGTTGGGAATGAGGTTTTGTCCGCTTAATAAACCATTGAAAAGGATTAAAAAGACAGTCACCAGGTATATATGAATGGATATGTGATTTTTGTTAAGCATAATTTTATTACCCAAAAAATATGAAATCCCATTTTTCAAACCAAAATTGATATTTTGCATTTCAATAATGAGACCCAGTCTAAAAAGTCGTTACCTTGCTACTAAGACAACAAGAACCTCAAAGCATCACAAAGTGTAAGGCATAGAAATACAGTTTGTGAGGGTAATGTTGTCTTAGTGCCTTTGTGGTATTTATCATTTAGTTGATTTTTAGATTGGACTCAATAATCAATAAAAGCATGTCAGACTTTATAATATAAACTTAATGTTTGGTTGATTTATTATTGGATGTACCAGATAACCACAATAATTAATGAACAGAAAGCGCATTATTTTACAGATGTCTTTTACGTTTACTTTCATAAATATCCTGGATATTTATAAGGATACCGGTTTCTTCAACACCTCCAAAGTGCCGGTTTTCTACTGTGCCGAATGTTTGCATGCTGGGAGATAAATTCATATATGCATTGAACAGTGGGGGGATGTTTTCGCCCAATGAACGGACCTTCTTGCTTAAAATAGCATAATCTTTTTTATAATTATTCCCATGAAAAAAATGCTTGTACTTTGAAGGATCAAAGTCAATTGGTTCTATTGCTTCAACTAACTGGTCTTTATTGGGGAAATAAATACTTATAAAAGTCAAAATCAGATTACGTGCCTGTTGATCAAAATGTTTATACATTGTTACTTTTCCGAAAAAATATTTCATTTCCGGGTATTTTACCACCAAAGCACCAAGACCATCCCATAAATTATCCAATGCATACAGCCCTTTTTTTCGATTGTTGGCAAATTGGTATTTTGGTTGAACTATTGACCTTCCTAGTTCAATGGTATATGGAAGATATTTATTAATAAATTTTTCAGAAAACCGGAACAAGCGTTTTGTGGCCATTTTTCCGTCAATATCGTCCAGTACATCTTTTCCGCAGATAAAACGGTAAGCCCCTACAATTTCCCTGTCATCGGGGTCCCAAACGACAAGCTGTTGATAAGGAGTATCAGATACATCAAAACTGTCAATGTCAAGAGATTTTCCTGTACCACCACCGGCTTCCCTGAAAGTTAATTCACGCAATCTCCCGATTTCCTTAAGCAGCATTGGGCTGTTTTTATGGGTAAAAATGTAAATTTCAGAATAACCAAAATTTGATTTCCTGAGAAACTTATCTTGTGTGAGTTCTTTTTCCAGTAGGTTTCTCTCAACCGGTGGTATTATTTTTTCCATGAATTCTGCGTAATCATTTTTAACAATTTAACAAAATTAACCATTTTTTTTTAAAATCAGACTTTCATTGCATATACTTTACCTTTTACAAATTTTGCCCAGGCCAGTGGTGATTTTGAATCATCAAAAAACTTGTACGAAATCGGTTCTCCAAAATGTAAACGTATGGTCATTCCCCTTTGTTTAAATAGTTCATTGGGTAAAAACATCATTTCAATATTAAACTTTATCCGCAAAAATTTTCGCAGTTTGGCAAGATTATAAAAGAAATTTGAATTTCTGCCTTCAATATACACAGGGATAACATCTCGTTTGTATTGAATCGCTTTGGTGATGAAGGTTTTTTTCCATTCGGGGTCCTTTATTTCTCCTTTGATTCTCCGCGAAGCCAAGCCTGAAGGGAACATTAAAATCTGTGCGTCTGACGCAAACGTATCGTTTAGTAATTTGATGTTTTCTTTGTTTTGCCCCCCGAATTTATTCAATGGAATGAATATTGACTCCATGGGCTTGAGATACATCAACAAATCATTCACCGGGACTTTTATGTTGTCGAAATGCCGGCCTACAACCACCATGAAAACATGACTCTCTGTCCCTCCCAAAGGGTGATTGGCAGCAAAAATAAACCGTCCCTCATCCGGAATTTTTTCCTCTCCTGTTGTTTCTACTTTTATGTCAAATTCATCAAGAAATGCCTTAGACCATTCAAGTCCCTTTTTACCATGATGACGGCGTAAAAATCCATTTATCTCATCCTGGTGAACAATGCGTTTTAAAACATTGACCACAAACTTCGGAACCTTCCGTTTCCCTGATTTGTTCCTGACAATTTGGTCAAGATCAATCTGTAAAATGTCATTTTCGCTGTTGTCCTTTTCCATTTTTCTGCCGTTTCTTCTATCATAATTCTTTCAATCTCAAAATTAATAAAATCTTCTTATATACCCCATATATACAGCTTTATTTCTGTTAATCACGAAATTATTTTATCCATTGGTAACACCCAATACAATATGATTTTGAAAAAAGTTATCAACAAAATGGGAAAAAATGGAATATTATGGTAAAAATTGGGAATTTGTTATTATTTTTACATTCTAAATATCGGAAACTGAATTTATTAGTCACATGTTTATTGGTGAGCACATAGTAAAACTGGATAGTGCAGGGCGCGTGTTATTCCCATCAGCCCTTAAACGGCAGCTTGGTGGCCGTGAGCAGGAAGGTTTTGTTATCAAAGAAGACATCTTTGAGCCTTGTCTTGTGTTGTATCCAATGCATGAGTGGGAGAGGCAAAATAAAATCCTTCAGCAGAAATTAAATCCATATAACAGGGAACACAGCCGGTTTATACGGCAGTTTTACAGTGGTACGGCTGAGCTTTATCCGGATGCAAATAACCGGTTGTTGATCCCGAAACGACTTATCATCAAAACCAATGCGAAAAAGGATCTCGTGTTTGCGGGTCTGGATACAAAAATTGAGATATGGCCCTATGAAGCGTGGGAAAACATGGGCACTGATGATGATTTTGGTTTGTTGGCTGAGAAGATTTTAGGTCAAACTGATAATCCGGTAATTGAAAAATGAGTTATCATGTTCCTGTATTATTAAGCGAAGCGGTGGATGCTTTGAATGTCAAGCCTAATGGGATGTATGCTGATCTTACATTTGGTGGAGGAGGACATAGCGACCGTATATTATCGCAACTTGACAAAGGAAAACTCATGGTTTTTGATCAGGATGCAGAAGCATTGAAAAATTTATCTGATAACAAAAATATTATTCCGGTACATGCTAATTTCCGGTACATAAAAAATTTTATGAGGTATCACCATATAGACTTTTTCGATGGGATCATTGCTGATCTGGGTGTTTCTTCATGGCAAATTGACCAGAAAGGCCGTGGCTTTAGTTTTCGATTTGATGCTGAACTTGATATGCGAATGAATTCAGATGCACCGGTATCAGCAAAAGATGTGCTTAATGAATACGCTGAGAAGGATCTGATTAACATCTTCAGAGCTTATGGTGAATTGAAAAATGCACGTGGAATTGCCGGAAGAATAATCGAAGCCAGAAAATCAAAAAAGATCAATACCACCATGGATTTGAAAGAATTGCTTAGTCCCTTGTTTAGCCAACATACTGAAAACAAATTTTTAGCACGGGTTTTTCAGGCTTTGAGGATTGAAGTAAACCAGGAAATGCAGGCATTAACAGATTTTTTGGTTCTCGTGCCTGATATATTGAAGCCCGGAGGCAGAATGGTGGTCTTGTCCTATCATTCCCTGGAAGACAGGCTTGTGAAAAATTTTATCCGTGCCGGACATCCGGAGGGGAAGATTCATAAAGACTTTTATGGTAATGTCATTAACCCTGTAAAGGCAATAACAAAAAAACCATTGCAGGCAGATGAATCTGAAATCCTGGAAAATCCACGTGCCAGAAGTGTAAAGATGAGGATTGCAGAAATAAAATGTCATGAGTAAAAAGAAAACGCATAGCAGGAGCAAAGAACGGGAGAATAACTTTCGGAAAAGCTTTCGTGGTGTGCTGGATGGTAGTGTGTTTACCAGAGACTATGTAATCAGACAACTGCCTTTCATCATTTTCCTGGCATTGCTGGCACTGATATATATATCAAACAGGTATCATGCTGAAAAAGTTTTTGTGTTGACAGAGGAAACAAGAAAAGAAATCCGTGAATTACGAAGCGAAAAGATAACGGTTCAGTCTGAACTGATGCGTAAATCGAGGCAACAGGAGGTTTTGAAAATGTTAAAACAGCATGGTTCTGATCTCAGTTATGCTGAAGAACCTCCGGTTAAAATCACATATGATATTGATTAATGAAAACAGAAAGGAAACATATTGTTTTTACTGTGAAACTCATTTATGGTTTCATGCTTCTGCTTGGATTGCTTGTAGTTGGTAAATTGGTTGCCTTGCAGATATTTACTGATGATAAAGAAATTGAAGCATTGAGCAGGCAGGTAATACATGAAAGTGTGATAGAGCCGTTCAGAGGAGATATTCTGAGTAGAGATGGCCGCGTGCTGGCAACATCCGTTCCATATTATGAGGTGGGATGGGATCCAAATTGTGATGCCATTAATAATGAGCTTTTTTCTGAAAACATTGATTCTCTTACCATTTGTTTGTCTGAGATTTTAGGACATTCAGTTGATTATTTCGATCATATCTTGTGCAGGGCAAGAGACAGGGGCGACCGTTACGTAAGGTTGAGTTATAATGTAACATATGATCAACTAAAAAAACTGAAAAACTGCCCTATATTCAGGCGTGGCAGATATAAAGGCGGTTTTGTGTATTTTCAACGCAGTGAGCGGGAACATCCTTATGGTATTTTGGCGCGCAGGACCATTGGAACCATGCGGAAAAACGGACGCAAAGAAGGGGTTGGACTTGAAGGTGCTTTTGATAAAGAGCTGAGAGGGATTAAGGGTTTTGCTGTTAAACAAAAAGTGGCCGGAAACTTATGGATGCCTGTCAACGACGGAAATGAAATAGAACCCCAGGATGGCCTTGATTTGATTACTACCCTTGATGTCAGAATTCAGGACGTGGCAGAAACAGCCCTGGAAAGAAGATTAAGGTTTCATGATGCAGACCATGGTACGGCAGTGGTCATGGAGGTGGAAACGGGGGATGTACTTGCCATTGCCAATCTGAAGAAAAACAAACATGATAATTATATCGAAGCCTTTAATTATGCTGTTGGTGAAGCTACTGACCCGGGATCAACATTTAAACTTGCATCGGTAATTGTGGCTCTTGAAGATAAAGTTATCCAACCGGATGACAGCATCAATACGGAGAATGGTGTTTTTTATTATTACGATCACCGTATGGAAGATACGCATGAAGGTGGTTTTGGCACCATTTCGTTTGCTGAAGCGCTGATAAAATCCTCCAACGTCGGCATATCCAAAGTGATTTTCAAACATTACAATTCAAGGCCTGAACGATTTGTTGACCGCCTTTATAAAATGGGTTTAAATGAGCCTTTGGATGTGTGTATTCGTGGTGAAGCAAAACCTCTGATTCGTTATCCGGGCGAGGATAAATGGTCGGGGTTGTCATTGCCGCAAATGTCTATCGGATACGAGGTAGCGCTCACCCCACTTCAAATTCTGGCATTTTATAATGCCATTGCCAACAATGGCAAAAAGATGAAACCACGTTTTGTAAAAGCCCTTAGTTACAGAGGTCAGGAGGTGAAGAAAATGACTGTAGAAGTTTTAAACCATTCTATTTGTTCACAAACAACAATAAAAGAAGTGAAGGAAATGCTGAAAAGGGTGGTTAAAGAAGGAACTGCCGAAAACCTGAACAATGTCAATTATAGAATAGCCGGAAAAACCGGAACTGCACAGGTTAATTACGGCTTAACCAATGAAAATCAATTTTATCAGGCTTCTTTTGCCGGGTATTTTCCAGCTGATGATCCCAAATATTCTTGTATTGTGGTTGTCAATGATCCCAAAAGATACGGTTATTACGGTAATATTGTTGCTGGCCCTGTATTCAGGGAAATAGCTGACAGGATTTATGCCATTGACCCTGATTTACATCCTAAGCCAAGGTTGGAAAACACTCAGGCTTTCTTGCCTGCTGTTAAAATTTCCGACAGAAAAAAACTGGATAATTCTCTTGATGCATTGAATATACCACGGGATAAAAGAAATATGCGGGATTGTCAGTGGGTATATCCGGTAGAAAAAGAGGGTAAGATTTTGTATTACATCAGGGATTACAGTCAGAAAAATGTGGTACCTAATGTGGTTGGCATGGGGATGAGCGATGCCATAAAAGTGTTGGAAGAACATGGGCTTAATGTCAGGGTCAAAGGACGTGGACAAGTTGTCAGACAAAACCCGCTTGCTCATGAAAAATATAATGACGGACAGTACATTGAAATCGAATTGTCATCATGAAGAAACTGGATATTAAACATATTGAACAGGTAATTGATGTGCAGGAGCATCGTGAAGGCACTTGCAATCAGTTTGATTATATTTGTTTCGATAGCCGTATAATCTGCGGAGATGCTGTGTTTGTAGCTATTCCGGGAACAAAGGTGGACGGACATAAGTTTATACCTCAGGCAATAGACAATGGAGCCAGGTTGATAGTCTGTGAATCAATGCCTGCTGACCCTGTTGATGGTATTCATTATTTGCGGGTAGAGGATTCTGCATCGGCTTTGGCAGTGCTTGCCTCTGAATTTTTTGGAAACCCCTCATGTAAGCTAAAACTGGTTGGTATTACAGGTACAAATGGAAAAACCACAACAGCCAGTATGTTGTATCAATTGATGGAAAAAATGGGTTATAAAGCCGGACTTTTATCCACCATCAGGAATTATATCCACACAACTGAAAGACAGGCAACACATACAACCCCTGACCCTGTCCAGATTAACAGGCTGATGGCAGATATGGTAAATAAAGGCTGTGAATTCTGTTTTATGGAAGTCAGCTCTCATGCCATACAACAAAAAAGAATTGATGGGTTGGATTTTGATGTAGCCGTATTCACCAACATTACACATGATCATCTGGATTACCATAAAACATTCAACAATTATTTAAGGACCAAGAAAAGTTTTTTCGACACACTGGATAAACATGCATTTGCTCTTATCAACATCGATGATAAACACGCTTCTGTGATGGTTCAAAACAGCAAGGCAAAGAAGAAAACCTTTGCGCTTAAGTCTATGGCTGATTTCAGGCTCAGTATCGGAGAAAAGCATTTTGACGGGATGCAGCTTTTTATCAATGACAAAGAAATCTGGACCCCGGTAATAGGAGAATACAATGCCTGTAACATGCTGGCTGTTTTCGGCGTGGCCAATCTGCTGGATTTACCTGAAGAAGATACATACAAAGCGTTGTCAGAATTATTACCTGTGGAAGGACGGCTTGAAACCATTCGCTCCGGGGACGGGAAAACTGCTGTAGTTGATTATGCTCATACTCCCGATGCTCTGGAAAATGTATTGACCACTCTATTTGATTTTAAAATGGAAGGAAGTCAGTTGATTTGTGTGTTTGGTGCAGGGGGAGACAGGGATCATAAAAAACGGCCGGAGATGGGAAGAATTGCAGCGTTGTATTGTAATAAGCTTATTATTACTTCGGATAATCCACGCAGTGAAAAACCTGAACACATTATTGATGATGTGAAATCTGGTGTACCACAGGAAAAACTGATTCATACCATGAAAATTCCTGATCGAAAAGAAGCGATTAAATTGGCATGGAATCTCGCCGGCAAAGGAGATTTAATCCTTGTTGCAGGAAAAGGCCATGAAACCTCTCAGGAAATCAATGGTATTAAACACCATTTTGATGACAAAGAAGTGATTTATGAACTGATAAACATGTAAATATGCTTTATTATTTATTTAAATATCTTGATGAGTTGAATGTGCCGGGTGCCGGCATGTTTGAATATATTTCTTTCAGGTCCGGTCTTGCTGTGATTACTTCGCTTATTGTTTCTATGATCTTTGGCAAGTACATTATCAATTTATTACAGAAATCACAAATTGGGGAAAACATCAGAGATTTGGGCCTCGAAGGTCAGTTGCAAAAAAAAGGAACCCCTTCCATGGGTGGATTGATAATTATTCTGTCAATCATATTGCCAACATTGTTGTTTGCCCGCCTTAATAATGTGTATATTATTCTGATGATTGTTACCACATTGTGGCTTGGGTTTATAGGGTTTGTTGATGATTATATCAAAATATTCAAAAAGAATAAAGCCGGACTTGCCGGAAAATTTAAAATCCTTGGGCAAATTGTTTTGGGAATCATTGTTGGTGGCACACTCTATTTTTCTGATTCTGTTGTAGTAAGAGACAGGGCTGAGGATGTTAATGCCGAAATGATGACCAGCATTAATGGACAGGGGTCAGAAATTAATGGTGGAAAAACAGTTGAATACATCGATCATAAATCTACCATTACAACAATTCCGTTTACCAAAAACAATGAATTTGATTACAAGTCATTATTGTGGTTTGATGATTCCGCCGGGGGATGGGTTTGGATTGTTTTTGTGATCATTGTCATTCTTATTGTTACAGCGGTATCCAATGGAGCCAATCTTACAGACGGGCTTGATGGCCTGGCCACCGGGAATTCTGCCATTATTGGCGCCACCCTTGGCGTGCTGGCGTATGTATCAGGAAACTTTATTGCAGCAGATTACCTTAACATCATGTATATCCCGCATACCGGGGAACTGGTAATCTTTATGAGTGCTTTTATCGGAGCGACCATTGGTTTTTTGTGGTATAACTCATATCCTGCTCAGGTATTTATGGGTGATACCGGTAGTTTAACCATCGGAGGTATCATTGCTGTCTTTGCCATTATCATCAGAAAAGAATTGTTGATACCTGTGCTTTGCGGTATCTTTTTGATGGAAAGTGTCAGTGTGTTATTGCAGGTAAGTTGGTTTAAATATACAAAAAAAAGATTTGGACAGGGCCGCAGAATATATTTAATGGCCCCGCTCCATCATCATTATCAAAAAAAGGGCTTTCCTGAACCCAAGATTGTTACCAGGTTTTGGATAGTGGGGATCATTCTGGCAGTATTTACCATTGTAACACTTAAGATCAGATAATAGTGAAAAAAATTGTTGTCATAGGAGGTGGTGAAAGCGGATTTGGGGCAGCAGTGCTTGCTAAAACCAAAGGCTATGATGTGCTTGTTTCTGACAACAATGCCATTGATATAAAATTCAAATCAAAATTTGAAAAACAAAACATTCGGTTTGAAGAAAACGGGCATTCGGAACAAGAAGTATTAAACGCAGATGAAATCATTAAAAGCCCTGGTGTCTCGCCCGCTGTTCCCATCATTAAAAAGGCAATGGATAAAAGTATTCCTGTTGTTTCAGAAATTGAATTTGCCGCCCGCTACACAGATGGAAAAATGATTTGCATTACGGGAAGCAATGGCAAAACCACTACCACCCTCTGGGTTTATCACATATTAAAGCATGCGGGCCTTGATGTGGCACTTGCAGGAAATGTTGGCAACAGCTTCGCGTATCAGGTAGCCACAAAAGAACACGATTATTATGTGATAGAATTAAGCAGTTTTCAGCTTGATAACATGTATGAGTTTAAAGCCCACATTGCTGTATTATTAAACATAACGCCTGATCATCTAGACCGTTACAATTTTGATTTCAATAAGTACATCAATTCAAAATTCAGGATACTCCAAAATCAGGATGAAAACGATGTGTTCATTTATTCGGCAGATGACCCTGTTATAGAAAAAGAATTAGGGTTACGAAGCATTAAAGCCCGGAAAATCCCTTTCAGTATCAGAAAAAAACTCGATAAACCTTCTGTTTATCTTGAAAATAGCCTCATTCATTTTAACATTAAAACTCCCTTTGATATGTCAGTACAAAACGTTTCTTTACCAGGCAGTCATAATACTTATAATTCAATGGCTGCCGGTGCCATTGCCAAAGTTTTGAACATTAAAAAAGAAAGCATCAGAGCAAGTCTGATGGATTTTAAAAATGTAGAACACCGCCTTGAGCCAGTTATCAAAGTGCATGGAATTGAATTTATTAACGATTCAAAGGCCACCAATGTAAACTCTGCATGGTATGCACTTGAAAGTATGACAAAAAAAGTGGTATGGATTGTCGGCGGGATTGACAAAGGCAACGATTACAGGCAAATGGAAATGCTTGTGAGCGAAAAGGTTAAAGCCATTGTCTGCCTGGGTGAAGACAATCAGAAAATCCATGATGTGTTTGGTGATCTTGTGGAAAAAATTGTTGACACAAAAGCCATGACTGATGCTGTAACTGCTGCTTATTATTTGGCTAAGGACGGGGATGTCGTGTTGTTGAGCCCTGCATGTGCCAGTTTTGACTTGTTTGAAAACTATGAAGATCGTGGAAATCAGTTTAAAGCTGCAGTAAGGGCATTATAAATGAATTGATGTATGAAACCACTGAGTACATATTTTAAAGGTGACAGGGTAATCTGGATTATTTTGCTTGTGCTGGCTATTTTTTCTGTTCTCACGGTATATAGCGCATCGGGAATGCTGGCCTACAAATTCCAGGAAGGAAATACAACCTATTATCTTGTCAGGCATGTGTTGCAGATGTGCTTTGCCTTTTTTGTGATCATTTTGGTTCACAATATCCCTTATGTGTATTTTAGTAAATTATCAAAATTCTTTTTTTATGTTTCAATCATATTGTTACTTCTTACCTTGTTGATTGGGGTTAATCTGAATGAAGCCAGCAGATGGCTTAAACTTCCGGGCGGCCTGTCTTTTCAAACCTCGGATTTTGCCAAAATTGTGTTGATTGTTTTCCTTGCCAGGCGCTTGTCAAAGCGAAAGAATGAGATTACAGACTTTAAATCCGCCTTCAAAATCATCATGTTCCCTATCCTCATCGTTTCTGCTTTGGTTTTTCCTGCAGATTTTTCCACGGCAATGATTATTTTTATCACTTCTATGATTATGATGCTTGTTGCAAGGATTCAATGGAAGTATATTTTTGGTCTCGCAGGCATCGCTATTGGCGGAGTATGCCTGTTTGTTGCCATTGCTATGCTGATGCCAAACAGCGGCCGTGTTGAAACATGGAAAGCCAGAATTGAAAATTTCGTATCAGGGGATAATGAAAGCAATTTTCAGGCAGATCATGCCCGTGTGGCTATTGCTTCAGGAGGCATTATTCCCAATGGCCCCGGGAAGTCTGTCCAGCGGAATATTTTGCCACACCCATATTCTGATTTTATTTTTGCCATCATTGTTGAAGAATACGGAATAATACTTGGTGGCATTTTAATCCCATTGCTGTATCTTATATTCTTCAATCGTTCTGTTAAAATTGTCAGGAAATGCAAAGGCAGTTTTTCTGCATTGATGGTATCCGGATTAAGTGTCTTGTTGGTTTTTCAGGCTTTTGTTAATATGCTTGTGGCTGTGAATTTACTTCCTGTTACTGGACAAACACTTCCGTTTGTAAGCATGGGCGGGACATCTATGGTTTTTATTGGAATTGCTTTTGGTCTCATTTTATCCGTAAGCCGGAGCATTCAGGAAGAAGAAATAAAACATGAACTGAATGCTCAAACCGATAACGAATTAAACCGGGAAAACGATGAAGCATAAAATTATCATAAGCGGTGGAGGTACGGGTGGACATATTTACCCGGCCATTAGCATTGCCAATGCCATAAAAGAAAAGCATCCCGAAACTGACATTCTTTTTGTGGGGGCATCCGGACGCATGGAAATGGAAAAAGTACCTGAAGCCGGATACACAATCATTGGATTACCTGTGAAGGGGATGCAAAGGAAATTATCACTAAAGATGTTCAGTTTTGTATGGAAATTGGTTCAGAGCCTGAATAAAGCCGGTAAAATCATACGCAATTTTTCGCCCGATGTGGTTGTAGGTGTGGGTGGATACGCCAGCGGACCGCTCTTACGTAAAGCATCACGTAAAGGAATTCCCTGCCTGATACAGGAACAAAATTCTTTCCCTGGCATCACCAATAAATTACTGGCAAAGTCTGTACAAACCATATGCGTGGCTTACGAAGGCCTTGAAAAATGGTTTCCTAATGAAAAAATTGTTTTCACAGGAAATCCGGTACGCCAGGACATCACAAGAATAAAACCCAAAGCGCCTGAGGCCTTCGAATATTTTGGACTCGACCCTGAAAAACCGGTTTTGCTTGTTGTCGGGGGCAGTTTAGGTGCAAAAACCATCAACCTTGCCATGGCTAAAAGCCACAAAAAATTTCAATATGCAGGCATACAAGTGTTGTGGCAATTTGGCAAATATGGTAAAAAGATAGCTGAAGAAGCCATTGCTCCCGAAGACAAACATGTGAAAGCTTTTGAATTTATTTATAAAATGGACTTTGCTTTTTCTGTGGCTGATGTTGTGATTTCACGTGCCGGAGCGGGTACCATCTCGGAATTATGCCTGGTGCAAAAACCGTCTGTGTTGGTGCCGTCTCCCAATGTGGCAGAAGACCATCAGCGCAAAAATGCCCTTGCCCTGGCGGAAAAAGATGCGGCTGGTATGGTAGAAGATAATGAAGCCATCGAAAAGCTGGCAGATGTGACCATAGAACTCGTGAATGATGAAAACAGAAAAAATAGGTACGCAAAAAACATTAAAAAATTTGCCAAACCAGAGGCTGCCAATCAAATTGCTAACGAAGTATTGAAACTGATACCATGATAAACACTAAACACGGCATAAAAAATGTATTTTTTATTGGCATTGGCGGTATTGGAATGAGTGCCCTGGCACGCTATTTCCTGCAAAAAGGATCATGGGTAGCCGGTTATGACCGTACTTATTCACACTTAACATCCCAACTTGAAGCGGAGGGCGCTGTGGTACATTACGACGATGGTGTCGAAATGATTCCGGATAGAATCAAACAGGATAAAAACAGCCTGATCATTTACACCCCGGCCATTCCGGATACCAATCATGAAAAACGGTATTTTATGACGTCCGGCCACAAGCTGATGAAACGAGCGCAGGTACTCGGCGAATTAAGCCGGTTTTATGACACCATTGCTGTGGCCGGAACGCATGGGAAAACAACAATTTCCACCATGCTGGCTCATTTGCTGCAATACAGTGAGAAAAAAGCCCATGCTTTTTTGGGAGGAATCAGCCTCAATTATAGTTCCAATTACATTGACGGAAATAAAAGTAATTTGATGGTGGTTGAGGCCGATGAATTTGACAGGTCTTTCCTGCAACTTCATCAAAAATCGGCAATTGTAACCATGGTGGATGCTGATCACCTGGACATTTACACTGACAAAAACAGATTAACCGCAGCCTTTAACGAATTTATTTCCAAAACACCACAACACTTGTTAATCAGATACGATACGGCAAGAAACACCAATGCAACCTCATGTCATACCTATGATCTGTTTTGTGAAAAAGCCGATTTTTATGTCTCACGCTTGCGACAGAATGGATTGTGTTACCGGTTTGATTTGCATACGCCTGAAGGCTGTATAGATAACCTGGAAATGGGTGTGCCTGGAAAGCTTAACCTCGAAAATATGGTTGCAGCAATGGCTATGGCTACTCTTTATAGGGTAAACGAGGACAAGTTGCGCGAAGCGGTATCTTGTTTTAAAGGCATCAAAAGACGTTTTGAAATTGTTCTTAACACCCGGAATGTGGTATATATTGATGATTATGCTCATCATCCTGAAGAAATTAAACGCACTTTGGATGCGGTGAAATCATTGTTCCCTGGAAAAAAAATAACCGGTGTATTTCAACCCCATCTGTATTCACGGACCCGGGATTTTGCAAATGGTTTTGCATCAAGCCTTGAAATGCTGGATAAATGCCTTATTCTCCCTGTTTATCCGGCAAGGGAGTTGCCAATTCCCGGCGTCAATTCTAATCTGATTCTGCAGAAAATGCACCACCCATATGCCAGGCTTATTACAAAAGAGGATTTGCCTGCCTACATTAAAAGCAGCAGCCCTGAAGTGCTTATTACAATGGGAGCCGGTGATATTGACAGATTGACAGAACCTTTAAAAATGGTATTAAGTGAATAAATGGAAAGACATATTGAGTATTCTGAAATGGGTTTTACTCATTGGATACCTTGTTGTTATTCTGGGGTTTGTGAAAAATGAGCACCAGACTTTACACTGTAAAAATTTAAGTTACATCATTGATAAAAAGCATGCTTTCGTTGATACCAGTGATATTTTTAATATACTGACTCAGGATTCAATGTATCCCTTGGGATATAAAACACGGGATATCAGTGTGAATCAAATTGAAGATGCCGTAGAAATGCATCCTGCCATACAAAATTCAGAAGCCTTTTTGCAGTTGGATGGAAGCCTGTTCATTGAAGTTAAGCAACGTAATCCTGTTATGCGTGTTATTACCGTATCTAATATGCACTATTATGTTGATGACCAAAATTCCCTGATGAATACAGGATGTAATTATACTGCTGATGTGCCTGTCCTAAGTGGTCATTTGCCTGATACCTTAGTAATGGCTTTTAAAAATGGCAACGATACATTGAAGCTACCCGGATATCCTTTTACAATGAATAAATTGATCGAATTTGCCGGTTTTTTATATCATGATGCTATGTGGAGAAACCTGATAGTCCAGATTTTCATTAATAAAGAACATGAATTTGAACTGGTAAGCAGGGTAGGAATACATATAATTGTCCTTGGAAGTCTGGATGATTATGCCTATAAAATGAAAAAACTCGAAGCACTATACAAGAAAGCTTTTTCAGAATTTGGATGGAATAAATATAAAACGATAAATTTAAAATACAGTAATCAGGTTGTATGTTCAAAAAAATAATGAGTTATGATGCAATATAATGATACAAATCCACTGTTGAGTGTTATCGATATCGGAACAACCAAAATCGTAGCACTCACCGGGCAAAAAAACGATGAAGGACGCTTTGAAATACTCGGTATGGGAAAACGACCGTCTTATGGAGTCAGGCGCGGCCTGGTGATGAACATTGAAGAAACCGTATCTGCTATTAATGAAGCTGTAAATGAACTGAAAGAATGCACTGGCAGGGATGTTAATGAAGTTGTGATTGGCATTGCCGGACAACATGTAAAGTCAATGAAAAACAGCCTGAAGTCAGAAGTATTGTCAGAGGATGGTGTGGTCAGTAATGATGATCTGGTTCGTATGATACAGAAAATGTATAAATCACAGGTTGGTGCTGGGGAGAATATTTTACATGTTATCCCGCAGTCTTATAATCTTGACGGCAAAAGTAGCATTACAGATCCAAAGGGATGGTTTGCCCGTGAAATGGAAGTTGTTTTTCATGTCATTGTTGGCAAAACAAATTCCATGGAAAACATCAAAAATTGTGTGAACAGGGCAGGGTTTGATGTAAAAAGGCTGATGCTAGAGCCATTGGCTTCCGCTGATGCTGTTTTATCCAAACGTGAAAAGGAAATGGGCGTTGCTATGGTTGATATTGGTGGCGGGACAACGGATATGGCTGTTTTTTATAACGAAGTTTTACAACATACAGCTGTCATCCCCTTTGGAGGCAATTCCGTGACAGCAGACATCAAACAGAGTTTTTCGGTGCTTCTATCCCAGGCTGAAAACCTGAAAATTGAATATGGCGCTGCTTTACAGACAAAAACACAAAAGGACATTATGATCCAGGTGCCGGGGCTGAAAGGACGAGAAGAAAGGAAAATCCTGTTGAAAGATTTGGTATATGTGATCCAGGAACGCATGAAAGAGATTGTTTATGCCATTAAATTCCAAATTGAGGAATCCGGATATGCTGATAAACTTAATGCCGGAATTGTATTGACCGGTGGGGGAGCGCTGCTGAAAAACCTGCCCCAGTTGGTAACTGCCATTACCGGATACGATGTTATCATTGGGTATCCCCGTGAACACATCAGCGGAGAGCATGCAAAAGCGGTTAATCAGCCGATGTTTGCAACCAGCGTAGGACTGATGATGAAATATGATATGTTGTTAAATGATGTGCCGCCGGAATGGGATGAAAATATCTTGCATTACGATATCAAAGAACCTGTGGATGAGGAGGAGGAAATTGATGAAGAAGAAAATAAAAAATCTGCTAAATCCGGAGTCAGCATAATTAAAAAATTTACATCCAGAATAAAAACGATGTTGGATGATGATGATGAAGATTTTGAAAACGAATAAAACTAAAACCCATGACTGATTTTAAATTTGATTTTGATATTGAAAGCAACTCCATCATAAAAGTAATTGGTGTGGGTGGCGGTGGCAGCAATGCTGTCAATCAAATGTTCAGGGAAGGCATACGTGACGTTGATTTTGTGGTATGCAATACAGATCTTCAGGCACTTAAAGACAGCCCTGTGCCCATAAAAGTACAAATGGGAAAAACGCTGACAGAAGGTTTGGGTGCCGGGAATAAACCTGAACAGGGGAGAGAAGCTGCAGTGGAAAGTCTCAAAGACATTGAAGCCCTGCTGGATAAAAATACAAAAATGATATTCATTACTGCAGGAATGGGTGGTGGTACAGGTACAGGAGCGGCTCCGGTTATTGCCAAAGCTGCCAGCGAAAGAGGCATTCTTACGGTTGCCATTGTAACGATACCATTTAAATTTGAAGGCCCGCAGCGGCTCAAATCCGCCGTGGAAGGTGTAGAAGCTTTACGCCCGATAGTTGATAGCCTGCTGATCATAAACAATGAACACCTGAAAAAAATATACGGGAAAGAGAATTTTTCCGCCGCTTTTAATAGGGCTGATAATGTTTTGTTAACAGCTGCCAAAGGCATCGCTGAAGTAATTACAGTGCATGGATATATCAACGTTGATTTTGAAGATGTGAAAACCGTGATGAAACAAAGTGGAGTGGCATTGATGGGATCATCCAGGGCAAAGGGCGAAGCACGTGCCATGAATGCCATTAAAGATGCGTTGACCTCTCCGCTACTCAATGACAATGACATAAAAGGGGCAAAAGATATCCTGCTTAATCTGACTTATGGTAAAGATGAGATTAAAATGGATGAGATCAGTGAAATTACCTCTTACATTGAAGAAGCAGTGGGCGACTCATCAAATATCATCTGGGGCACCGGTATGGATGACAGCCTCGAAGATGAAATCAACGTTACCATCATCGCTACAGGTTTTGAAATTGCAAGCGGCCTGTACGAAACTAAGAAAACAAAACGCATCCATGTTGAAGAAGAAGAAAAAGTAAAAACAGTATCACCCGGCCACGAACCTGATGTTTCCAAACAGGCTAAATTGAACTTTCCTGAACCTGAAAACGAAGAGGCTGATTATGATTCCGATTCAGAAAATTATACGTATTTGAAAAATATGGATGAAATGCATGACGATGATCAATTAAGTGATCTGGAACAAAATCCTGCTTATAAACGTTCAAAAAAATACAAAGACAATTCAAACATAAAAGGAGGAAATAAACAATGAGTTTGCAGGAAAAAATTATGAAAGACATGAAAGAAGCCATGCGGGAAAAAGACAAAATCCGGCTGGCCGCTCTTCGTGCTGTAAAATCTGCCCTTTTGCTTATGGCAACAGATACACAAAAGAAAAAAATTGAACCGGCAGATGAATTAAAAATGTTGCAAAAGCAGGTGAAACAAAGAAAAGACTCCGCCGAAGTGTACAAAAAACAAAACAGGGACGATCTGGCTGAGATTGAATTGAAAGAAGCGGAGGTCATCGAATCTTATCTGCCGGAAAAAATGTCGCCGGAAGAAATTGAGGCTGAAGTGAAAAAAATTGTGGATGAGGTAAATGCCTCAGGCATGCAGGACATGGGAAAAGTAATGGGCATTGCAAACAAAAAACTGGCAGGCCGGGTTGATGGGAAATCAATTGCGGATAAAGTAAAGCAAATATTATCCTGATCAACCGAGTTCGGAAATACGTTGCAACTTTGACAAATTCAGAACCCTGATACGCCGGCCGTCAAGGCTGATGACTTTTTCGCTCCCAAACGTGCTAAGTGTTCGTATGGCATTGCTTGTAGTCATATTGGATAAATTTGCGAGGTCTTCCCTTGATAAATACGCTTTAATGGTTTGTTCATCTTCCTCAAATCCGTATGTTTCGATCAAAAACAGCAATGATTCTGCCAGGCGGCCACGGATGTGTTTTTGTGTCAGGTTAACCGTTCTTGTGTTGGACAATCCCAGTTCGGTTGCCATCATCTGCAAAATTTTCATGCTGATTTTTGGGTTTGATTCCATGATATTAAACAAGTCACGCTTATCAATAGAACAGACAATGGAATCTTCAATGGCAATAGCCGATGCCAGGTAATTCTGTTTTGCAAACAGGGCCCTGTATCCAATAAATCCGCCCGGCTTGGCCAGCCTCACAATTTGTTCTCTGTCACCAACGCCTTCTTTAAATATTTTAACTTTGCCTTCAACCAAACATATCAGTGCGTGAGGTCGTCCTCCTTCCTTAAATATAAGTTCGCCCTTTCTTGCATGGTGACATGTGTGGTGATTAAACAAAATATCTTTATCGCCATCACTTAGCTCAGAAAATACCGAATGCTTATTTTTTAAAATTTCACAATAAAATTTATCGTTGTACATGACAAAAATGTTTTATTGGATTCAAAAATAATAATAATTTTCATATTTACTTGCTTATTAAATTATTATCTTAATATTTTTGTTATGCAACGAATATGATCCGCCGGCTGGTGAAACACACACAGCCTGTCATGCCAAAGCAGGAAAGATGATTAAAAATCATCGTGAATTCCATCCTGATTTGTCATCGGAACAGGTACTGACCATTGAAAATTAAAATTTAACAAATGAAATTGCAAAGAGACATACAATATTATAAGTTTAGCTTGTACGGGTTTCTTAAAAATATGCGGTTTTTTGAACCTTTTTTATTGTTGTTTTTCCTTGCTAACGATTTAAGCTACACACAAATAGGCATTTTGTTTGGCCTGCGTGAAATATTAATCAATGTGTTTGAAATTCCTTCAGGTGTATTTGCCGATGCTTCCGGACGCCGGCGCACCATGGTTATGTCGTTTGCGGTATATATTGTAGCTTTTGTTGTTTTTTACTTTTCAAACGGCTTTGGCCTGTTTGTGCTGGCCATGGTTTTTTATGCCCTTGGGGATTCATTCCGCAGCGGTGTTCATAAAGCCATGATTTTTCATTACCTGGATAAACATGGGTGGCAGTCTCAGAAAGTAAACTATTACGGCCATACACGCTCCTGGTCACAGATGGGATCGGCAATTTCCGCATTGATTGCGGGAGCAATTGTGTTTTACCAGGGGGATTACCGTTCCATATTTTTATTTACCATCATCCCTTATGTCCTTGATATTCTGTTGCTTTTATCATATCCTTCCTGGCTTGACGGGGAACATAAAACACTCAGATGGAAACATCTAAAAATACAATTCAGGCTTGTATGGCGTGATTTATGGCTTACCTTTCGGTCATACCAATACATAAAAGCCGTTCTTAACGTTTCTGTTTTCAGTGGATTTTACAAAGCCAGCCGGGAATATCTGCAAGCCATCATAAAAAACATAGCCCCTCTGATCCCGGTGTTGTACGGCATGGAAAAACAGGATAAAATCTCCATCATCGTCGGAATCACGTATTTTTTCATTTATACATTCAGCAGTTTGGCGTCCAGGCATTCAGGGAGGTTTGCCAATAAATACAGTGATCTGAATATTCCCCTGAACCTTACACTCATTTTAGGGTTTTCCATGGGATTAATAGCAGGGGTAGGTGAAATCATTGGCATCCCGCTTGTTGCCATCATCCCATTTATGCTCATCATCATCATTGAAAACCTGAGAAGGCCAATGGGCGTATCACACATTGCATCGTTAACGCAGTCCAAAATTCATGCATCTGTATTATCATCCCTGAGCCAGGTGAAATCATTGTCAGCAGCATTGATGGCTGTATTGCTTGGGGTGTTTAGTGATCTGGTCGGCGTTGGATACGCTTTCATTATTGTTTCGGCTGTGTTCATGATCAGCAGTTATTTTTATCGTGCATAAAATACCCTATGCTTTGTCATGGATAATATGGTTTTTTTTTGTCAGAATAAACAAGTTTATATCTTTGCTGTTCGATTTTAATACGCATAGATCCGAAAGATGCTCCTTCTGATGTGTATGGGCAGATTTCAGTGATTATGCCATTGTGAAATGACAAACCACTGATTATGGGAAAAAAGAAGAAGCGTTTAGGTTTGATGAACCGTTTTTTAAACGGCGTTGAAAAAGTAGGAAATGCATTACCCCATCCCGCCACTTTATTTGCACTGCTGGCGTTGTTTGCCCTGGTTTTATCGTTTGTGGGAAGTTTGTTAGGCTGGCATGCCACCCACCCGGCTACAGGAGAAGAGATTCCTGTGATCAACCTGTTGTCAAAATCCGGGTTAGACAAAATTATCACCAAGATGGTGGTGAATTTTACTGATTTTGCCCCGTTGGGGATTGTCTTGGTAGCCATGCTTGGTATTGGCATTGCTGAAAAGTCAGGTTTGCTGTCCGCACTGATCCGGATGCTTGTTATGTCATCACCAAAACGCATCATCACCTTTGTGATTGTGTTTGCAGGAATCATGTCAAATCTGGCAAGCAGCATAGGGTATGTATTGCTTGTTCCCCTGGCAGGGTCAATATTCTATGCCCTGAAACGGCATCCCATTGTCGGAATGTCAGCAGCCTTTGCCGGGGTATCGGGTGGATATTCTGCCAATCTGGTTCTGGGCACCATTGATCCGTTGCTTGCCGGGCTAAGTACAGAAGGAGCCCGCATTATTGATCCTGCCTATAATGTGAATCCCACAGCCAATTACTATCTGATGTTTGCTTCTACTTTTTTGATTGCGTTTCTTGGCACTTGGGTCACAGAACGGTTTGTAGCACCCCGTTTTGGAAAATACAAAGGGGCTGAAGAAGCTGATGAAATGGAAAAACTCACCCCGGATGAAAAAAAGGGAATGCGCTGGAGCCTGATTACCATGGCCTTGTGGATTGTAATTTTTGTGGTTGGGTTGCTACCGCAAAACGGTTTTTTGCGCGGTGCCAACGGTGGATTGCTGAACTCTCCATTTATTGAAGGCATTGTGGCTTTCTTGTTTTTGGTTGCCGGTACCATGGGAATTGCGTATGGGGTGGCCGTGGGTAAATTTAAAAACGACAGGGATGTCATGGTCAGCATGTCTGACAGCCTCAAAACCTTATCTTTTTACATGGTGCTTGTGTTTTTTGCCGCCCAGTTTGTGGCGTATTTTAAATGGAGCAACATTGGTATTGTATTTGCCATTGAAGGTGCGGAAACCTTGATGAAGGCTAACATGGGGCTTATCCCCACCATGATATTGTTCATCATTTTTGCAGGGATGATCAACATGATAATGGGCAGTGCCTCGGCAAAATGGGCCATCATGGCGCCCATATTTATTCCCATCTTCATGATATTAGGGTATTCACCCGAACTATCGCAGGCAGTTTACCGTATCGGAGATTCTGTTACCAATGTGATATCCCCGATGATGAGCTTTTTTGCGCTGATCATTGCTTATTTTCAGAAATATGAACCCAAATCCGGTATCGGCACAGTTACATCGGCTATGCTGCCCTATTCGATATTCTTTTTCATCGGATGGTCACTGTTGCTTATTGCCTGGGTTTTACTGGACATTCCATTGGGGCCGGGAGCCGGATTGCATTATGAGATGATGCCGGGGTAAATGCCGTGGCAATTACCCTTATTTTCTGATGAGTTTGAACGTATGTTGTTGTTCATCGGGCATGGTAATTACCAGAACATAGAATCCGGGGGATAACTCTGAGGTATTAATTTCACTGTGTCCATTGATTACGATCGTATTGTTGTACACACCACCTCCATATACATTCCTGATTTCCACCCTGCAATCAACGCTTTTTGACGCTTTAATAAATATTTTATTGTCAAACGGATTGGGGTACACACCTAGGTTGACATCATCATAAATTTCCTGAATACAATCCACCTGAATGATTGGAGAATGGTTCTCAGTTCCATCATAATCAACCTGTTTCACCCTGTAATAATTATTTCCGGAATATAGTACTGTATCGCAGAAAGAATAATACCTTATCAAATTGCTGTTACCATTGCCCTGTATTTCTGCAATTTGATTAAAATTTAGTAAGTTCTTGGATTTTTCGAGGATAAAATAATCGTTGTTAATCTCAGATTGTGTTGTCCACGAAATAATAGCATTGTCTTCGCTGCAACGGGCAGAAAAATCAATCAACTCAACCGGTAGAGGATCACAATTTTCAACATTCACATTATAAATAACATCATCAGGGCATTCAGGGATACCCCCTGAAATTATGACGGTATAAGTTCCAACGCTCATTACCTGAACAATAGAATCCGTTGAGGAAAAATCATCCTGTCCCGACCAGGCATAGGAATCGCCCCCCGAAGCCGTCACAAATTCTTTTTGGCAGGCATTTGTTGAGCTGACACTCGCATATTCCACACCTGATTTTCCTTCGATAGCATAATCACATATTGAACCGGCATTACCATCAACCATCAGGTAATAATGATCGCCCGGCACAAGGTCGAGAGCGCTGCTATACCGGTCAGGGACTGTAATGGTGGTGGTCGTATTGTTACAGAGGGTAGCAGAAGAACTGGTGTAATAGTCTGATGATAACAATGAAAAATTATCGCAATCAATTCCGGAATACACACCGAGCTGAATGGCATTGGAGCCTCCCGAACAATTGTTCACCGTAATATCAAACTCCGCCGTGGTTTCGGCGGCGGTAAATGTTAACCATGAATTGTTTTCAATGGTTCCGCCAAACAAATCAGAACCTTGTTCAAAATCACCTGGGAAACTCGGTTGATAAAAACCAGAAGTTGTTCCGGTATAACCATTAAGATTGCAAATATGTGTAGCACCGTTACAGAAATTATGAGCAACCTGGTTTTCTTCATCGGCACACATGACAATGGCCTCCCACCCCACACTATCTTCACTGGCATTTGAAATAAATTCAAAAGTCAGGCATGAACCATACGATATAACCTCGGGCGCGATATTAGTTACTGTGGATTCTCCATTAAACTTAAATATCAATGTAGATGAGGTACTGTTTCCATCATACACATACAATGTATCCGTCACATCAATGGCAATATTAAAAAACACCACTTTGACATGCTCCCCATTTGAACCATCAGAACAAAACGTGATGGTTTCATTTTCGGAATTGCTGTAATTTGAAGATGCTCCACCTGTGTCATAAAATGAAGCAGCACAGGTTGACACGCTTGAAGCATCGTCAATATTATACGTATCGCAACTCACAGCATCGTAGAGAACCTCATTGCTGTAACCAACCTCACTGCTTTCGTTACAAGTCACCTCAAGCCTGAAATACACATCCGTCGTTGCACCGGAATACTCTGTTACATCCGGATTGGTTTCACCCGAAATATCTGACCAGTTTGATCCATCTGACGATTCCTGCCATTGATAAGAATACCCTGCTGCTATATCACCATTCTGGTCATAATCTTCGCAAAACACATACAAGGTGGTACTGATTCCTGTGCATCCCTGTTCCATGGAAATAGAAGCTACGCCGCCATCAGGGGTGCCACTGCATGGTGGTACACATTCCCACCTGGCCTCCCAGCCATATTCATGAGATGCTCCATCAGAATCAAACACAAAAGTAAGTTTCCCCGATGGGTCTGTTGAAAACACTTCAAAAGGATATAGTTCCCCAGAATATGAACCTGTCATATCTTCTGCATCCGTAGAATTTCCATTATAAACATACAAAAAGTCGCATTCCTCTTCTGTATAAAAAGCATCAAAAAAGACTTTGATTGATGAATTAGAAACAGATGGTTCTATAGTAAGGTAATATCCTGTACCATAATTTTCGTTGTTTTCATAATCGTTATTGTTTCCGCCGGAATCAAAAAACGCCCCTGAACATGATGTTACCGGACTGGATGCAGTACCTATTAAATACGCTATATCCACTTTTCCGAAATCAGAAAATGCATGAGACGGCCCTTTGGACCCACAGGTGGTTTTGAGCCTGAAATAGGTTGTTTCTGTAATAGGCCCTGTAGTATAAACTGGTGTGGTTGCCCCGGCCCCATCTGTCACATCTGACCATGTTCCGGTTGTGTCTGTGGTTTCCTGCCATTGAAATGTGATGCCATCGTTGTAATCGTAATCCTGTACTGTCAAAGTAACCGTTCCGTCTGATGATGTACATTGATAATCAGGGGTTACTGTGCCCCCTGTTGGTGTCCCGGAACAGGTAACGGGATCAACCACCCTTATGCTGTAGTCTTCTGTTTCACCATTGAATGAGGTTGCACAGGGGTCTGTGGGATTCTCGTCTATTGATGTTATGACCCGCATTATTGTAATTCCGGTTTCCGCACCTCCGGGGATAGTAACAGACAAAGGCGATAAATCTGTAGGGCTATCTGATACATCGGTTGCATCTCCCAGATCATACGATTCCCCTGCATCTGCAAAATCCCCGTCCTGATTCCAGTCAATGAAAGCATAGGTATCTGCTGTAGCAGATCCATAGGTATTAACCCTTACGGACAGATCATAACTCTCACCCAATTCAACTGTGGCCATTTGATCCGTATAATCAACATAAGTATATCCACTTGAGGTTGCGTTGTCGATTTGTTCAATGCCTACGTACTTAGTACCATAACCAGATGTACTACCATAGCTCTCGCAGTAGCAGGAAGCATTCAGTTCTGTTTCGACCAACAAGGATGTTGAGGTATCGGATTCGGCAGCATCACACGAAACAATACAATGATAATAAGCATCTTCAGTGATGTTTGTTGTGTGTTCATGATGGGTGGCTCCGCTTATATTGCTCCAGGTAGAACCATCAGAGGAAGACTGCCACTGGTAACTGATTCCTGTATTGTAATAATAATCATTTTCAAGGGATAAAGTAAAATCATTTCCCACACAAACCGGATTTTCGCTTCCCGTGGTTGCTCCAGGAACCGGGTCAGCGTCACAAGCGGTAAGTTGTTTCACCCTGATTTTGTAATCTTCCACTTCACCATAATAACCAGTACCCTCACAAGGACCACTATAACCGGATGAGTGTGCAATAACCCGCATGAAAGTAAAGCCGTATGCTGCTCCTGATGGAACGGTAATATCGCTGCTTACTGTCCCATCGCTGGTTATACCCAACTGCGTTTCTTCACCGGTGTCTTCAAAATCACCATCCTGATTCCAGTCAATAAACACATTGACACGATAACTATCCCCATCACCAATGGTAACATTGGCTGTATAAGTGGAATCTCTGAGTACATTGGTTGCAATGGTTGTGTAATTGGAATATCCCTGATCGTAATCCGAATCGTTATCAATGGTATTGAAACTCACATTTGAAATACCGCCTTCAGTACCGGTCATCTCTGCAGAACAATAACAGGATATAGAAGAAATAACATTAATAAGCAATGAATCTGATGTACCAGTACCATAACCATCGCATGTAACCTTACAGCGAAAGTAGGTATCATCCGTTACTGAGGTAGCGCAGGTTGAAGAGGTTTCCCCGGACATATCACTCCAGTTGGAACCATCAGAAGAAGATTGCCACTGATACGATATTCCACTGTAAGAAAAAGCATTTTCAAGTGAAAGTGTAAATTCTGTTCCAGAACATACTTCCGTATCCGTTGATTGCGTATCTCCGGGATCAGGAGTGGCTGAACAAGCTGTGGCCTCAATGATATTGATGGTGTAATCCTCAGCTTCCCCCTGAAAATCATAATCCGTTTCAACATGGCATGGATCTGGTGTCCATCCATTATCGTAATACGACACAATTCTTATATAAGTTGTCCCTGTGACTGCACTCCCTGGAACATCAATATCCAACGGGGAATTACTGCTCGCCCCATCAGTAACATCAGTTGCTGAACCCAGGTCATATTTTTCAGACGCTTCAAATTCACCATCTTTATCCCAATCAATCCATGCAAGCTGATTGTAAGAATAATCTCCTGCAGTATTTACCTGTACAGTTAATTGATATGTTTCATTCTGCATTAAAGTCGTGGAGTTTGATGTAAAATCCGTATAACCCGGTTGTCCATCAGATGAATTCGAGATGTCTTCAAATTCGACATGAGTTATTCCATCACAATAATCGTTATCTCTGGCAGTAATATCACAATAACAGGAAATACCCATAGTTATTTCAATTTGTAATGAGGATGATTCACCTGTTCCCTCACCTGAACAAGTCACATTACAACGATAATATGTATCCTCTGTAATTGAAGTGGTACAGGTTGAAGAGGTTTCACCGGACATATCACTCCAGGTGGAACCATCAGAAGAGGATTGCCACTGATAAGAAATACCAGAATAGCCGGAATAATCGTTTTGTAAAGACAAGGTAAAATTTTCCGATGGGCATACTTCTGTTGCTGTGGATTGTGTATTACCGGGGGCAGGAGTCCCAGAACAGGCAATTACACTTCCGGATATGGATATTTCATCAAAACAGGGGCCTGTTCCATCGCCTCCGCTGGCATCATTGATCCAGTTAAATCCAATGTAAAATGTATCATCATCACAAGATGACAAATCCAGGGCGCTGACGGTCTGCCAGTTACTTGTTTGCCCATAGTATTTAGCAGATGATACATCATTCCAGTTACTACCATCCAAAGAATACACAACTTTAAAACAATCATTTTCATCACCCCCTGACATCCAATCAAAATCCATGGTTAAACTCTCATAGCCTGTGGCATCAATTTCAGTAGCATAATAAACTATTTCATCTGCAGCGGTTGAATTATCATAGGCCAGATCAGCTGAACTGTAATACATTTCAAGGCATTGGCTTGTGATACTGCTATGTGAGGGTTCATAAAATGCCCAATCATTATTGCCGGATGTTCCCGTAATTACCCATGCATAAGAACTTCCATCAAGGGGATATGTTTCAGAGTATGAATCAAAATTTTCAGACCAGATTTCTGTTTGTGCTTTTATCTGTAATGAAGAAATACCAAATAGAATTACCATAAATATGGCTTTAAACAACTGTTTTTTTCCTGTAGATGCAATGGTGTCAAACATAATCAAACTATATTAAAAAAAATGAGCAATGCTTTTTGTTTTCTATAGCAATATTAAACCATTTTTACCATATAAATCATACTGATATACCTTATCATGTCATAATGTGTAAAATCAGACAATCCTGTTGGGAATACCATGTTTGCATCATAATGCTTTCCTGTTTGTCAATACAGGTTTGCAAGCATTTCCGGCAATAAAAAAACCGCACTACTTTTTTATGACCCTGAAAATACATTTTTCAGAATTTTCATTGGTAAGGATCAGCACGTAAGCTCCTTGTGTGAGAAATCCGGTGTTGATCACCCCAGCGCAATCAATAGCTTGTGTATTGTGGTACAACACACTTCCAAAAGCATTAAGTATTGTTACATCGTAAACACCCTTCAGGTTGTGCCCAATGAACAATTTATCATCAAAAGGATTGGGATAAATACGGTTATTAATATTGGTTGTCTTTTTTAGGTTGGTTGGGATACAGGTTACGGTCATGTTGTTGCTTTCAATATTGGCAGATGAAAATGCTTCCGCAAAACCAGACCCCAAACTGTCACTGGAAAAACCATGCTCATTGCTATCAATGTGGAAACACAGCACAGCTCCATCTACAATATTTGATGTATTCAAATAAACATAGAGCGAAACCAATTTTGATGTTCCGTCCGGGATATTAAAATCCCCCGTAGAAACAGGGATATCAATACATGTATCGGTAATAACCGGGCTTTCTGTAGATATAAAAGAAGATCCGTCATTATCATACAATTTAACACCCTGAATGTGATCGGTCCAACCGGCAGTGTTGTTTATTCCTGGTTTGATGCGGACATTGGTGACCATTGTCGGAGCGTCGTCGGCTGTACCCATATCTGTAATCTTAAATGCAAACACCTCCTGAGCTTCGGCATCGGTATTGACAGATGAATCAATATAGGCTGCTTCTACCTGATTAACCGGGTTTTCGGCTTCAGAATCCATGTCCATGCTGTAATTACAGCTCACTTTCCAGTTTTCCAAAACAGGATTTCCCCCTTCTAATGTAGCTTTCAGATAAATAACATCATAAGTGGTTTCATCTATACCGGAAATATCTACAGGGCTTGTTGATGATGGGGGGATGCCAGGTATTTCTGTGGTGACGTCAGCATCTGTATATGCACCCACCGTAATTGTATCTGCTCCCCCTGTGTTCCATGTAATATTGCCCCAGGAATCAGCACCATCAAAAAATGCGTATTTTATGGGAGGAGAAATATATTCATTGGGATTTGCTGTGGTCAAAAACACATTAAATCGCTTGTTCCATTCTACCGGTGAAGCAGGAAGCGATGACGGAAAATTGCCATAAACATATCCACCATCATAATACCTGCCCCATGGGTCTCCATCATTTTCTGAATACCATATTTGTTGTGTATCACTGCTGAGCATCACGGCAACGTAGTATATATTTCCACCAAGCAACGGATTTGTTGTTGTATTTAATGTATTGACATCTGCTATGCAAGCTTCACTGGTAGTCTCTGCAATAAATTCCCCGCTTTCATCATACAAAGCAAGTTTGACATTTCCGTCAGGATACCGTAACTGAACAGATAAAGATTGCAAATAAGACAATTCCGTTACATAACATCTGTACCAAAACATACGTCCATCACTTAGGTTTCCTGCACCATATTCATGTGTAGAAGTATTCCCAAAATCGTATTCGCCTTCCTCCAGAATAATCCCGCTTTCAAATTGGTCTTCTTCAGCCTGTAGCCATTCCGGATGTCCGGCAAGTTTATATGTAAAAGAATACATGTCTGATGACCATTCTCCCCACGTGGTAACACCATCCGCCGATGCCCGCACACGTACATAATAGGTTATATCATTAGTGTTTGGCAACACCGGTGAAAGGGAATTGCAATCCAGCTCGTATTGGGTGTCGGTTGAATAAACATCAGAAAAAGTCTGTGTATAAGCAGTGCCGGTAAAATCTGATTCCGTATTGAGTTCTACCTTAAAACGGTCAAAGCTTGTGGTATGTGTGGCGGAAACGCTAAACGCCGGCGTATTATCACTGATATAGGCATTATTGAAAGTCAACGGTGATCCGCCGGAGCCCAAATTATGGAACCGACAATGATAAGGGGCTGTAAATAAGGAGAACTGCATTTGTGCCCTATCATTGGATGAATAACAAGGGGATGTTAAACTACAACCTGCATCATCATAGGTTCCTGAATAATTGGTACAATCGTAACTGCCCGGCGTATATGTATAAATACCTCCAGGATTGGTAAATGTATATTCACCGGTTTGATTATCAAAACAAAACTGTATCAACAAATTACTGGAACCATCCCAATAAAACCCTGCATCAAAGGGAAAGATTTTCCATGAATCAGCAGTAAATTCTGATGGTTCAATGTCTTCGCTAAACACATTTGTAAACCCCGTGTCATCCAAATTACACTCCAACACGGTATCGTTGGTCTCTTTAAGTGAAAGTTTGAAATTTTCCAATGTAAAGGCGGGCACTTCATAGATTTTTAAAGCCAGGTTTACTATGATACCTTCTGTTGCCCCTTGATTTGCAAGTTCAGAAGCCCTGATTAAAAACTGCACTTTAGAGTCTTCAACTTTGCAGCCAATCGCAGAAATACCACCTGCCTGCTCATAAACATTACCACTGCCTAATGTATATGTAGTCTGTGATTTTGCTGTATTATGTGTTACATATCCAATGCACACAACAATGATAAGTGCGTAAATTATTTTTTTCATGGTTTTTTTCAAGCATTAATGAATAGTGAATATGAAATTAAAACAAGGAAATAAATCAGCACTGATTAACTAATGTATCCCAATATACATGAATTTTCATTACATGAGGAATGAAGATCAAAACAACATGTAAGAATGGATAAATTATGACATTTCAGGAAGTCAGAACAAAAAAAAGATTATTTGCTTTGATTTTTTGCCTGTTGCTGCTTTTTTTTGTATTCACGTGGTGTCATTCCCATGTGTTTTTTAAATATCGGATAAAACACATTCCGGGATTTAAAGCCGCAGGATTTTGCGATGCCCTCAATTGAATAATGGTCGTATTGTTCATCCGCCAACAAACGTTTTGCTTCATCAATTCTGTATTTATTGATAAAGTTATAAAAGTTAACATTGAACTCATTATTTATAACATGAGACACGTAATTTTTGTGTATTTCAAGTTGTTCTGCCAACTTGTTCAGGGAAAGCTCGTCATCCAGATAAAGCTGTTCAGATTCAATGATTCCGGTAATTTTATCAGCAAGCATTTTCTTCATGTCATCACTTAACAACTCTTGCTTTTCCCGGGTAGCGGCTTTTTGCTCAACCTCTTTCACCAATTGTTCTTTAATGTGATCGCCTGACGTATTGTCTTCGCCTTTTTCAATAACCGGATAAGGAAATGATTCATTCTCTTCTTTTTTATGCTCCGGATCAAAAATCTCCTTTTGCCGTAACCCAAATATGCCAACAAAGAAAATATGTACCGCCAAAATGGAAAAATAGGCAGTTTCAGAGATTTTCAGATATAGAAAGGAATAAATAATAATTTCAACAATATAGTATGCCAGGTATAAAATAACAAATGTAAGTAACCACCTCAGGGAAATTCTATGCTTATAAGAATAGTAATTTTCAATGTTTTTCTTGTGCTTAATAAGCCTGATAATCATCACCGTTGAATATGCAAATACCTGAATAAACAATATAATGATTGAAATTGAATACACTGCATTAAATGCACTCAATTCAGGCACATTTAATAATCCATCAGACGCCAGTAGTACTGTTTTTGTTGCTGGTTCCAAAGACAAATAGGTTGCTACCTGACATACAAATATTACGAAAGCAGGCAGAAAATGCAATGCTTGTTGCCAGGTGAGCTTAAAACCGGCATCAGACATATACCTGACATACAAATAAATCAATGGAAATTCAAGTAATGATAAGGAAGACAATCCCAAATAGAGCAAAACATGCAGGGACTCAATGTGAAAAATGTGGAAATTGGCAAACAAAAAGCTTTGAATAAAGAAATTCACCATAAAGAAACCAAGTACGCGGCTTCCCGCCTGGTTTCTTGCAAACAGCATGATTGCAAAAACATAAGCATGAAGGATGGTTATAACAATAATGAGGCTGTCAATGCTCATTTTTTAATCAATAATAAGGTACAAATTTAATAAAATACAGGTATTATAACAACTGAATTATGTATCTCACTCAAAACTCACAATTTTTACATCAGCCATCTCATTGGATTTTTTAAATTCCATGTTGTATTGCTGTTTCAAATCATTGAGAGCTTGTTCAACATTGGCCATGGATATGGTCTCAAAATTGTATTTTGAGTTGTCATCAACACCGGAGATAAAAACCACATCAAATTCTTTTTCCAAAGCTTCCATAAATCGGTCAAAACTGTAATTCGAAAAGGTTTTGGTTTTATTTACCGATTTGATCGATGTGCCTGCAACATCTTCGCCTGCATTACTCAGTTTGGTGCTGTCATAACCTGTTAAGGTATATATTTCAAGCTCCCTTGCAGCATCTTCAATCGCAAAATTATAAAACTCCTTCAGTTTTTCAATAAGGTTCCGGCGGTTTTCATCAACAGAAGCCTCCCAAATATCATCGGGTCTGTAAGCAATGTACATCACGGGGTCATGGTCAAGCCCTTCAACAAAAACCTTAGCGCCGGTTTCCCCTACAAGCAATTTTATGCATTTTGATAAGGGGTAGCCTTCAATGGTAACACTTTGCCTGCTGATGTTTTCCCATTGTACATCGCTTTCACTGTTTTCAATGATTTCCAGGTTGTCGGTTTTTACCAATTCGTGATTTGGTATAATTTCGTTGTCTTTTGTGTCATTTTGTTTTGGATTTGATTGGCATGAAAACAAAACAATAACACTTAACATCAGGATAATGGTTGTTTGAAATGATTTTTTCATAGTCATGTAATTTTATATAAAGTTAAAAATAATATCCAAAAGACAAACCAACATCCGGTTTTATCAAATTCGTGCTGCCGGCAGGAACCGTTTCGATAAGCGAAATAAACCTGGCATAGCTTTTATGGTCAAGCATAATACCTGCATAAGCATGAATTGTAAAACCGTTTTTGTACACATGCTGATACCCTAAAACCATGCTGCCTCTCAGCGAAGTTATTGAATACTCATCATCGGTGATACGATTTTCATACTCATAAGTATGATTATACCGGTAAAACATAAAGGAGGGACCGACATAAAAACCCTTCATAACATCAAGGATATAATATCTTGCCCCCAGCGTCATTCCAAACCCCCTGGCATGTTGTTTTGAAATGACATCACCATACACATCTGCCTTCTGATAATTTATGGTTGCAGGGATGATGACATTCATCCGGAAAAAACCCGCCAGCCGTTCCGATAAATTGGATTCGTAGGTGCCGTATATTTCAGGCCAAAAACTCATGCGTTTATCCGACATGCTGTCAACCTTCATAAACATGCCGCCTGTAATGGTGTTTTTCTTTTCAAATGATTCTTCCAGTTGGGCACATAAAATGACCGGCACACTAATCAGCAACAATATGAATCCAGTTTTTTTCACGTTTTCAATATTACAAAAAATGATTCAAATTAAAAACACATATTACCATGGTCACGTTGCATTATTTTTATATTTTACGCCAAAGAAAGAAAACAATATGAATATACGACGATTAAAACTCGGGAACGCTAACCTTTATTTCATACGTTCGGCAACCGGCTGGATGCTTATTGATACAGGGATTCCAAAAAAAAGTAAAAAAATCCTGCGCTTCATGCGGAAGCATAATATTTCTCCCTGCAAAGTTAAAATCATTGTCATTACCCATGCTCATTACGACCATGCAGGTAACCTGGAGTTTTTGAAATTTTTGACCAATGCACGGATTGTCATACACAAATCTGAAGCAGCCATCATTGAGAACGCTGAGGTTGTGTTGCCTGACCCTGTTACTTTTGTTGCGAAATTGGGAATCAGGTTGTTCAAATTGTTTCCGCGTCGTATGAAATTTACCAATGTGAAAGCTGATGAAACCATTCAATATAAGACAGACCTGCGTCCTTATGGTTTTTCGGCTTTTATCATCCCTACCC
The DNA here is from genome assembly GCA_964615585.1 of uncultured Bacteroidales bacterium. GTDB lineage: Bacteria > Bacteroidota > Bacteroidia > Bacteroidales > ML635J-15 > JAQIBY01. The sequence goes on along the minus strand of CAZTNS010000003.1, from coordinate 14,966 downwards.
CCGGACACACCAAAGGTTCTGTCTCTGTATTGTTTGAGAACGGCAACGCCTTTACCGGGGATACCTGTTTTAACCTGAAGTTTTCAAGGCATGTTATCCCGCCGTTTATCAACGATAAAAAGGCACTGCTTAAATCATGGCATATCCTGAACGAATACGGGACAAAACATTTTTACCCGGGCCATGGAAAACCCTTTGGCATAAACAAATTCCTCGGATCGTTTAAAAAACTTGAGAAAATGGTAGAAAACCACGGATAATCCGCTTTTATCAAAATAAGATCGACTGTTGTGCTCCTAAAATACAGACTTTTTAAAAACAATAAACCTGTTATTGTAAAACTATTTAGAGCTTGCCGATAAAGTCGAATATTTATCTATAATTAAATAATTAGAACTGAATATACTGAAGTCCTAAGTTCGGAGTCCAAAGCAATACTCATAACTCCCGACTTCCTTCTTTGCCGGACAGGTTTTGTGATTTTTGATAGCTAATCATTCGGACGTTATAGATGGACACTATTTAGTGGAATTTTGAAATTTTGTCTGTTCTGTAGCGAAGTTTCTCCTGTGAAATGCGAAGCAATTTTTAACAGGGCATGAGCGTATCGGGATGTTTTGGTGGCAAAAAAAATATGCCACTAAAGCACCAAAGCTGTGCCGACGGATGACGGTAACACTAAATCCCATCAAAGCAATGAAAAGTAAAATGAGTTTTATTTAAAAGTTTAGATTACTAAACATCTAGCACAGGCGTAATATTTTTTTGTCTGTAAAATATGTACAGCCCTGTCATTTTCGGCAGGAAAATTGTTACTTTTGTTTGGAAATCTTTAAATAAAACAAAAAAATGAAAACACATAGTACTATCATCAGCCTATTGGTATTGTTGATTGCAACACCAATTTTTGCACAGAAAGAAATCACACTGGAAGACATTTGGTCAAAAGGACGATTTCAGCCGGGCATGGTTCGTGGAATTCGCAGCATGGACGATGGCAAACATTTTACCAGGCTTAACATGACCCGCAACAGCATTCTAATGGCAGATTATGAAACCGGTGAAAAAGACAGTGTCATTTTTAAACTCGGTAATTTTGAAGACACGTATGAAAACGAGTGGATATTCGACTATAAATTCAGTAAAGATGAAAACCTCATGTTGATTGCCACAGGCCATAAATCCATTTACAGGCATTCATATAAAGCAAACTTTCATATTTTTAACAGAGAAAATAATTCCATTGCCCCCGTGAGTGAAGGAAACAAAATCCAGGCAGCCGTATTTTCGCCGCAAGGAAATTACGTTAGTTATGTGCTGGACAATAACATGTATCTATATGACATTGAAACCAAACAAACCACACAAATCACGGATGACGGCGAAAAAAACAAAATTATCAATGGCATCCCGGACTGGGTATATGAAGAAGAATTCAGTTTTGCAAAAGCCTATACCTGGTCAAAAAACAACCAATACATTGCTTTTTTAAAAACAGACGAAAGCAATGTCAAAGAATTTAACATGCCAATATACGGGAACCTATACCCTGACCAATACAAATATAAATACCCCAAGGCTGGTGAAGAAAATTCTGAAGTCAGTGTGCATATTTACGATATTCAATCAGGAAAAACTCAACATGTTAAGCTTGACACGGAAGGCGAATTTTATGTGCCCCGCATTTATCAAACAGCAAATCCATCTGAGTTTGCTGTTGTCAGCATGAACAGGCTACAAAATGAATACAATCTCCATAAGGTAAATGCAGAAAGCAATGCATCCAACATCATCCTCTCCCTCAACGCCGAAAATTACATCGAGTTGCATGATGATGTGACATTTCTGCCGGACGGAGAACATTTTGTGATGACGCATTCAGAAAGTGGGTTTCGGCATTTGTACCGTTATAACATGGACGGGGAATTACAAAATCAGATTACATCCGGAAATTGGGAAGTGACTGATTTTTATGGGTACGATACCAATGAAGAGTTGTGCTATTATCAATCAACAGAAACCTCGCCACTGCAACGTAATGTATATGCCATCAATAAAGATGGAAAACAAAAGAAAAAACTGAATGAAAAAACCGGAACCACAGCATTCAAATTCAGCAAAGGCTATAAATATTACATCGAGGAACACACCGATGCCAACACCCCGCTTACTGTCAGTCTTCACCGTAAAAACACTGAATTTGTCCGCTTGCTGAAAGAAAACAAAGGCATGAAAGAAACCATGAAAGATTTTGGTTTTGTCAAAAAAGAGTTTTTTACGCTCAAAGCAGCCGATGGTGAAACAGACCTGAATGCATGGATGATAAAACCACCGGATTTCAAAAAAAGGAAATCTTACCCCGTATTGATTTATACCTACGGAGGCCCCGGCTCACAAACGGTAGCAGATGCCTGGGATCACAACAACGGATGGTGGCAATTGCTGGCTCAAAAAGGATATATCGTTGTGTCGGTGGATAACCGGGGAACGGGGTTTCGTGGCAGGGACTTCAAACAAATTACTTATGAAGAACTAGGCAAATACGAAACCGAGGACCTCATCACATGTGCAAAACAACTGGCTGAACGTAAATATATTGACGAGAAACGCATTGGTATTTTCGGATGGAGTTACGGCGGATACCTGACCAATTTATGCCTGACCAAAGGTGCAGCGCATTTCAAGGCAGGAATTGCAGTGGCACCGGTAACCAACTGGAGATATTACGATACCATATATACCGAACGCTACAATGGATTGCCACAGGACAACGCCGGTGGATACGACGACAATTCTCCCATCAATCATATTGGTAAACTTGAGGGCGAGCTTTTGCTTGTGCACGGCACAGCAGATGATAACGTGCATTTTCAGAACAGCATGGATTACATCAACAAATTGGTGGCTGCCAATAAGCATTTTGAGATGATGGCTTATCCGAACAGGGACCACGGGATATACGGAGGAAACGCCAGGTTACACCTGTACACTAAAATGACGAACTTTTTGATGGAAAATTTATGATTGATCATACGTTTAAAATATAGCATATAACTAACTAAAACAAGTCAAAAAAAGCATTGACAGCATCAACATGGAAGATATCATCCAACTTCAGAAACTGGTCAAGCATTACGAAATGGGCGTTCAGACTGTCAAAGCATTACGCTCCATAGACCTGAACATCAAAAAGAATGAATATGTGGCCGTTATGGGGCCTTCCGGCAGCGGAAAATCCACCCTCATGAACATTATAGGGTGCCTTGATTCTTTAACAAAAGGAGAATACATACTTAACGGCACCAACGTAAGCCAGATGACTGACAATGAGCTGGCAGAAATTCGTAACCAGGAAATCGGGTTTATTTTTCAGGTTTTCAACCTTCTTCCCCGGTTTAATGCCTTGGACAATGTGATGTTACCATTGGTTTATGCCGGGATAAAAAAGAAAGAAAGGGAACAAAGGGCTAAGGAAGTGTTGTCATCCGTCGGGCTTGCAGACCGCATGCATCACAAACCCAATGAGCTTTCCGGTGGACAGCGCCAACGTGTCGCTGTTGCCAGGGCACTTGTGAACAAACCCGCTATTATCCTCGCTGACGAACCTACGGGTAACCTTGACACCAAAACTTCCCTGGATATCATGCAGCTATTCGAGGAAATTCACAACGCCGGGAATACGGTGGTGTTGGTTACCCACGAAGAAGATATCGCCAGGCATGCACAAAGGATTGTCCGGCTACGGGATGGAAAAATAGAATCAGACACCCAAAACGAAAATCCAATCAGCCTTGTAAACCCATAAACCATGACTAAGATTTATACAAAAACCGGTGATAAAGGAAAAACCAGCCTTTTTACCGGTGAAAAAGTAAGCAAAGATCATCCCAGACTGGAGGCATACGGCACCATTGACGAACTTATCTCGTGGGTTGGGATGATAAACGCATACGATTTACCTCAACAACAAAAAGAAACATTGACAAAAATACAGAGTGACTTGTTTTCTATCTGTTCGCACGTTGCTTGTGATTCCAACAACTCAAAAAACAAGGAAAAAGAATTGCCCCCGATGGATGAACACCATGTGCAATTTATTGAACATGAAATTGACTTTATGAACAAAAATCTGCCCGAACTTAGGGGTTTTATCTTTCCTGCAGGCGATCCACAGGTTGTTTCCTGTCATATTGCCCGCACAGTATGCCGGAGGGCAGAAAGACACGTTGTGGCAATTACAGATAAAGAAAATACCAACAATTTTATCATTTCTTTTTTGAACCGCTTGTCCGATTACTTCTTTGTTCTGGCACGATATACAGCGCACAAAAAAAAAATTGTTGATATTTTATGGAAAAAGAATGTTTGAGTATTAATATTTTTTTTAAATTCGCAGTCCTGAAAAAAACGGATAGAAAAGCAATTTTTTATGTATTGGACTCTTGAATTAGCATCAAAACTTGAAGACGCCCCCTGGCCAGCAACCAAGGAAGAACTCATCGACTATGCCATCCGTTCGGGGGCACCGCTCGAAGTGATTGAAAACCTTCAGGAAATTGAAGATGAAGGTGAATCATACGACAGCATTGAAGACATCTGGCCGGATTACCCCAGCAAAGATGATTTTTTCTTCAATGAAGATGAGTATTAAGGTGATTTGACGCCTTAAGATTATTAACCCAACCCACCCTCGTGTGGGTTTTTGTGTTATAAAAACATGCTGTTTCAGATTTTGCGCCGGAGGCAGTACATGCAACACTACCCTTTTTGTTAATATGAACCGTTAATCAAACCCTATTTCCTACTCCCCAATCATGTAATGGGCTGCAGCCAGATTATAACGGAAGTTTATAGCAAAATTCAACTTATGTCGCTGCAAGTCAGTGTAATAATATGTTTTTTCACTATTTTTGTGGTCAATATTTGATTTTTATAAATTATTGATTTACATTTGCATAACAAAAAAGATATTATTGAGATAACTTAGTGTTCTTTGAGTTATTTTTTTTGTGGTCTCTAATATTCAATTAGTTAGGTTGTAACTGATTGAATGTCAGGAGAAATACATAAAATTATTTATAAACTTCTGTTATAATACAAGGCAAACACGTTTTGATCATTAGTATCAGCAGCTTTTCCGTGAACATATTCATTCAGTATTCTCTCCCAATTTTGGATGCATTCGTTTACTTCCTTTTCAAATTCAGGTTTCCCCTGATTCTTACGGAAAGAACCGGCCAAATGAACAAATTTTTCCTGAGTAGCATCCTGCATGTCATCCATATCACCTTTCAGTTTATTGATGGTATAACTTCTATGGGCATAAACTTATGTTTAAGTGCATATTTGACCACTTCACGGTCAGTAATAACTCTTGCTCAGCCCCGTCGGGACAGACTCTGATTAGCGTTGGCGTTGCTCTAAGCAAAGGCAGGATTTGAGGGATGGAATAAAAAAAACACCTCCGGAATAATATTCCGAAAGTGTTTTATAATTGATCATGAATTGTAATATGAATTATAAATTAATCTACCAGCCAGTCAATTCCCATGCTAACCGGCTCAGAAGGATTGTAAATAGGCATGTATGGGCCCTCTTCATTTTCAGGCATAAAATCAGAACCATTAATCGTAACACTGTATATTTCACGATCACTGTCAGGATTTACTGTTTCGCCGCCATCGTATTCCAAAAGCTCAAATGTTATCTGTCCTGATGATAATGCTTGTTCCCCATAACCATTTATTGAAATTCCAATTGGGGGATGATCTGCATCAAGTTCACTCCAGGTTTTGAATGTTTCGCTATCTGAATAATGATAAATGTTTCCCTGAGCATCTCTTAACACCAGGTAAGCAGAAACGGGCAGATCTTCATCAGCCCAGGCGTCTTTATAAAGATCAACATCATCGGGAGTCCAGCCTGTGATATCTCCATAAACCGTAACATATCCATTTCCATATTTCTCTTCTCCATCACCATAGTTGGCTTTTAATGTAACATGGTGATATCCCGCCTCGGTGTATTCATGTGTAGCGCTTTTTTCCGTGGAGGTTTCATCATCACCAAAATCCCATTCCCAGGAAGAGATGGTATAATCATTTGCCTCACTGGTGTTCGTGAAACTAACTTCCACCGGGGCTTTGTAATAATTTTTGGAAATATCAAAGCTAACTTCCGGCTCTTCCGGTTCCTCATCTTTGTTACATGCACTGAACAGAAAAGTCATAAGTGCAAATGCAGTCAAAACTGATAAAATCAAACTAATTTTTTTCATTTTTCAAAATTTTTAAGGTAAATAATATATGTTCTTTTTCTTTTTAATTTTGTTGCACATAACATAACTTTTTGAAAAAAATATGTTATCTTTAATCCAATAATTTAAAATATCCTTATTCATTTCTTACAATTAGCTTCCCGACAAAAAGCAGTTCAAAATCTTTGTCAATAAGTTTCCAGTAATATAAACCGGGATTCAGCTGAGGTAATTTATAATTATTACAGGTAGTTCTATTTGAAATAATTTCAACTCCTTTATTGTCGAAAATCTCCACGATTAAAGTCTGTCGGGAGTCATTCTTCCATTGCAGGCTTATTTCTTCATTGCAATACAATTCGGGCGGTGTTATCACCTCTGTAGATCCGCCCCTGTAACCACCTTGCATATTTTCATACAGTTTTTCAAGCTTTGGCCGGGGTTCATAATCCGCCAGCAATTCGTTTTCACGCTTATTGGATACAGATTCCTTCATGTCATTTGTATCAGATACATAATCACGGGGGAAATGCGGGGCATTCGCCACGGCAGCCTTTTCTTCTGGCTCGTTGGTTGTCCGAACGGCATAATGGGTCATACTGTCATCACCAGCAGGGATATCTTGTTTACTCACAATTTCATTTTGATCATAGAGAGCGTTATCTCTGGGTAAAGTTATTAATAATGCAAAGGCAATTATTGCTACTGACGCAGCTATTCCAAACAGTAATTTTTTATTTGCACTCTTTCGGAACCTATACATGCGGGCATTTTTGCTTTCCAATTCAGGGATACTGACATTTTCCATGTCTGAAGACATTACAGCCACGTTCACAACTTCTGCAGCACATTGATTACACTCCAGCAAATGGAAACGCATGAACTCAGGCAAATGTGTATAAGTATCGCTGTTGATGGCATCAGCACATCTGGCAATTTGCTCCGGAGTTAGATGTTGTTGTTTATTTTGCATCATCTAAGGCATTATAACCTTTATTATTGTCAATTTTTTGATTTGTATTAAACTTCATTTCAAGCATTACACCTATCGTCTCTTTGTTATGAAAACTCTTGTTCCTTCCATTCATTCTGTATAGCAGAATATCTACCTGCTTATTTATCCACATTCTAATGGCATCACCAGTCATTCTTTTTTGTTCAACCAGGAAAACCAACTTTGCCAGCCTTTCATTTACTACGGATTTTGACAATCCACTTCTGCCGGCCAGTATTTTAATTGCCTCTTTTTCTTTATCGCCTGCATAATTTGCAACATCTCCGGGCAGCAAGGGAATATCATAATAGTATTTTAGCAGCAGTATTACTTTAGATTGACTGCCGTTAAAAAGCATGATGCTGGCCATGAATCTTTTTAATTCTTCTTTTACCATAACTTCCTTTGCAGCATCAAAACTTAAAGTTGCATCATGAGGCGTGCTGTTCTCAACAAATTCATTTACAGCATACCAGTGTTTTTGTTCTTTTCTTATTACTTCAGCACACATACGATTTATAACTGCAGTATAATATGTTGCGATTTTTGACTTTCCCTGAAAAGAACCATCAATTTTATTCTGCTTTAAAAGGAATTTCTCCAGGATGGATGTTTTAACATCTTCCTGTTCCCTTGTGGGAATTACTCCCCTGGAAACATGTCGCATCACAACTTTGTTTATTAAATGATTCAGGGTTTGGTAAAACCCGTTTTGTTCTTGCTTATCTGATTTGTTGCTTAATTGCATCAATTTTGAAATTTTTTTTTACAATATTTACAATATACAAAAAATTATGGATGATAATACAGTTATTGTTTATGTAGATAATTGAGCATTGTTTTCGGGTAACAAATTTATACTGGTGTGAGATAAAAAATTACATGTATTTTGTGTGTTTATCATCTTCGGTTTCTGCGTTATAATCTTATGTCTAAGTCTTTTCGACTGACTCCCTTCTGCCTGTGTTCAGCACCTTGTATTTAAGGCTTTCTTATTCAAAACCTGATGTCTTATCATCTTCCAGCAAACACTTTTAACAAGTTAACTTTAATTGTTTGCGAAATTACACTTTTTTTAGCATTAAAAAAAGATTCGTTATTGGGTTTCGATTTGGTTTATGCTGTATTGTTTTAATATCTGGTTAGTTATGATCACTAAATTTACTTTTTTGATGGATATTGACCAATAAACTTGAATTCTCTCAGGCCTCCTTTTCCGTTACCAAAAATGAACAAAAAAATGATTGAACAAATGATAAGCAAAACATACATCCCCGAATTCCGTATGTCAATAAAAAAGGCCGGTGTTGACCGGCCTTTTGAAATTGTGAACCTGGGAGGAGTCGAACCCCCAACCTTCTGATCCGTAGTCAGACCTGAGGCACCAATTAATAAACCAACAATTCAAATAAAATTAAAGTTAGAGCCTGAATTAGCAGCACCTACAGTTGATAATTATTTAAATAATTTATTGTTTATTTTGTTATGTTTTGTTACATTTGTGTTACAAATGTGTTACAATAATTAATGATATGAATAAAGCAAATGCAGATATTTATTTGGACAAACTAAGACCGAGAAAAGACGGAAAATGTACGGTCAAAATAAAGATTACTCACAACCGGAAACGTAAATACGTATCCACCGGGATAAGCTTAACACCTGATGAATTTGAAAAAGTAATGAACCCGACAGGAAATGGGAAGCGTAAAACAGAAGTTCAAAAACAAACATACAACACCATTATACACCAACTGGATAAAGCAAAGCAGGTTATCAATGATTTAAAAGTTTTTACGTTTGACAACTTTGAAATCGCTTATTTTGAAAATAAAAATGTAGCAGACAGCGTTTCATTTGCTTTTGATAAGTATATTGAAGAACTCCATAGCGAAAAACGTGTCTCCACCGCAATAAGCTATAAGTGTGCAAAAAAAAGCCTTGAAGCATTTAAAAAGAACCCGACATTTGCCGAGATCACTCCGGGACTATTAAAGAAATATGAAAACTGGATGTTAGAACAAGGCAATAGCCTAACAACCGTTGGTATTTATTTACGTAGTTTAAGAACGATATACAACAGGCAAGGCATTGACTTAAGCATTTATCCATTTGGGGGAAAAAACGGCAAATACTCAATTCCAACAGGTAGGAATATAAAAAAAGCCCTGACAGTGGAGGACGTTGCTAAAGTGTATAACCACACAATCCCGAAAGGTACAACTAAGGAAATGGCACGGGATTATTGGATGTTCCTATATTTAAGCAATGGGATGAATGTTAAAGACTTCTGTTTGTTGAAATGGGCTAATATTGACGGCGACATGCTTACATACGTACGGGAAAAAACAAAACGTAAAAATGAAGCCACACAAATAAGGGTTGCATTGAAGCCAGAAACCCGGAAAATCATCAAAATCTGGGGACAACGCTCCATCAATAAAGATGATTACATATTCCCACACCTCAACCACCAGATGACAGACGAACAGAAATACAAAGTTGTAAAGCAATTAGTAAAAACGATCAACAAATACATGAAGCAAATTGCCCGAGAATTGGAAATAAAAAAGGAAATAACAACTTATACAGCAAGGCATAGCTTTGCTACCGTTTTAAAACGCTCTGGAGCCACAACGGAAATGATTAGCGAATTATTAGGGCATAGCTCCGTAATTGTAACAAAGAACTATTTGGACAGCTTTGAAGATGATAAAATAATGAAGCAAACCAATGTACTAACTGCCGGATTTAGTAAAGCAGGTAGCAGCAATTAAAGCAAAACTCATTATAGTAAACTATAATACAGAAAATCTGAGACATGGCCAATAAGGACAAAAGTGGGAAATTAGATGAAAAAGAATTAAAAGAGAGCATGGGTGAGGATATAGCAATCCTATTAAAACAATTGAAAGAAGACTACTTTGAGCAAACAAAGTATTTATCCATACCCTCAAAAATTGATTTTATCAAAGGCGAATTAAAAGACGTTGAAATCGTAGAAATGGATAGATCTATGCTGTCACATTATAGAGAGGTAGTAAGATACTGTGGAAGTGTGAATTTTGAGGGAAACCGACTGTTTCGGGAATTTTTGGAAAACGAATTGCATAAACTTGAAAAGGCATTACTGGATCAAAAAACCCAGCCACAACAAATTCAATTTGAATTTATAAATAATTTCGACCATGTTTTAGAAGAAAAAATATATAAATACTTCCATGAAAAATTAGTTAAGGGAAAATTCATAAATGAAGACACCTTACATACATACCTTGAACTTGCATTTGAAAAGCAAACAGCACCAGCAGAAATGTTTGATTTTTTGAGAAACCAGACCAAAACCACAAGTAAAGTTAGAAAAATATTTTATAAATATTGGAATGAATTAGCAGGACACCAACACGGCACAAAAGACCGGTATGTAAAATTATACACTAATTACTTCAATGGCTTCAAATTTGAAAGTGAAAAAACTAATTTTAGTAAATAAAAGCCAAAAACATACTAATTTAATACTAATTTATACTTGGTTTACTAATCTGTTTGCCTGAACTTTACGTTGCTTCATATTTGTATTGAATCTTTAAAAATACAAATATGCAAGACAAAATTACTTTTAATGAATTACCGGACGAAATTAGCCGGATGAGTAAACAACTCGATGAAATTAGAAACTTTTTGTTTGAAAGGGATGAGCCTCAACCTGAACCCGAACAAAACGAGCTATTAACCATCCAACAGGCAGCCGAGTTATTGCACTTAACAGTCCCAACGATTTACACTAAAACCAGCAAGGGTGAGCTGCCCGGGGTTTGCAAACAAGGTAAACGCTTATATTTTGATAAACAGGTTTTAACCGATTGGATACGTTCGGGTCGTAAAAAAACAAACGCTGAAATTATTGCAGATGCTGAATCTTATCTGAACTCCAAAAAGAAAAGATAATTCATGAATACGACAATACCAACCGACCTTTGGGAAAGTAAACACTTACAGCCGATCACACCGGACAGATTGCAAAGCCATATTGAGCAGATGCAACAACAGGTTGATGCGAACAAGGAAAACAAAGGGCTGTTTAAAGTTAAAACTGCCAATCAGTGGCTGGAGCAAGCAAAACAAACGCCCATTCCTGAAATGTTATTTAGTGAGCTTTGGCATGAAAACGAAATTTGTATTTTGTTTGCAGATACTAATTTGGGGAAATCTATTTTAGCCGTTCAAATTGCCAACAGTATAAGCAGCGGCAAACAAATACCCGGTTTCAAACTAGAAGCAAAACAACAACCCGTTTTATATTTTGATTTTGAACTATCTGCAAAACAATTTGAAGTCAGATATTCAATAAAAAATGAAGCGACCAAAACATACGACAGGCATTTTTTATTTGATGATAGTTTTAAGCGAATTGAAATAAACCCAGATGCAGAATTGCCGGAAAACGAAACGTTTGAAAATTATCTTAATCAATCAATTGAACAAAGTATAATTGATACACAGGCAAAAATCCTGATCATTGACAATATTACTTATTTGAAAAATGAAACGGAAAAGGCAAAGGATGCACTCCCATTAATGAAGCAATTAAAGGCACTGAAAAGTAAACACAACTTATCAATCTTAGCACTTGCACACACACCGAAAAGGGATTTATCAAAACCGATTACCCGGAACGACTTACAAGGCAGTAAAATGCTTATAAACTTTGTAGATAGCTGTTTTGCCATAGGTGAAAGCCAAACAGACAAGAGCATACGCTATCTGAAGCAGATTAAAGCCCGAAATACTGAAATTATTTTCGACACTGAAAACATAATAATTTGTCAAATACAAAAGCCATTTAATTTTCTTGAATTTGAGTTTATGAATTTCGGAACGGAAAGGGAACATCTCAAGCAATTTAATGAAGGTGACCGTGAAAACCTAATTGAACAAGCAAAAGACTTAAGGGGAAAAGGACTTTCACAAAGGCAAATTGCAAGTGAGTTAAGTATTTCAGTTGGAGCAGTAAACAAGTACTTAAAATTATAAGTGTTCACATCGTTCACGCTGTTCACACCATGAACGCTGTGAACACCGTGAACGCTAAAATGAAAAAATTATGAATGAATACAGATACACATTAGAAAAAGGCAGTCGGAAACACCTTTGCCCAGCTTGTGGGAAAAAATCTTTTGTAAGGTATATTGAGAGCGAAACAGGAAACTATTTACCGGAGCAATACGGCAGATGCGACCGGGAAAGCAAATGCAGCTACCACCTAAATCCTTATCACAATGGATATGCGACAGAACAGGCAAACACTGAAACAGCTTCACAAATGCCGAAAAAGCGGAAAAAACCACAGCCTTCTCCACAACCTGTTTATTTTGACTTTGATACTTTCAAACACACTTTGGATCCAGACCGATACGAAAAGAATGTCTTTATTCAAAACCTACTTAAGAGCGTTCAGTTTCCATTTGATGTGACCGATATTGTGAAAGCGATACGCTTATACAGAATTGGCACAATTGCCAAAGGTTACAGAGCCGGAGCAATTACAATCCCTTTCATTGATATTAATAATAATGTACGAGCCATTCAGGTAAAGCAATTTGATGAACAAAACCACACAACCGGCACGGACTTTTTACATTCCATGCTTGAAAAACATTTCACCCAAAAAAACGAACCGTTGCCGAATTGGTTAAGGCAATACACAGAGCAGGATAAACGTATTTCATGCTTATTTGGGGAGCACCTGTTGAGCAAATACCCACAAAACCCCGTTGCATTGGTTGAAGCTCCAAAGACAGCAATTTATGGCAGCCTGTATTTTGGTTTTCCTGACAATGAAAAAAACCTTATTTGGCTTGCAGTTTACAACAAAAGCAGTTTTTCATTTGATAAAATTCAGGTACTCAAAGGCAGGGATATTTTTGTGTTTCCTGACTTATCAAAAGACGGTTGCACCTTTTCAGAATGGAAAATCAAAGCCAAAAGGTTTGAAAAGCAGATGCCAGGAACAAACTTTGTTTTTTCGGACTTACTGGAAAAATTAGCTCCGGAGCGAGATAAAAGTGAAGGAATGGACATTGCAGATTATTTAATAAAACAGGATTGGCGATTATTCAGAAAGCAAAAACCAATAGAACACAAAACAGAACCTGAGCCACTGCATGAAATTCAACCATCACCAGAAGATGATGCAACAGATTTTGAAATAGAAATTAACACTACAGGACAAAAACCGGAGACATGGAGCCGGGAAATACTTGAGCTTGAAAACTTTTTTAAAAGTATCAAATTACCATCCGGGAAAATCAAGCTTAACAACTACTCAACAATATTGGATGCTAAAAAATTTGCAAACAGCCACTTAAAATGCATAAAAGCACACAACGGAAATAATACATTCATATCGGCATTAACACGCTTGCAAGCATTTAAAGAATTATTATCAATAAAATCCAACTGATATGGAGACAAAAGAACATGCATTAAAAAACAATGAGCTTTTACAAATAAGGCATTTAAGGCAGACGTGAAAATCAAGCAAACTATGACAAATGAAATCATAAATAAGAAAAGTGTATCAGTTTTAACAGTGTCATTTATGATAATGGCAAAATGTGATACCTTCTGATACCAGTATAGAATCAGTATTGATATAAGCAATGATTTATAAAAATATGAAAATATGATAAATTTTAAGAAGAAAACCAGATTAAAACAAGCTGCAAAAGCTTTTGAAAATCAGCTTTCCCGAAATGAATGGATATTATACATGCATTTTATTGCTAATTGCAACAGTCATACGCTAAGCTGTGAAATATCCTTGCGGAAGTTGCATGATGAGTTGAAAATGGCCATCAACACCATTAAAGCATGTCGCAATAGCTTAAAGAAGTATGGACTCATTGACTTTTCCCGTGAGCAATATGCAACAACATGTTATGAGATACGCGACTTATTACAAAACCCAATCAATGAACTCCCACAAAAACAAAATACAGAAATTGCAAAATCAGCACCTGCAGAAAAACAAAAAGCATACATAGATTTCAACTATGATTTTGTTGACGAGGATTTGAGAGCAAGCTTCATTCTCTTTATTAAGCATTTAATTGAAAATGAAAACATTTCAATGGATCAAGATAAAGCAAAACGAATCTATCAAAATTACATGGAAGTTTTTAACGCTGATGAATTTAAAGAACATGTTGCCTCACAAATCGTCCAGGATGAAAGAATTAAATGTATGGAAGCATACAATTTAACACATATCGACCTATCACTTAAAGAAATCATGGAAGATATTATCTGGCAACACAGCAGAGCACAAGCCCCACTATCCCAGCGTGAAGTAGATAACATTTACATGCAAGTTTACATTAATTGTGAAGGAAATATTGAGCGAATGCAAATTATGCTGAATGAATTGTTAAAAACAATTTAGCACAAATTAAGAGGGATACCAACAAAGTATGAGAAGCAAAACCAATTTCTTACAAGCAATGCTTCAAATGATTAATAATATGTATCTTTATAAATACAAATTTCATTAAGGCAAAGTCATGAATAAAAAAGCCACTAAGACTCCACCAATTAAGTTAGATTGTCAATTAGATAATTTATTACTGAAGTTTCGGAGATGCTATCAGGTTGATAACCAACATGTTATAGAAGTGTTGTAAAACATATTAAATTCCAGATAATCAATGGGTTAAA
>CAZTNS010000002.1:0-65085 GCA_964615585.1 uncultured Bacteroidales bacterium | reverse complement strand
CACCTGTTTTCGTACTTCAGAATTGAAACTTACCGGTATTACACAATAGGATTAGATAAGCAGCGGGTTAATCATAACCCATTAAAAATGCAGTAGAACCGACATAATTATAGTTATGAAAACACGGATATTGTGTTTGTAATTCAAATTGCCTTTCAAATTGATTGATCGGGAAATTTTGAAACTAATATTGTTTACGCCGATATTACAGTCTTACCAGCAAAAGAAGCATACGGAACCTAGTGAAAATAAGCGCCATTTTGATGCTTAACCGATATTAGCATGATGCACGCCTTAATTGTTGACTGCGAATCGAAGTCTGCCTCCGGTAGCCGTATTCTTCTTGACGCCTTGAATATAGTGCACGTCAGACTTTTACAGAAGACCCCATAAAGGGAGCTTCTGTTTTTTGTTTTTTTAGCTGATGCGTGTGTTGTTCATATTTCTGGCTATAGATTAATCTGATATTTCATTATTTTCAGTGTTGTCAGCATCTTGATCCGGCAAGGAATTCAGAAGTTGGTTGATATATTGTAGATTTTTTTCTGCCCCGGTATAATCAGGTTTTAATTTTATTGCTTGTTTAAAGTTTTGGCGGGCTTTTTCTAAATTGCCCATTTTATGATGTATCACCCCTAGATTATTAAAAGAAGTATAATCATCAGGATTAAGCTTTATGGCCATTTTAAAATCTAAAAAGGCTTTTTCATATTTTTGGATTTTTATAAAACATGCACCTCTGTTTGTAAAATATTTGTTGTCCCTGCTATGCAGTTTAATTGCTGTGTTGTATTTTTCAATTGCCTTGTCATATAGCTTGCGTTCATAATAATAAAGACCTAAACTGTAATGTGCATAATGATTATCAGGTTTTTTGTCAATTACATCTCCCCAAAAGCTCAAATCATTGTTCCAGACCTTACTTCGTGAATAAGTTTGAAGTGAAAAAATTAATAAGATGATTACCCCAATAACCCGTATCGGGTATTTGAATGCTTTTGTTTTTTGTGTAATGAGATAATCTATGTAACAGATCACTGCTGTGATTAGCCCGAAAGAGGCAAGATACAAATATCTGTCGGCCACAATAACTTTCCCCTTTATGGGAATAAAGTGTAAAACAACCATAATATTGATAAGGTAGAACAACAAACCAAATGCGATGTATTTTTTGTACTCTGTGTTTTTTATTCTTTTTACCAAAAAGATGACCAATCCAATAATGAACAAACTGATTAATGGCGATATTTGGTAATACCAGGAACTTAATTCTGTTGAATCAGGATATGGATGCATGGTAACCAAATTAAATGGCAGGAAAAGTTTGTACAAATAATAATTGAAACTAAAGCCTGCATAAAAAATTCTTTTATGAAATATATCAGATATTTGTAAATCAGAATCAACTAAAAACGCATTGTAAAATAATACAATAGCGATTGATGCTATAGCGATTGAAAATATGACAGTATAGAGTTTATGTTTCTTTGTTTTAAGCATTAGAAACTTATATAAAAACAAGCCTGCCAACAGTAAAGCCGGATAAATGTGAAAAAATATTATGATGGGCATTAAAACTTCCAGGTAATCAAAAATCGTATCAAGTACCCTTTCTAATATTTCGAAAAGGACAAGTATTGATCCCGTTAAAATTAGGAGTTGAACTATGGTTGATTTTGCTTTTATAAACTTTTTGAATCTATGGAAAAGATTTTTTGTTGTGTTTTTTGTAATATGGTATAATTTGTCCCCATAAAGTAAAATAAGGCTTGTTGGTAATGCTACCAGCAAAATAAAATAATGAAGCTGATAAAGGTTGGTAATAAGCAGTAAAAATATACATATGTTCATTATCACGTCTTTGAATAAAATACGTCCTCTTAAATGATACACAATTAACAAAATTGTAAATGGCAACGTAATTGCCTGGACTTTACTCAATATCGCTAAATAAGCCAGGATCAAACTGATGAGTGTCCAAAATAGTTTGTTGTGTTTTATGTATTTGATGTATGCAAGGATGCTAAGGATGAAGAATAGGGAAAAGAACAAATCTTTTCTTTGAATTATCCAGCACACGCTCTCGGTTTTTAACGGATGTATCGCAAAAATAAAAGCGATGATTATCGCCATATTTGGGTTTTTGAGTAAATAATTGCCCAATTTATAAATCAACAAAACATTGAATAGATGGAAAAGGATATTGAGTAAATTAAACAATTCGGGATTGTCTCCAAAAAGCTTTATTTGAACCAGAAAACTGAACAATACCAAAGAAATATTTTGATCAAAATCATATAATTTTTCAAATGAATCAATATTTATATCATTATATATCAGTTTATTGTTTGTAATGTATGTGCTATCGTCCCAATTTAGAAAATTACTGTTTATTGTTGGTGAAAAAAGGAGAACAGTAACCGCTAAAATGAGTGTTAATACGATATTTCTTTTTAATGAGGGTGACATCTCTTTTTAAAATTGTTTTTTTGTTACACTGAAAAACAACCTAAAACATTACAATGGTAATAAAAAAAACAGTTCTGTTGCATTTTTTGTGGAAAGTCTTGATTGTTTTTTTCAGAAACTTTGTTGAAAGTTTCTGATGGGTGTTGGTAATTATATTAGGCAAATGCATGAAAATATTGATGTGAAACCTCAATGATCCGCCAGCTGGCGGATCACACAAGCGGATAGTTTTGCTCATATGTAAAAAAACATGTAAAAAATTTGTCATTTGAATTATAGATGTTATTTTTGTATCCTTAACATACAGTGAGAAGAATTAGATAGTCGAATTAGTTTAGTAAAATTTAAAAAGAGGATTAATAATGAAGCGGACATTTCAACCTTCAGTGAGGAAAAGAAACAACAAACATGGTTTTAGGAAACGCATGTCAACAAAGAATGGACGTAAAGTGTTATCAAGAAGAAGAAAAAAGGGCAGGAAAAAAGTTTCTGTATCCAGTGAATACCGTCCTCCAAGGAGTAAACAATAATAGGTTACTGTTTTGAAATTGAAAGGAGAATTAATAATTTTGTATTAATATTAAAACCAAACACTATGAAAAAATTAATTTTTATTATGGTAGCAGTCCTGGGTTTTGCTGTGATAACTCATGCCCAGGAAAAAGAAGATTTCACTACTGAGCGCGGTGTTTATATGATGCCTGAAAGTGGTGACATTGGCCTGGGATTTAATGCTGTCCCGTTTTTAAATTATTTGGGTAACACTTTTAACGGCACAATTGGCAACAGTGTTAGTGTTAATTTTATCAATAATCAGGCAATTGTAGGCAAATATTATATTGCTGATGATGCCGCTATACGTGGCGAATTGCGCATTGGACACCGGCTGGATAAAGATGTGGAATTCATTCAAAAAGATCAGGATATACCAGATCCCGACGTGCTTGTTGAGGATGTTGAAAAAACAAGCATTACCAATGTACATGTTGGGGCCGGGTATGAAATGCGTCGTGGTCATGGCCGTTTGCAGGGTTACTATGGTGGCATGCTGATGCTTAATTATTCTGCCGGCAGTGCTAAATACGATTATGGCAACCCCATCACTGCAGATTTCAACAGCCCCAGCACAACCTCTTTTGGTGGGAACATCACCACAGATGGCCGTGTTACTGAATCATACAGTCAAAGTATGGGCGTCGGTTTACGTGGTTTTATCGGAGTTGAGTATTTCCTCCTTCCCAAAATTTCTATAGGCGGAGAATTTGGCTGGGGATTTAGTTACGATTTTGATCTGAAATCCGAAACAACTGCAGAAATGTGGGACGGAACTGAAATTGAAGTAAATACAACCGAAAATGCCAAAGATGCTACATTTGACCTGGATACAGATAACAATTACATGGGTAGTATCTTTATGATATTCCATTTTTAATATTGATCATTGTAATTAATTAATTGAGTTATTAACCATAAAAAATCAGATAATTATGAAAAAATCATTGTCAATTATCCTCATGATCCTCATTGGAGGTTTCTTTGCACTTACAAGTTGTGAAGAAGAAGAAACTGATCCCGGAACTACTCCAACAGCTACGCTTAAAGGTACTGTTTATGCCGAGCTTGACCTGAGCAATACCAGCACAGAAAAAGTACCGGCGGGGAAAAAGATTATTTTCCGTATTGATGCTGCAGATTTGGTGCTTGAACCTGTTACAGGATATAATTATCAAACCCTTCAGTATGAAACAACAACTAATTCAGACGGAGAATACAGCATCGAGCTCCCAACGGCTACCCACCAGGGTGTTCCCGTAGAAGTCCAGGCTGTTTCTTTTGAAGCTCAACAAACTCAGGCCGATGATTCTTACAGGGATGAAGTATATGAACATGGTGGAAGCACGGCAACTTTGCAGGATGGAGAAATTGTTTATCAGGATATCAATTACGTGTACTGATAACAATAATAATTTATTAGTAAATAAAAAAGCCGGCTTCACTGAAGCCGGCTTTTTTTGTTCTGTTTTTTTGAGTGGTGTTAAAAAACAATGATCAACCAAGATACGCTTTCAACAATTTACTACGTGATGTATGCCGTAACCTGCGGATGGCTTTTTCTTTGATTTGACGCACACGTTCTCTCGTAAGTGCAAATGTTTGTCCTATTTCTTCAAGTGTCATTTCCTGGCAGTTGATGCCAAAAAAGTACCGGACAATGTCACGTTCCCTATCGGTTAGTGTAGCCAGTGCACGCTCTACTTCCCTGCTGAGTGATTCACCTATGAGGCTGTTGTCAGCACTGGGTGAGTCAGCATTTTCCAACACATCAAGCAATGAATTCTCTTCCCCGGTAACAAAAGGAGCATCAACAGATACATGACGACCCGAAACCCTTAAAGTGTCAGATACTTTTTCTGATGGCAGATCCAATTCTTTGCCCAGTTCCTCTGAGGTAGGTTTACGTTCATGTTCCTGTTCAAATCTTGAAAAAGCTTTGTTGATCTTATTCAATGAACCAACCTGGTTTAAAGGCAACCGAACAATACGGGATTGTTCTGCCAGTGCCTGCAAAATTGATTGACGTATCCACCAAACAGCATAAGAGATAAATTTAAATCCGCGTGTTTCATCAAATTTTTCAGCTGCCCTGATGAGGCCAAGATTCCCTTCATTTATCAGGTCAGGCAAACTTAATCCCTGATTCTGATATTGTTTGGCCACAGATACTACAAAGCGCAGATTTGCACGTGTGAGTTTCTCCAATGCCAATTGATCGCCTTGTTTGATGCGCTGGGCAAGTTCAACTTCTTCCTCAACAGTGATCAGTTCTTCTCTTCCTATTTCCTGTAAATACTTGTCAAGGGATGCACTTTCACGATTGGTAATCGATTTTGTGATTTTTAGTTGTCTCATAAAAAATTTGTCAAATTGTGTTGCTTAATGATAAAACCTATTTGTCTTGATCTTATTGTACGTAAGATTTGCTAAGAAGTTGTAAAAGTACATTAAAATTTCATGCAAATTTATAAAATAAGACGAAAACTCAATTTTAAAATATATTATTTTTTCTGTCATAGACATTGATTGTGTGATATTAATTACAGATAAATACTGTAATAGGCAATATTTCCATTGGGATAAACCCCTTCGATCAATATTTTACTGCCTTTATATTTATCAATGATCTCATTTATGTCTTCCACTTTTTTTACCGGGATATTATTGATACTGGTAATGATAAAACCTTTATTTATGCCACTTTCTCTTAATTTGCCGGAGTATAATTCGCAGATTTTTACCCCGTACCGTAACCTGAGCTTGCGTTTTTCCTCAAGGGAAGCCTTCTCAAATTCCCCTCCCAGTTCATCGATCTTGGTACTGCTGACAAGATCAGTATTGCCATGTTTATTTCTTAATGTCAGTTTTTTGTTCATTTCTTTGTTGTTTCGGATGATTGAGATATTGACGTTGTCACCCGGCCTGTATTTGCTGATCTGTTCCATCAATTGGCTTACTGAATTTACTTTAACACCGTTGAATTTTTTTATGATGTCACCTGCTTTTATTTCTGCTTCATCTGCGGCACTGCCATCTGAAACTCCAGTTATTAGAATCCCATTGGATGTTTTCAGATCAAACTTATCGGCAATTCCAGCGTCAATATTTGACAGGCTTACTCCCATATATGCCCTTTGTACATTGCCATATTCAATCAAATCAGCTACAATTTTGCGTACAATATTCACAGGTATGGCAAAAGAATATCCGATATAGGAGCCGGTTTTGCTTGCAATGGCTGTGTTTATGCCAACAAGCTCTCCTTTTTGATTCACGAGAGCACCACCACTGTTCCCTGGATTCACAGCTGCATCAGTTTGGATGAATGATTCTATGCTGTATTGTTCCGTGAAAATGCTAATATTTCTGGCTTTGGCAGAGACAATACCTGCTGTTACTGTTGAAGTTAGGTTGAACGGATTTCCGACTGCCAATACCCATTCACCAATATTCAGAGCATCGCTGTCGCCGTATGACAAGGTGTTTAAATTGTCTGCATCAACTTTCAGCAATGCAATGTCAGTGGTGGCATCTGTCCCAATTATTTCCGCTTCATAACTTTTCCGGTTATTCAGTACAACTTTGATCTTTTCTGATTGATCAATTACATGTCGGTTGGTAACAATATATCCATCCGATGATATGATAACTCCGGAGCCGGATGATTCTGTGTGTCTGTATCTACCAGGATCTGTGCCGAAAATAAAGTCATACAGGCTATATTCCTGTTGATTGTAATATGATGTGATATGAACAACTGCCGACAGACTGACTTTGGCGGCTTTTGTGAGATCTGTATTTCCAGAAGGCATTTGTGGGAATCCTGTTGGTTTTATTAAGGAATTACTGAGGCTTGATTCATAGGCTTCAACTAAATCATGGGGCCTGCTTTCGTCTGATATTTTATCAACAAGATGATTTACTGCAAAAAAGCTCATGATGCCACCAAAAATTCCTGCCATGATTGATACTATCAATTGCTTTGCTTTCATAATCGTAATTCTTTTTGTTATTTTTGTTGTCTGTTACTTTAACGAAAATTGTGATCCAAGTGTTTTTATTTTAACAATATTTTATGAAAATCCATTTTTATAAATACCAGGCAACAGGGAATGATTTTATCATCATTGATGCCATGAAATCGGACATGAAGTTAAAATCAGACCAAATTCGAAAAATGTGTAATCGCCATTTTGGTATTGGTGCTGATGGGTTGATGACAATTAGTCCTTCTGATGAATATGATTTTCAAATGACATATTACAATGCTGATGGCTATGAAGGCAGCATGTGTGGAAATGGTGGACGATCTATCATTTGTTATGCCAACTCTCATGGCCTGGCAGGAGTAGAAACGAAATTTGAAGCAGCAGGAAGCGTATATAAAGGCTGGATTGAAGAGGATGAATTGATTTTGGGAATGAATGATGTCAAGGTGCCTGAACTTACAAATGACCTGATGATTGATACTGGTAGTCCACATGTTATTGTACCCGTGGAATTCCTTGAGAATTATGATGTGTCAAGAGAAGGAAGACGTATTCGTGAGGAGAGAATATATCAACCAAAAGGTGTGAATGTGAATTTTATCAATGAACATACCAAAAACGAGATAAGCCAGCGTACTTATGAACGGGGTGTTGAAGCTGAAACCTTGTCATGTGGAACCGGAGCTGTAGCCGGAGCCGTTTATCAGGCAACAAAGCATGAATTGAAGAATACTACAGTGATGGTACACATGCCTGGCGGTGACCTGAAAGTGTACCTGATTCGCAGTGGCGATATTTATAATGCCTTTCTTTCCGGACCGGCGGCGTTTGTTTTTGAAGGTGATATTATTCTATAAAACCTTTGCTATTAAATATCTGTGCAGCTACCACCCCTGCTGTTTCTGTTCTAAGACGTGAATTGCCCAGTTTTACCGGATAGAATCCGGAGCCTGATGCTTTCCTGTATTCATCTTTTGTGAAATCCCCTTCCGGGCCAATCAGCATGAGGGTAGGGGTATTTGAATTTGCCATAGCAATGAGATGGTCTTGTGGCAATGTTTCGCTGTAGCCAATAAACCGGCATTCTGTTTTTAACTGTATAACATCAGTGAAATCTGTTAATGGATGCAGTTCCGGTTTAAATAAATGTCCGGATTGTTTCATGGCAGAAATGATGATCTTTTCAAGGCGAAGGATATTTATTTTGTCACGCTCAGAATGCTTTGTGTGAATTGGAATGATGCCTGCAATGCCAATCTCGGTGGCTTTTTCCACAAACCATTCAAACCGGCTGATGTTTTTTGTCGGAGCTATGGCTATATGCAGCTTGCTTTCCGGTGATTTTAAAGATTTTAACACTGAAACGACCTGCACATATGCCTGTTTTTTAATGACTGAAGCTATATTCCCCGAGTACAAGTTCCCCTTTCCGTCACAAAGGTGTAATTTTTTTCCTTCAGATTTTCGTAAAACCCTGGTGAGGTGATGGGATTCATCAACAGAAAGTCTTGTTATTTTGCCAACTTCAATTCCAGGACAATAAACCAGTGACATGATTCAAATATTTTTTGCAATATAGGAAAAATATGAGGGATTTCAGGTTTGTATTTATCACTTTATCAAACCCCATACGGATTTAAGCTTGTACTCCTTTCACAGGTTATTTTCAAATTTTATTTTGTCAGATGGGATATATTTTTTACCTTTAGTCTTTTATCCTCTACCTTTCGCTAAGGGATATAATGAGCCCCGTCTAAAAAGCCAAAAAAATGAGAAATGCCACAAAGTCACTAAGACACCAAGATTCACAAAGTTCTGTAATACAACAGCTTAAGATTTGTGTTACTTTGTGTCTTCGTGTCTTCGTGGCAAAACAATGCCTTTTTAGACTGGGCTCATATAATTATAAGGGATATCTGAAATAAGAAGTAATAAATTGTTGAACATTAAAAAAACAAGTCATTATGAAAAGAAAATGTATTTTATGCTCGGTTCTCTTCTTTTTTGTTTTGCCCGTTATATCTATAGCACAGGACATAGCTGATGAAGTAATCAATCAGGCGGTGGAAAAATACCAAAAGCAATTGAAAAAAGTGAATGATATGACCACCACTTACGAGGACGGTGTTCATTACCTGAAACGTGAAAAACACGAAGGAAAAATCGTAACCAAAGCCCGTGTTGAACAGGAGGTCAACGGGCAGCAGTCAGTAAGTATTTATGACGGCGAATATTATTGGACTAAAAATTCACAAACAGGTGATATTCAGAAATCTGAAATGGAAACCTATCCTGTGGATATGGTACTGGGAATGAAAGATCAGGATTACAACTACCAGGGAACAGAAAAAGTGCATGACTCAGAATGTCATCACCTTACCATTGAGGATGCACCTTTCAGTGAAATGCCTTTCCCCGGAATGGCTGAAAGCATGAGCCAGGCAGAAACAGAGGACATGATTTTTGATGCCGATGTTTTCATTGATACAGAAAAATTGGTGACCCGTAAGCTTAATATTGAAATTGATGACGTTAGCATGGAAGGCGATAACAAAGAACGGGATGTCAAAATTACCATGTTGAACAGTGATTTTAAGAATGTATCCGGTGTGGATGTGGCCTATTATTCTGAATCAGTTACGGAATTTGAAATGTCACCTGAAGAAAAACAGCAAATGAAAGAAAGCCGTGAACAGATGAAAAAGGAAATGGAAAATATGCCTGAAGAACAAAGGGAAATGATCAAATCACGCATGGAGGCAATGGATAAGACAGGAATGATGAGTGGAGAAATGAAATCCACAAGAAAAGTAAAAGAAGTAAAAATTAATACAGGGATTGATGATAGCCTGTTTAACACCGACAACCTGTAGAAATAGTTTTTCCCTTTAACAATCATGAGCCCATTAAAATAACAGTAGAACCATCTGTTCTTTAGGATGCCTTTTTTGTACTGTGCCGAACTTGTACTAAATTTATCGCCCCGTTAAATGGCCTGCGTGTTTTGGCAGGTTGATCTATGCAAGTTTTTTTAATGTAAATACTATGGCACTACAAGAAGAATTGAAACAACAGGGAGATTTCCTTTTCAGGTACAGAAGTTATTTCCCATTGATGCTGCTAATTTTGGGATTGGGTGTTCAGGTATATGAATCCACCCTGGACAATAATAATTTCCCGCTACTTGAAAATGCCCTGAAATCGGCCGCTATTTTTGTGGGGTTGTTTGGGTTTTTTATCAGGGCTTTTACCATTGGATATACGCCCAAGAATACCTCCGGCAGAAACACAAAAGCCGGACAAGTGGCAGATATGCTGAACACAACCGGGCTGTATTCGTTGATCCGGAATCCCCTGTACCTGGGTAATTATTTTATGTGGCTGGCCATTGCCATGCTAACAGGTAACGTATGTTTGATCCTGGTGTTTTCACTTGTGTTTTGGATTTATTACGAACGGATAGTGTTTGCCGAAGAAGAATTTTTAAGACGGAAGTTCGGGGAACCTTACCTGATATGGGCAGAAAGGGTTCCGCCATTTCTGCCGAAACATTTCAAATACAGTAAGCCCGCCATGCCTTTTAGCTGGAAAAAAGTATTGCGAAAGGAAAAAAACGGCATTTTTGCCCTCTTTTTGATTTTCTTTGTGTTTACATCCGTAGAGGCATACCTCGAAAAAGGCGACTTCATTACTGACAAAATATGGATTATTATTGGTACAGTGGTAACAGGGGTGCTGTATTTTGTGTTAAAATTTCTGAAAAAATACACAAGCTGCCTGAGTGAAAAAGACAGGTAGGCAAAGAGAACATTCGGGGTTCTACACTTTAAAAACTTCATTCAGAATTGTGATTTGTTGAAAAATCAACTTACATTTGTTTATAGTTTACAGTTCAAATTAAGCCTTTTGTATGATGACCAACGAAGTCAACAATCCACAGAGCGATGTCCATTCGAAGTGGCGCTATGAAATGGTACAATTGCTTGCAGAAAAATTAGATTTTGACAGGTTTGGGGTTGAAGCCATGTATCTCATTGGCAGCACAAAAAATTTTACAGCCGGCCCCGAAAGCGATATAGATATCATGTTTCATTTCAAAGGAAACGAAGCGCAGAAAAGGGAATTAATTGCCTGGATTGAAGGATGGAATTATGGATTAGCTGCGATGTATAACCAGGGAAAAAACAAGCGTCCGGATGTGCTTTTTGACATTCACATCATCACAGATGAAGACATTGAAAAGAAAACCAGTTACGCTGTTATGATAGGGTCCCTTAATAACAGTGCCAGGCTGATTAAACATAAATGATATGATACGCTGCTTTTTTGTAGCCGATTTACACGGCCACGTTTCTCGGTATGAAAAGTTATTCGACGCCATCGAAAAACAAAAGCCACAGGTGGTCTTTATTGGCGGCGATATATTGCCCGGCTTGAATATCAATGAAATATACGATGGTGATTTCATTGAAGTTTTTTTGTGCAGCAGGCTTGAAAATCTTAAATTTAAGCTCAAAAACAACTATCCCCGTATCTTTGTCATTATGGGAAACGATGACCCCAGGATAGAAGAACCTAAATTAAAAAAACTGGAAGAAAAAGGCTTGTGGGAATACATACATTTTAGAAAAACAAAATTTGCCGGATACAATATTTTTGGATATTCATATATCCCACCCACACCTTTCATGCTGAAAGACTGGGAAAAATACGATGTCTCTGTTTTTGTTGACCCCGGCTGTGTGCATCCTGTGGAGGGGGCTCGTTCTGTTGAACCTTTTGAAGATATCAGCTTTACCAACATCAGTAAAGATTTAAAAAAGATGACCGAAAACGAAAACATGGAAAAGGCGGTATTCCTGTTTCATTCGCCTCCGTATAAAACAAATCTCGACAGAGCTGCCCTTGACGGTAAAATGATTGATCACGTGCCCCTGGACGTCCATGTGGGAAGCATTGCCATTCAACGGTTTATTGAAGAAAGGCAACCATACCTGACAATGCATGGCCATATACACGAATCATCATCCATCACAGGGCACTGGAAACAAAAAATCGGAAACACCTGTGCTTGCTCTGCTGCTTATCACAGACCCGAACTATCCCTGGTTAGCTTTGATTTGGAAGATTTGTCAACCATGAAAAGAGAGATCATGTAATCAGAATCAATAAAAACCAATAAAAGCATGCCCTTATGCATTTCATAAGCAAGTTCTGGTGTGCTTTAATCTTAATGTTAACCCATTCCTTTGTTAACGGGCAGGCCGACTCTGTATTTACAAACATCCCGTCCGATGCCGCCGGCGAAACAGGAATAGCCGTGCGCATTGATGTTCCTGAATATGCCCGCTATACGGATACCGCTCCCGTGGCAATTATGACGCAGGGAGGATTTCACGGCGAGGGACTTGGCAAGGGCACACCAGGCATGTATGATTACGGATTCATTGAGATCAGGTATAATTTTCCCGGTTGCATAACAGGAGAATACCACAGCGGTGGCATATACGACATCAGAGGCTATAACAGCTTGCTGGCGCTCAAAGATGTCATTCGTTTTGCATTGGATCATACGCCGGACACAAGTGGAAATAAACTTTCGGATTACATTGAATCATTTGTGCCGGATAAAAACAACACAGGGTTGATTGCTTATTCGTATGGGGGAGTAACGAACATCAATGTGGCAGGTGTGTTTGGGCAGGATTTTCCTGAACTTGCCTGGATCCTCAATTGGGAATCTCCCGTTGGTGATGGCATGCCCACTGCCGAAGCCGGCGCCCGCCCTTCGCCGCTAAGGCCTTTTAATCCCCTGATAAACCCTGCCTATAACCCGGATAACGGCAACTGGAACATGGAAACTTTAAACTGGGATGACAGCATTGCCATCCCCATTGTTGACAACATCAATGACACTGTGTACGGTGGTTTGTATTTTGATTTTAATATGGATAACAGCGTTGATCCCGGGCAGGATTTCATTGCTTATCCATTGGTTTTTGATTTAGGTGAAGGATACAAAGCCTATTATTCCAACCGCTTGATGACCAAAGCAGATGAAGAAAACCTTTTCCCCCAAAATCCACCGTCGCATATCATTTCTGTCAGTGAAACTGCTGATTTTTGGCATTACAGAAATACGGGGGGCTGGATAGACAGCCTGGTTTCAAAATTGACTGATTTGTTATTTATGGTCAACGCTTCTGAAACCGATCATGTGCAAACCGCTCCCGACCACCCGCATGTTTTATTCCAATACAGGGCATTCGGACAGGCCAATGCAAAATTCTTACGATTAAACCCTGATAGCTCCTACATCCGCTATGTCCTTGGGTATCATGAAAGTTCCGCCAAAGACAACGATGCCTACGCTGTATTTAACCACATGACAATAAGGGATTGTTTTGAACCTGGTGATACACATGATTTGCTGGGCAGGGCGGTAAATGTGCCTGCAGGAGCTTGTGAACTTGCCGACAGAACCAATTTTGACGTATATACCCCACAGCTTGATGATGTGTTGGTTCATATTGAGGCTGCTAATAACATTAACAATGGGTTTAAAACCTATCCGAATCCTTGTCATGATCACATTTTTCTTGAACTCAACGACAAATTTCTGAATAAACCTGCACATTTGACATTGTTTGATGTTAAAGGAAATGCTGTGCACAAGCAGAACATAACTGCAGGGCAAACTAAAACAGAAATTCAACTCAATGGGCTTAAATCAGGTGTGTATTATCTGCAAATAAAACATGGCCACAAACCTTGCTTTGAAGAAAAAATATTGAAAATAGAAAAATGAATAAAAGTCCCCGTAAAGCATGCAATAAATCACAATAATTATTGTTTTATTCTTGACGATAAACAATTATCTTTGCAACATGATTTTAAGAAGACCGGCCATATTATTTTCAGCAACTCTTGTATTTCTTTTAATGTCTTGCAGCGAGTATCAGAAATTGCTTAAAAGCGAAAACTATGAGCTTAAATATGAAAAAGCTGTTGAATATTATGAAGACGAGGATTATTACAAGGCTAAGAACCTGTTCAATGAATTGAAAAACATTTACAAGGGAACAGAACGGGCTGAGAAAATTTACTATCACTATGCATATTGCCTGTATATGGAGGGAGAGCTTGCACTGGCTGCCTATCATTTCAGACAGTTTGCGAAAACCTATCCCAACAGTGAATTCACACAGGACGCTGAATTCAGAACGGCATTGTGCTTTTATGACCTTTCGCCTGATCCTTCACTTGACCAAGCCTTTACAAAACGGGGCATCGATGCTTTTCAGGCTTTTCTGAATAAATATCCGAAGACAGAGTATAAGGATACTGTCAATACCCTGGTTGATAAATTACATCATAAACTGGAAACAAAATCCTACAACAACGCTTATCTATACTATAAAATAAAGGATTATAAAGCTGCTATCACGGCTTTGCAA
Organism: uncultured Bacteroidales bacterium; assembly: GCA_964615585.1. Lineage (GTDB taxonomy): Bacteria > Bacteroidota > Bacteroidia > Bacteroidales > ML635J-15 > JAQIBY01. The sequence continues at coordinate 50,615 of CAZTNS010000002.1, read as the reverse complement.
AACAGCATTGATAATTATCCCGGTTCACCTTATAATGAGGATGCAAGATTTTATATGTTAAAATCATGGTATTTGTATGCTGATGGAAGTGTGCGGAAAAAACAGGCAGAAAGGTTTGAAGAAACACTTACAGCTTACCATAAATTGATTGATAATTATCACGATACAGAATACATTGATGAAGCGAATAAAATAAAAGAAAAGGTAAAAGAAAAAGTAAAATTAATTAACTGAAATTATGGATTTTAAAAAATCAACTGCTCAGCCAAATGTAAAAACACTTGATATCCGCAAAGTGTCCGATGGGGCGGAAAATATTTATCAGGCTGTTGTTGTTTGTGCCAAACGAGCAAATCAGATCAGTGTTGATATCAAACAGGAACTGAGCCAGAAACTGGAAGAATTTGCAAGTTATACGGATAATCTGGAAGAGGTTTTTGATAACCGTGAACAAATTGAGATTAGCCGTTATTACGAAAGACTGCCGAAACCTACTGCCATTGCCATTGAAGAATACCTCAGTGGTGAATTGTATTTCAGAAATCCTGAAGAAGAGCTGGATGAGTCTGAAGCATAAAAAAATATTGTTGGGTATCACCGGGAGCATTTCAGCCTATAAAGCCGCTTATTTATGTCGCCTTTTTGTGAAAGAAGGAGCCGATGTACAGGTTGTTATGACCAAGATGGCCAAAGAGTTCATCACACCACTCACCATGTCCACGTTATCCGGACATCCGGTGCTTGAACAAACCCATGACCCTCAATCCGGGGAATGGACGAACCATGTTGACCTGGGATCGTGGGCTGATGCCTTTGTAGTGGCTCCTGCATCACTGAATACCATTGGGAAAATGGCTCATGGTGTCGCTGATAACTTACTTACAACCATTTATTTTGCTGCTAAATGCCCCGTTTTTATTGCTCCGGCTATGGATGTGGATATGTTTCAACACCCTGCCAATAAAAAAAACATCAACCGCCTTTTAAGCAATAAATGCCTTTTTATTGAACCGGGTACCGGCGAATTGGCCAGTGGCCTTGCCGGAAAAGGAAGGCTTGCGGATCCTGCGGATATTGTCAAAGCACTGATCACCCATTTTAAAAAAAAACTGAAAGGTAAAACCTTCATTGTAACCGCAGGCCCTACCTATGAAAAAATTGACCCTGTCAGGTATATTGGCAACTATTCAAGTGGTAAAATGGGCTTTGCCATTGCTGAACAACTGGCAGAAAATGGTGCAAAGGTTATCCTTATTACCGGGCCAACTGCCCTGATTGCACAACACAAAAACATCAATCGCATTGACATTACCTCTGCCGAAAAAATGTACAACACCTGCATCAAGCATTACCCTGATGCCGACGGCGCTGTAATGGCTGCTGCAGTAGCAGATTATGCTCCTGCAACTCCAGGGAAGAATAAAATTAAGCGACAGGGGAGCAAACTGCACCTTGAATTGGCTCCAACCAAAGATATTGCTGCTAAACTTGGTGAAATTAAAACAGACAATCAATTGCTGGTGGGTTTTGCACTTGAAACCGATGATGAAATTGCAAATGCAAAAAAGAAACTGAAACAAAAAAACCTTGATTTTATTGTCCTTAACTCGTTGAAAGACAAAGGTGCAGGTTTTGATGTTGATACAAATAAGATCAGCATTGTAAATAAATCCGGAAAAATTGATACATTTAAACTCAAAAATAAACATGATGTGGCTAAGGATATCGTTAATGCCATGATGAGTGTTCTTAAAGTCTCTTAGTTTTTATATATGGTTAAAAAAGGCATTATAATATTGATTGTTTCTTGTTTTACTGGATTCAGCCTCATGGCACAGGAGTTGGATTGCCGGATACAGATTTCTTATTCAAAGATACAGGAAACATCCAACAGGCAAAAGTACCAGGAAATGCAGTCCGCTGTCTATGAATTTATGAACAATACAATATGGACCAATCATGTTGTCAAAAAGGATGAACGCATTGAATGTAACATCAGGATTGAATTGAAAGAAAAAGTCTCTGCAGATGAATATAAAGGCTCTATTCAGGTGCAATCATCACGAATTGCTTATAATAGCTCATATAATAGCCCGGTGTTTAAGCACCTGGATAAAGATTTACGAATCCAATATGTTGAATTTGAACCTCTTGAATTTAGCCTGAGTTCACATCAATCCAATTTTACTTCAATTTTGGCCTTTTATGCATACATCATTATCGGCATGGATTATGATACATTTGGAATGCAGGCAGGAACCCCGTTTTTTCAAAAAGCCGAGCAAATTGTACAAAATGCACAAACTGCACAGGAAGTAGGGTGGAAGGCCTATGAGAGCACTAAAAATCGTTACTGGCTTGTGCATGATCTGCTTCACGATACATATACACCTTTACGCGAAGCAATGTATATTTATCACCGCCAGGGGCTTGACAGAATGCATGATAAGCCTGTTGAAGGCAGAACAAGGGTGGAGGATGCTATTATGGAACTCAAAGATGTACATAACAAACGTCCCGGGTCTTTTCTGATGTCAGTTTTTGTGGATGCCAAAAGTGAAGAGATCGTCAATATTTTCTCAGAAGGTTTTCCCGATCAGAAAAACAGGGTAGTAAGGGTGATGGAAGAAATAGACCCTGCAAACGCATCCAAGTATCAAAAAATCCTTAAGGAAGAATAAGCCATGCTGAAATGGTTGAAAATCAAAAATTACCTGCTCATCGAAAATCTGGATATTGAGATTCCTGATGGATTCATTACCATTACAGGTGAAACAGGTGCAGGAAAATCCATCTTACTTGGTGCTGTGTCAATGCTCACAGGGAAGAGGGCGGATACATCGGCCTTGCTGGATAAAAGTTTAAAATCTGTTATCGAGGCAGGCATTGCCATCAATGAAAATATGAAACCCTTTTTCGAACGGTATGACCTTGATTTTGATACTGAAACCATTCTTAGAAGGGAAATCTCAGGTCTTGGAAAATCCAGGGCTTTCATCAACGATACACCGGTAAATCTGGACCATTTAAAGCAATTGACCGGCCGTGTCATTGATATTCATTCGCAACACCAGTCTTTATTGATAACCAGGGCAGGATTCCGGCTGGAAGTGCTTGATTCTTTCGCAGGTACACACAAGGAATTGAATGCATATAATCAGGTTTTTGATAAATACACAGCCACAACTTCTGAACTGAAAACCCTGACTGAAAAATACAAAGAAGCGGTCAGGGAAAAAGATTACCTGCAGTTTCAATTTGATCAGATGGAAAAAGCCGGTTTGGAACCCGGAGAACTTGAAACCCTGGAAACTGAAGAATCTGCGCTTGACCATGCTGAAGATATACAGGCTGCATTCAGGGAATCGTTGAACGCTATGAGGGACGATGAACAGAATTGCCTCGATATGCTAAAATGCGTTAGAAATGCATTGGACAACATAAAAGTTCATTATGATCCGGCTTCCGCATATACCAACCGCATTGATTCTGTGATCATCGAACTCAATGACCTTGCTGAAAGTTTTGAAGTGGATGCTGATGAAATTCAATATGACCCAAATCGCCTGGCACAGGTTAAAGAACGCCTTAACCTGTTAAATGACCTCTTGCTGAAACATCAGAAAACCAGCCTGAAAGAACTGATTCAGTACAGAGATGAAATCAGTGAAAAACTGCTGGCCATGGATACCGATAGCTCCCGCATGGATGATCTCAGGACAAATGCCGAAGAATTATATAAAGAGGTGATCAGCAAGGGGGTGAAACTGCGGAAAAAACGCAGGGATGCCGTGAAAGGTTTTGAAAATAAACTCACCGGGATGTTGTCATACCTTGGTATGCATGAGGCTGTATTCAAAGTGAGGATGGAGGAAAGGGAAACCCCGGCAGCCAATGGTTTGGATATGGTTGATTTTCTTTTTACTGCCAACAAGGACATCAGCCCGCACCCGATTGCAAAAGTGGCCTCCGGAGGTGAAATGTCGAGGCTTATGCTGTGCCTTAAAACCATTATTGCAGAAAAATTAAGCATGTCAAGCATTATTTTTGATGAAATAGACTCCGGTGTTTCGGGGAACATCGCCGGAAAAATGGGCAATATGATGTTGCAACTTGCCAACAAAGCCCAGGTGATTAACATAACGCACCTTGCCCAAGTGGCTGCACTTGGTAGCGTTCAGTTTCATGTAGAAAAAAACAAGCAGGGAATCACCATCAAAAAACTTACAGGGGAACAACGCCTGATGGAAATTGCACGGATGTCAAGCGGTGAAAACCTTAGCGATGCTGCCGTTGAACACGCCAGAAACCTGTTGCAGCAGCCAGTAGTCAAAGATTTTTAAAACCTTAAACCGGCACTGATGGTAAGAATGTTGGCTTTGGCAACATTTTCGTGAAGGATATGCGTAATGCCGTATTCGTAACGAACATCAAAGCTAAACATGGTAATATTTAGGCCGGCACCAATATTCAGCCCCATGGTCAAATCTTTGAATTGGTTTTCCGTTAGTTTTGCTTCGTCCATATTGAGGATGTAGGTAAATGTTGGCCCAGTGTATGCCCTTGCTCCAAAAACCTGAATGCCAAACATCAAAGGAAGCTTCAAACAGCGGTAATCCACTTTGTGCAATATCGTGTCTGAATGTAAATTTTGTTCCAGGTCGTCAAGATGTATTTCATCCAGTCTCTGCTGCCCATAAAACAATCCGGGTTGAAAAAAAATTGGATTCTTGGTTTGTACCCACAAGCCTCCTTCTACACCAAGCCTGAACTTTTCTGATGTGCTCACCGGATCATCGGTAAGTTTGGTCAGGTTAAATCCAACTTGTGGAAGAAAACGAACACCTATAGAATTTGATGTCAGTGAATGTTGTGAAAATACCGGAGAGGCAAATGTCATACCAACAAATATCAACAATGCATATATATGTAATCTACGCCTCATTATTTGCTTTTTAATATACCACACAAAAACTTCGCCAAAACGATGTTCAAAAATAGTTTTTTTTTGTTTCAATGACAAACCTTGTTCCGACCGAGCTCACTCTGGCTGGGAATCCTTCGTCAGGTTCAGCACATTGCAGTACATTGCAACGTATCGCATTTAGAAACGCTCAACACATTGTTTGAGGATTTTAGGCGCTTATCAATAATATTCGTGTAATTTTTGGCAGAATATTAATTTTTGCCACAAAAGCACAAAATTCCACTAAATTACCTTATAAAGCGTTTGATTCCTTGACCAATATTTATTAGCAACATTAAAGTTAATTAAGTAACCAAGTCGTCTGTTTGTTAGTTTTAGGTGAATCAAAACCGGTGCTTTTCAAACCGGATTTACCTCATCAACTGCTTTTATTTCACATATTACTTTGTCTTCTACTAACACATCTAATCTTAATCCCTCTTCAAAAGTAAGTCCATCATGAATTAGATGAGAATACCCGCCTCTAAATTATAAATGAATAACGAACATTAGAACAATAGAATATAGAATATAGAATGATGAATTATAACTTTTTCTCTTTTGTTCATTATGTATTAGCCCCCGAATAAGTCTGACATAATTATCAATAAAAATTAGTAATTATGCAAACAGACATGAAAAAAAGAAAGTTTACAAAAGAACAGAAGCTTCAGATCATTAAAGAAGCTACAGAGCAGGGAGTTGATCATAAATTATTGGAATGTCCATTTGGCGTATCATCATTAATCCCATTTTACGAAGTTCATGACACAAGCAAATCTCATATACTTTTTCCAACAATCCAGAACAGAGGGCTTTATTTCCCAGACAAGCAGCATGAACTATATTTTTTCCAAGGTCCTCTGTATCTTGTCTTGAGGAATTGATGCATATTTATTCCATTTTTCATTTTAATTATGTTTTTATTTGATTAATTTTGTGTGAAATAATTTTAATAAAGACTAGATAATGGGAATTACCAGTGTGCTGAAAAATATGTTTGGTTCAAAAGCTGAACGTGATCTCAAAGATAATCAACCTCTTGTTGAAAAAATTCTGGAAGTATATGATGATCTTCATGGTGAAGATAATGATGCCTTACGGGCAAGAACCGTTAAGCTGAAACAAAAAATATCAGATTTTGTTGCAACAGATTATGACAGAATTGATTCGCTGAAAAAGGAAGCCTACACAAAAGATATTTATGAACGTGAAGCACTCTATGATGAAATTGATTTAATTGAAAATGAAATTGATGATAAAATAGAGGATGTATTAGATGAATTGTTACCCGAAGCGTTTGCTGTTGTAAAAGAAACTGCAAGGCGGTTTAAGGAAAATGAAGAAGTTATTGTTACTGCTTCAGAGTTTGATAAACAACTGGCTCCCGGCAATGATTTTATTGAAATACGAGGTGATAAAGCTGTTTATTTCAACAGTTGGAAGGCAGGAGGCAATGAAATTGTCTGGGATATGGTACATTATGATGTGCAGCTTATCGGCGGGATAGTATTGCATCATGGAAAAATTGCCGAGATGGCCACAGGGGAGGGAAAAACCCTGGCAGCTACTTTGCCGCTTTATCTGAATGCCCTGACAGGAAGAGGCACCCATTTGGTTACTGTTAATGATTATCTGGCCAAAAGGGATGCAGAATGGATGGGGCCGGTTTTTCAGTTCCATGGATTTTCCGTTGATTGTATTGACAAGCATCAACCAAATTCTATTGAACGAAGAAAAGCCTACAATGCCGATATTACCTATGGTACAAACAACGAGTTTGGCTTCGATTACCTGAGGGATAACATGGCCCTGAGCCTTGAAGATCAAGTGCAGAGAAGGCATAATTTTTCCATTGTAGATGAGGTGGATTCTGTACTCATCGACGATGCCAGAACACCATTGATTATTTCCGGCCCCACATCCCAAACACAGGATCAATTGTTTGACCAGTATAAAGATGTGGTCAAACGACTGTATAATTCACAACGAGCACTGGCTACATCATTGCTTAACGAATCAAAAAAACTGATCTCAGAAGGAAACCGGGAAAAAGGAGGATTTAAGTTGCTCCAGGTTTATAAAGCTTTGCCCAAATACAAACCTTTAATTAAATTTCTTTCTGAGGAAGGCATAAAAACCCTCATGCAAAAAACCGAGAATTATTACATGCAGGATAATTCCAAACATATGCATAAAGTGACCGATGACCTGTATTTTGTGATTGATGAAAAACAAAATGCTGTTGAGATCACAGATAAAGGTTATGATATTCTTGCCGAGTCAGGTGAAGACCCCTCCTTTTTTATCCTTCCTGATATTGGCTCCGAAATTGCAAAAATCGAAAAACAATATTCTGATCCAAAAGAAAAAGCTGAGAAAAAATCTTCAATGATTGCTGATTTTTCAAATAAATCTGAGCGGGTGCATACCATCAACCAATTATTAAAAGCATATACACTTTTTGAAAAAGATGTTGAGTACGTGGTGATGGAAAATAAAGTAAAAATTGTGGATGAGCAAACCGGCAGGATCATGGAAGGAAGAAGGTATTCTGATGGTTTACACCAGGCCATTGAAGCCAAGGAAAATGTAACCGTGGAAGCTGCAACACAGACACATGCTACCATTACACTGCAGAATTATTTCAGAATGTATCATAAATTGTCGGGTATGACTGGTACTGCTGAAACTGAAGCCGGAGAGTTTTGGGATATTTATAAACTTGATGTTGTGGTGATCCCTACAAATGAACCTGTGATCCGTGATGATAAACAAGACCTGGTTTATAAAACAAAACGCGAAAAATACCAGGCAGCCATTGATGATATTGTTGAGTTAACTAAAATCGGCAGACCTGTGCTTGTTGGGACAACCTCTGTTGATATATCTGAAATTCTCAGCCGCATGCTTAACCGGCGTGGGATTAAGCACAATGTGTTAAATGCAAAATTGCACAAACGAGAAGCAGCCATTGTAGCAGAAGCAGGCAGGAAAAGTGCTGTTACCATTGCCACCAATATGGCAGGGCGAGGAACAGACATTAAGATCAGCAATGAAGTGAAAAAAGCCGGAGGACTGGCTATTATTGGTACTGCCAGGCATGATTCCCGTCGGGTTGATCGCCAGTTAAGGGGTAGGGCCGGGCGACAAGGGGACCCCGGTTCTTCACAATTTTATGTTTCCCTGGAAGATGATCTCATGCGACTGTTTGGTTCCGATCGTATTTCTAAACTTATGGACAGGATGGGGGTAAAGGAAGGTGAAACCATTCAACATAAAATGATTTCCCGTTCCATTGAGAGGGCTCAGAAAAAAGTTGAAGAAAACAGTTTTGGCGTTCGTAAAAGATTGCTCGAATACGATGACGTGATGAATGCCCAGCGTACGGTGATTTACAAAAAGCGCAGACACGCTCTTGATGGTGAAAGACTGGGGGTTGATATTGCCAATATGATGTTCGACCTGTGTACTGCTCTGATTGATGAACATCATGGTATTTCTGAATTTGCAGATTTCCAACTGGATTTATTGAGGAATCTTTCCATTGAAGCTCCTTTTGACGAAGATGATTTTAAAGCAAAAAAACCCACCGAGCTTGTTGATTTACTTTATGAAAAAGTGGTGGAAACACATAAACAACAGGTTAATCGTATTGCGGAACAGGCTCTACCTGTTATTCAACATGTGTATAAAACCCAAGCTGCCGTTTATAAAAATATTGTCGTTCCTGTAACAGATGGCTCCAAAACTTTCAAGGTGATAGTCAACCTTGAAAAAGCTTACGAAACCAAAGGCCGTGAGGTAGTTAATTCGTACGATAAAACTGTTGTTCTGGCGTCTATTGATGAAATGTGGAAAGAACACCTTAGGGAAATGGATGATCTGCGACAATCAGTGCAAAATGCATCTTATGAACAAAAAGATCCTTTGTTGATTTATAAGCTGGAATCGTATGATTTATTTAAAAGTTTGCTTAACAGGATTAACAGGTCGGTAGTTTCTGTGCTTATGAAAGGACAAATTCCCATTGAAGACCCTGATGAAGTAAAAGAAGCTGAAAATCGCCGTAAACTGGATACCCGTAATATGAAAGCCGGAAGACAAGACCCGGGTTATAATGATCCATCCAAAGCAAAACAAAAAGCTGAACCGGTACGGGTAGCAAAAAAAGTCGGACGAAATGATCCGTGCCCTTGCGGTAGCGGAAAAAAATATAAAAATTGTCATGGAATGCCTGGTGCCGAAGCATTGCCATAGGCATGATATTTGATCTCGAAAAAAGTGTAATTAAATGTTAGATTATCATAATATAAAATCAAGATGTATGAAAACAATACACAAATTAATCCTGCTTTTCTTTATCGTGCTTTGCATGACAGGGAAGTCTTTTGCCCAAAATGAGACCGAAAGTGATACTGCTCAAAACAAGGTAGTGGTGCCAACAAAAGTTGTTGTGGATACCACACGAAGTGATAGTGTCGTTGCAGAAGAAGGCCAGGAAGCGCAGCTTGAATACAACGCGGGTGTTGATCTTTTAAAAGCAGAAATGTATCAACAGGCCATAAGTAAATTTAATGAAGCCATCATTTTAAACCCGGATTTTGAACAAGCTTATCTGAACCGGGGATCTGCTTATTTTCAGTGGGATAAGCTTGAATTGGCAAAAAGTGACCTTGAAAAAACCACTGAACTCAATCCTGATATTGAATCAGCTTATTATATGTTGGGGATCATTGCAATGAGACAGGAGGAATATACTGAAGCTGAGAAAAAATTACTGAAAGCCAAAGAAATGGGATTTGAAAATCCCAAAATGGATTATTATCTTGGGGTGATTTCGTTTATGAACGAAGAATATGATCAGGCACTTAAATATTTTGACCATGCTTTGAAGAATGACAAAAAGAATGCGATGATTTTTAATGACAGAGCCAGTACATACCGTCAACTCGATGAGTATGAAAAAGCAGTCAGCGATTATAACAAGGCAATAAAATATGATGACGACAATCCCATGTATTATTCAAACAGAGGAAGTGTGTATCGCATCATGGAAGAATACGATAAAGCCATTGCAGATTATGATGCTGCCCTTGAAATTGACCGGGATTATTTGGTTGCTATAAATAACCGGGGCATTGCCAAATATGAGAAAGAAAACCATGAAGAGGCCCTGAAAGATTTTGAAGAAGTTTTATATATTGACAGGGATTATGCTTATGCCCACAATAATATAGGTTTGGTTTATTATCAACTAGAAGAATATGATAAAGCAGTCAGTGCATACACAAAAGCGATTGCACTGGATCCTGATTATGCATATGCATACCTTCACAGGGGAAATGCCAAAGAAATGATGAGAAATTTTGAAGGGGCTTGTGAAGACTGGAAAAAAGCCCTTGAACTAGGTGTGGAACAAGCTGAATCATATTTAATGTATTGTGATTAATTAAAAATTATGTGAATTATGAAAAAAATAAAAATATTATTATTGGTATTGCTTGGGGGGATTTTAATGTGCCCATTTTTGTCTGTTGCCCAGGTTGATGTCGATATAAGCAAGCGTGATTTTAAACACCGTAAATCAGGTTTCAGAGATGCATGGAAAGCCATTAAGGAAGCAGATGATTTTTATGCCAATAAGTCCAAGGGAGCTTTAAAAAGGGCATTGCCTTATTATAAAGAAGCTGCTGCTTATAACAGAAATTATCCACCCCTTAATTATAAGCTGGGTGCGTGTTATATGGCTGATAAGAAAGTCGATAAAGCGATTGAAGTACTTGAAAAAGCTTATCAGAAAGACCAGGCTGTGGCATACGATATTCTCTACATGCTTGGACGGGCTTACCATTATAATTACAAATTTGATAAAGCCATTGAAACAATAAATAAGTTCATAAACACATATCAGGGTACAGGTGATTCTGATTATGATGAAGCCATCATTGACAAAGCCCGGCAAAGAATTGAACAGTGTAATAATGCCAAAAAATTCTATAACAATCCCATCAGGGTGTTTGTTGATAACCTGGGGCCTGCTATCAATACTAAATATCCCGAATATGGACCGGTTATTACGGCAGATGAATCCATGATAATATTTACATCACGCAGAGAAGTAACCACCGGAGGGGAACGTGATCCCAAAGATTTTCAATATTACGAAGACCTTTATATGTCAGTGAAGGATAAGCAGGGGAGATGGACCAATGCCACCAACATGCGTGATCTCAATACGGATGGGCACGATGCCTCTATTGGCCTTTCATATGATGGACAGATACTTTTTACATACAATGGAACTCCAACCGGTACGATTATGGAAAGCAAACTTGAAGGAGACGAATGGTCAGAACCGGAAGAAATGTCCAAACATATCAATACAAAATATCATGAAACAAGTGCTTCCGTGTCTCCCGACGGAAAATACCTTTATTTTGTAAGCGACAGGAAAAAGGATGATTATGGCCAGGAATCTTATGGTGATAAGGACATATACTATTGTGAGAAAACAGAGAAAGGTAAGTGGGGAAAAGTGAAAAATATCGGCCCAACAATCAATACTGAGCACAACGAAGAAGCCTGCTTTATTCATGCAGACGGCAGAACCATTTATTTTAGCTCTGAAGGCCACAGTAGCATGGGAGAATATGACATATTTTATTCTGAAAAAGATGAAGAAGGCAGCTGGTCGGAGCCTGTAAATCTTGGTTATCCTATAAACACACCAGACCAGGATGTTTTCTTTGTTATGGCAGGTTCAGGCCGATTTGGTTATTATAGCACTGTCCGGGAGTCAGGATATGGCGGACAGGATATTTACCGCATCACTTTTCTGGGACCTGAAAAGCTTATGGTTCATGGTACAGAAGATAAATTGATTGCAAGCCTTAGTTCAACTATCAGTGATAAGATTGTGGCTGATGAAGTGGACGTGAAAACCGTGCGGCTGACATTGCTCAAAGGAACAGTTACAGATGCCATTTCCGAAATGCCCATCAGGGCAGAAATTGAAATCGTGGATAACGAGAAAAATGAAGTCATTAACGTTACAAACTCAAATTCCAGCACTGGTAAATACATGGTATCATTGCCATCCGGAAAAAATTATGGTATCAGTGTAAAGGCAGAAGGTTATCTGTTTCATTCTGAAAACTTTAATATCCCTGCAGCCAAAGGATATCAGGAAGTTATTAAGGATATTGTACTCAGTAAGGTAGGGGTAGGTTCAAAAATTGTATTGAAGAACATTTTCTTTGATTATGATAAAGCAACACTCAGACCCGAGTCTTATCCTGAACTGGAAAGGCTGCATAAACTGCTTGAAAATTATAAGGATATGCGCATCGAAATTGGTGGACATACCGATAACAGAGGGTCCCTGAAATACAATACCGAACTTTCTGAGGCACGCGCCAAAGCTGTTGTTGATTACCTCGAAAACATGGGAATTGATAAAGACAGGCTTGAATATAAAGGATATGCTTATCTAAAACCCATTGATACAAATGATACTGATGAAGGTAGGCAAAATAACAGGAGGGTGGAATTTAAAGTACTCAGTGTTAATTAACTTGAATCATTATGAACAAAAAAATCGGGTTGCTTGTTGTGGGCTTATTCCTATTTCTAATCTCAGGATTAGCCCAGGAAAACATTAAGTTTAAACGGTCTGATTTCCCTGACCGTAAGAATGAACTAAGGTCAGCAAAAAGGCAGATACGTTATGGTGATAAAGCAATGGAAAAAGATAATGATCCGCAGAAAGCCATTGATCATTATCAGAAAGCCCAGGAATTCAATCCTGATAATGCAGAATTGAATTATAAAATCGGGAGTGCTTACCTCCAATCGGTTGCAAAAACAAAAGCATTGCCCTATCTGGAAAAGGCATATAAATTGGACAGCGACAGCATGGATGAAGATGAGTTACTCCTTAAGTTGGGACATGCACGTCAGTTGAATTATAATTTTCAGGATGCAATAAAAGCCTACTCTTCTTATAGATCAAAGTTCCCAAAAATGGGCAAGGATAAAAAAAACAAAGTCAATAAGCGCATTACGGAGTGCCGTAATGGCATAAAATTGCTTAAAGATACTGTGGATGTTAAAATCACCAATTTGGGAGAAAAAATTAATACAGAGTATCCGGAATATAATCCCATGATCCTTGCTGATGGCTCAAGGATATTATTTACTTCCAGGCGAAAATATATTGGCAATCCTATTGATAACGTTGATGGGCAATACTGTGAAGATGTTTGGTATGCTGATAAGAATGACGATGGCACCTGGTCAAGAGCAAAACGCTTTAAATCTCCCATCAATACCAAAGGTCATGACGCTATCAGTGGAGTATCCACCGACGGGCAAGTCATGTATGTTTATAAAGCGCAGACCGAAAAAGGAGGCGATATCTTTATTACAGAACAAGATGGTAACAATTGGAGTAACCCTGAATCGCTTGGTGAACCTATAAACACTGAGTATCATGAATCAAAAGTGAGTGTTTCATACGATGGGAAAACCATGTACATTGTATCAAACAGGCCCAGTGGAAATTTTGGCGGCCGTGATATATTTGTCAGTAAAAAGGAAACTTGGGGTAGCTGGTCAGAGCCGGTAAATATAGGTCCCGTTATCAATACAGAATATGACGAAGAGGGCGTGCTTATACATCCCGATGGAAGAACCTTGTATTTTTGTTCACAGGGACACAATTCAATGGGTGGTTTTGATATTTTCAGGTCGGTGAAAGATACCAATGGAAACTGGTCTGCGCCTGTAAATCTGGGATATCCCATTAATACACCTGATAATGAAGCTTTTTTCTCGATTGCTGCTGATGGCAGACACGCCTACATTAGTTCAGTGCGCCCGGACGGATACGGGTCTTACGATATCTACCAAATCCTGTATCCCGAGAAAGAAGTGGAAGAAGAGGAAGAAAAACAAGTTACTGCCAGGCTGACCCTCTTTACAGGCTTTGTAAAAGATGCAAAAACCATGGAGCCTTTAAAAGCCAAAATTGAAATTGTGGACAATGAAAAAAATGAAAAAATTGTCGATTTGACTTCCAACGAAGCTACGGGCAAATTTGTGGCCAGCCTGCCGTCCGGTAAGAACTACGGCCTGTCAGTCAATAAAGAAGGCTACATGTTTCATTCAGAGAATTTTAATATTGCTGATACATCGGAATTTGAAAAAGTAAAAAAGGAGGTGCTTTTACAACCCATTGAAGTAGGCACCAAAATTGTTCTCAAAAACATCTTTTTTGATTACGATAAAGCTACCCTCCGTGAATCTTCCTATGCAGAACTCAATAAGGTGATTGACGTATTGAATGAAAATCCAAAGCTGGTGATTGAAATCAGTGGACACACGGATAACCGTGGCAGCATGGAATATAACATGAATTTATCCCGGGAAAGAGCCAAGGCTGTTGTGGAATACCTGGTTAAACAGGGCATCAACAAGGATCGTCTCAAGTACAAAGGATATGCGTTTAAACAACCAATTGCTGATAACGATACTGAAAAAGGAAGACAACTCAACCGGCGCGTTGAATTTACTGTATTGGAAAATGAATAACACTTGTTTTTAGATAAATTACTTTAAATCTTGTTTTTATATGAAAAATACAGCTCTTACAGAAGTTCATAAATCCATGGGCGGGCGCATGGTACCTTTTGCCGGGTTTAATATGCCCGTAGAATTTGAAGGAATTACTTCAGAACACCGGACAGTGCGTGAAAAACTTGGCGTGTTTGATGTATCACACATGGGTGAATTTGAAGTCAGCGGACCCAAAGCCAAAGCATTTATTCAGCGCATTTCATCCAACGATGTTAACTCAATGGTTGATGGGAAAGTACAGTATAACTGCATGCCAAACGATAAAGGTGGCATTGTGGATGATTTTCTCGTGTATCGCTTTGCCGGGGATAAATACTGGCTGGTGGTCAATGCCGCTAACATTGAAAAAGACTGGGCGTGGTGTAAAAAACAAGCTGAACCTTTTGGCCTTAGTGTAGGCAATGAGCTGAAAGATTTATCCGGAGACATCAGTTTGCTTGCTGTCCAGGGGCCCTATGCCAGAAAAGCCATGCAAAAACTCACAGACGAAAACATCATGGACATGGAGTTTTATACAGTCAAAACGCTCAGGTTTGCCGGTGTGGATGATGTGGTGCTGTCAACAACAGGATATACCGGCGCCGGAGGTTGTGAAATATACATGAAAAATGCCGATGCAAAAAAAATCTACAATGCTGTGCTTGATGCCGGCAAAGAATTTGGTATTAAACCAATTGGCCTTGGTGCCAGAGATACATTGAGGCTGGAAATGAAAATGTGTCTTTATGGCAATGATATTGATGATACCACTTCACCAATAGAAGCAGGACTCGGTTGGGCCACAAAATTTGTGGATGGAAATGATTTCATCATGCGTGACTACCATGAAAAACTGAAAACCGATAAACCCGAAACAATGCTAAAAGCTTTTGTGATGAATGAAAGGGGAATACCAAGACAACATTACAAGGCATATAACGAAGAAGGAGAAGAAATAGGAGAGGTGACAAGCGGTACAATGTCCCCGATGATGCATACCGGCATTGGATTGGCATATCTGAAACAGGGATACTGGAAATCAGGTACGAAAATTTACATTGGTGTCCGCAGGAAAAAACTTGAGGCCGAAGTGGTAAAACCTCCGATATTCAAAGACCAAAAGCCTGAAGTAAAATAACCCCTTAACGCTCCGGTTACCGGGGCGTTTTTTTTTAACGCCGGGGTTTTTTCTTCTTATTCCGGAATGGCTTGTTTTTTGATTTACCGCGATGCCACTGTTTTTTTGATACGTTCCATGCAGGTGTTTGCTCCGGGGCAAAGGGCAGCTTTAATTTTGGGACTTTCTGTTCAATGAGTTTCTCTATCTTATCAAAATCCCGCATCTGATCAGGACTGGCAAGAGTGAGAGCAACCCCTGTGGTCTCAGCCCTGGCTGTTCTTCCTACCCTGTGTACATAGTCTTCGGCATCCCTTGGAACTTCATAATTGATAATAAGGTCTATATTTTTGATGTCTATGCCCCGGCTTAATACATCCGTGGCAACAAGAATCCTTATGCGGGCTGCTTTGAATCGATTCAGTATGTCTATCCTTTCATCTTGTCCGAAATCCGACGATATGCCCTGCGCATTCATGCCTTTTTTGTTCAGTGATCTGACTATTTCATTTACTTGTGCTTTTGTTGCTGTAAAAATCAAAATGCGTTTGTAATCTTTTTTGCCTTCGAGCAACTCTTGGATCAGACGGATTTTATCTTTGTCATTGACCGGATATACAGCCTGTAGTACCCCTTCGGCAGGTTTTGATAAATTGATGTTGATTTCTTCAGGCTCGTGTAGAAGTTTTTGTGCCATTTTTTTGATATTGGGGGGCATGGTGGCACTAAACATCAAGGTTTGCCGTTTGTTTGGCAATTGATTGGTTATGAGCATGATGTCCTCATAAAAGCCCATGTCCAGCATTTTATCAGCTTCGTCAAGCACATAATATTCAAGCCTGCTAAAATCAACATAGCCAAGTTTGATGTGAGCCAGTAATTTACCGGGTGTCGCAATTACAATATCTACACCATCAGTAAGGGCTTTCCTTTCCTGTCCCCATTCCGATCCGTCACCACCACCGTAAACAGGCAGCGACGTTACCGGCAGAAAATAGGATAATCCCTGTATGTCGCGGTCTATCTGTATGGCAAGCTCCCGCGTGGGAACAACTATCAAGGCTTTTACTTTATTATGCGTGTTGTTTTTGTTTATCATGTCAAGCAAAGGCAATACAAATGCAGCTGTTTTGCCTGTGCCTGTCTGTGCACTTGCAATCAAGTCCTTCCTTTTCATGATGATGGGTATGGCCAGTTCCTGTATTTGCGTGGTTTTGGTAAATCCCATGAAAGAAATGGCTTCCTGCAATTTATGGCTTAGATTTAATTCCGAAAAATCCATGTTTTGTTTATGGTCTGTATTTATAGGACACAAATGTAAGCATTTGTATTAAGTTTCTATGATACGTTGTTAGAAAAGCAAATAAATGACTCAAAACTATAGATATTATGGATTTATTTTTAACTTTATACTTTAAACCAGATGATTATGAAGAAAAGATGTTTAATTGTTTTTGTGGCTATTGTATTGATTAGCCCCGGATTTTCACAGGACACAACGGATAATGTAGAAATGGATGAGCGTGACTTCCGTTTTCATGTTTGCAATTTTTCCGTTTCTTCAGGAGTGCATAAAGATAAACTCACCCGCGCAACGCTGAAAGGATTTGAAAGGCTTGCCCCCGATTCCCCGTTGGTGAATGCTGTGTCTGATTTGCCTGATTACGATGATCAGAGCAATTTCTATTATTACAACAGTATGACCAGGTCTTTATCTTTTATCTTGGGGTTTGATTTCCCGGATCATGGCATAAAAAACAGTGCCAAACCCAGCTTGAATTTGGGGTTAAGCTATCACAGTTCAGAATATAAGGAATTGCATGTCAGGCATGAGAAAACAAAACCTTACGATACTTTGCAGTCCGGCATCACAGACAATGTTATTTATTTGGATTCGGTAACAAAACATGAATTCGACATGAATTATTATTCTGAACAGATTCGCATCGATGCGAACTTTGTTTACAGGAGCGATCCTGCAAAACGGTTTACTTTTTATGCAGGTGCGGGCATCAATGCGGGATTTTCTATCAATGCATATTCCACTATCTCTTATGAAAAATCAAAATATATGAAAGGCAGTTATGAAAACGGTTCCAATTTCTATTCGTATCGTTATTTTGATCCTGAAGTGCGCAAAAGTGAGAATTATACACATAAAATGAACCTCGGTGGAGCAGCATATATTCCATTGGGGTTGGATTTCAGGATAGGCAATAAAAAATCCCTTTGGAAAGAATTGCACCTGTTTATTGAAGCACGGCCAGGTGTCAACCTGGTTTACATTCCCGAACTTAACATATACACGTATGGTATATTCCAGGGGCATTTCGGAATCAAACATGAATGGTAAACTAAAAATGCATCCCAACAGAATATAGCCGGATAAAATCATAAAAACAAATTCTTTTTTAACTTTGCCGCTTTTAAGTATTATTGAGAAATAGACCAATACTTTAAATCACTGGCGGATTTATGCTAATGACCGTTTTTGTTTTTGATAAGAATATAAATACTAAAGCTGTGTTCGAAACGTTAGTACATCTGATTTTAATAAAATGCATCTTCGTCATCTGACATATATATTAATTTTGATGGCAATGGTAATATCCCATGATGCCACTGCTCAGGAAAGACGACTAAAACGTGCCAATGCTATTTATGAAGCCGGCGAGTATAACCGCGCTGTAGAAGCATATAAATCTGTGCTTGATAAATTGCATAGCAGGAAAGAAAAGACCATTGTTTATTACAAAATGGGAAATGCTTATTATTTGTCCGGAAATTACAGGCTTGCCCGCACCTATCTGCACAGGGTTATACGGTATGATGAAAAAAACAGGGATGCCTATCTTCAACTCGGCGAGGTGTATCGTATTTCCGATAAATATGAAGATGCCCTTGAAGTTTATGATGAATACGAGGAAATAAATGGAAAAGACAGTGTCTTTCAGAAAAAGATAGAAGCGACAAAACTGGCCATGGAGTGGAAAGACATCAAAACACGGTTTAAGGTTAAGGCAGTCAGGGATTTTAATACGCGTGAAAACGATTTTACACCCTCAGTGGTTGAAAAAGAGGGGTATGATCATGTGTATTTTGCATCCAACAGAAAAGGGGTTACCGGAAAAAAGAATTCAGAAATCACAGGCAACAGGTTTTCAGACCTGTTTGTATCAAAGAAAAACAGGAAGGGAGAATGGGATGATCCGGAACCATTGGATTCCCTGAATTCGCCTTACGATGAGGGTGCCCCCTGTCTTTTAAGCGACGGAGCCATGATGTATTTTACATCCTGCCAGGTGGAGAAAAATAAAAAAAAAGGATGCCAGATTTACAAAGTATCTAAGTCAGGGACAGAATGGATAAACCCTGAACGTGTGCCCATTGTGCCGGATACTGTTTCGGTTGGCCATCCCAGTATTACACCGGATCAAAACAGATTGTATTTTGCTTCACGCAAACAGGGTGGATATGGTGGCTCCGATATTTGGTTTGTAGAACAAGAGGAGGGCAGCTGGAGTGCTCCGAAAAATGCCGGCCCTGAAATAAATTCTCCCTATGACGAGCTTTTTCCTTATGTACGGGATGATTCCACTTTGTTTTTTGCCAGCCAGCAGCACCCGTCTATGGGTGGACTTGATTTGTTCAAAGCAAAAAAGATAAGCCGTTATCGCTGGAAAGTGGAAAACATGAAACCGCCTTTCTCCAGTCCGGGAAATGATTTTGGTATTTATTATTACAAAAATGATGATAAGGGATATTTTACATCAGACAGGTCAGGAGCTAAAGGAGAGGATATCTTTTACTTTGAGAAACCACCTTTGGAATTTGCCATGGAAGGTTTTGTTACTGATGTTGATACCGAAGCTGTCATTGATAGTGCCGTTGTTCATTTGATAGGTTCTGACGGAACCATGTTTACGGATACCACGGATGCAGAAACCGGTTATTTTTCATTCGATCTGAAACCCAACACCGAATATGTGTATGTGGTGCATAAAGATGGCTATTTTAATGGTAAAGACAGAATCACAACTGATACATTGTATTATGATTACACTTTTGAGCATCATGTGCAACTTGAGAATTACCGGAAAACCTTTGAGATCCCAAATATTGAGTTTGAATTTGCCAGTTTTGACCTTACTGATATGGCCAAACATTCACTTGACAGTGTTGTAAAATTGCTTAACAATAATCCCAACCTTGTGGTTGAATTGTCGGCACATACGGATATGGTCGGAACCGATGAAAATAATATGGAACTTAGTAAAAAAAGAGCAGACGCCGTGGCTGATTATCTTATAAGCAGAGGCATTTCAGAAAACCGGCTCGAAACAAAAGGTTTCGGTGAAAGCCAGCCCATTGTTATCGAAGACCAGCACGAAGATTACGATTGGCTGGAAAAAGGCGATGTGCTAAAGCCTGAATTTGTTGAAGAACTGACAGAAGAGCAACAGGAAATTGCAAACCAGATGAACCGCCGGACGGAATTCAGGGTCATCAAAAACGATTACAACCCGGTGCTTGACTAAAACCTAAAGTGGAAAAGCCGCCCGCCTGCCGAACGGGCAGGGAAAGCTCAAAACTTGTCCGGTGAAGCTTTAGCGGAGGCAGAGAGGCACAAAGTCATAACATTTATTGCTCTATGCTAAAGTTTAGCAGACCATCAATAAGGGACGAGGGAACGATTGTGCGATTGCACGAAATCACAAGAAGTAAAGGGATTTTTATAATTTCAGATATCCTGAGCGGTAAATTTAAGTGTCGCAATAGTTAAGCACACTATGACATCAAGTTTTTAGATTGGACTTACATATCAAGTAAAATATAAGGAACCTCTTGTGTTGCTTCCCTGATAATATCATTATTTGAATATTTTAAAGATCAACCACAGCAGAAAACTCAATATCACACTGATTAAGATCATGGTGGTAATGGGTGCATACAAGGTAAAATTATCACGTTTTATCCTGATGTCACCAGGAAGGTTACCCAGGAAATTGAATTTGCTGCACAGCAGGATGATAATGCCTGCAAGGATTAATATTATACCAGCCAATATCAGGTATTTTCCAATATACTGGGGCATAAATCTTATTTTTATGGTTGTTATTTTTCAAGCGCTGACATGATGGCCTCGCAAAATGCCGGAAGATCGCCGGGATTTCTGGCTGTTATCAGGTTACCATCAATTACAGGGGCTTCGTCTTTATAGTTTACACCAGCGTCAATCATTTCTTCTTTGACACTTTTATAAGAGGTGGCTGTTTTTCCTTCCATCACATCTGCCCGGATAAGTATTTGCGGTGCGTGGCAAATGGCTGCAACCGGTTTCCCCGTGTTGTAAAAATCCTTAACAAAGCTAACAATGGCTTCGTTTTCCCGTAGTTTGGCAGGTGCTTTGCCTCCAGGCAAAATCAGGACATCAAAATCTTCAATCGACACCTCTTCTGCAGTTTTCTGAATTTTGATGGTGAAATCACTGTTGTAGGATTTAACTTCTTTTTTTTCAGACCCAATTACCGTGATTTTTACACCATGGTTTGTCAGGTAGCCAATGGGCATGTACGCTTCTGCATCCTGGAAGCCTTCTCCGGTTAATACTGCTGCTTTTTTCATATTGTCAGATTTTTGGGGTTTGCTTTGTTCAGATGGTTGGTCGGTATCGTTGCAAGCTGAGAATAACACTGCTGTCAGCATTACAATACCCGAAAAAGTCATTTTTATCATAGCGTATAATTTTAAAGGTTCATGTACATCCTTAAAACGCAAAAACATGCGTTTTGTTCACCACAACCGGAATGATATGGTTTACATTGAAAATTGATTATTAAAACGTGCTGACGTTATATGAATAGAGGGTGCTGCACGTGAAAAAACATTCAATGGAATTGATTGCTTTTTCAAAATGACATGACACCATGTTATTTGTATTGATAACTATGTCAGTTTTTTTCAGGGGCTAATACATGAACATCATGGACATTATTTTGTTATGATAAAATATTTGATATTTACAAGGCAATATAAAAAGCGGTTTGGTTTTTTAGTGCTAAATTTGATCAAGTTGGGCTTTAATATGTTCTAAACGAATTCTACCCCATTTATTGGGGGATAAAAATGCAGTTATAAACTAAAATTGGCACCCATAAAAATGAAAACAAGATACTTATTAAACGGACTATTTTTAACCGTGATGCTGATGATTTCAGCAAGCTTAACAGCAGGAACGTATTCCGGCGGTAGCGGAACAGAAGCCACTCCTTATCAGATCGCTGATACAGATGATTTGATTGAATTATCGAATACATCGGGTGATTGGAATGCTTATTTAAGCAAACCGCTGACGTTACTTTTGATGCCAATGAAGAGAACGTGGACTGGGATGGGGATGGCACGGCCGACTGGGATGCAGAAGATCAGAAAGGTTTTTCTCCGATTGGAAACGGCACCAAATTTACCGGCTCCTATGATGGCCAGGGTTATATAATTACCAATTTATATATCAGCAGGGATGATGAAGACAACGTTGGTCTATTTGGACATATAGGCATAGGAGCCAAAATAACCAATTTACATTTAGAAGATGCTAATGTAATCGGAAAAAGAGGCAGCGGCAGCCTGGTGGCCGGTCAACATGAAAGATGAAACTACCTTTACCGGTGCCGGCTGGGATTTTAATACCGTATGGGATATTGACGGAAGCACCAACAATGGTTATCCGTTTTTAAGGGATACGTATAACCCGCCTGGTATATGGGTATGGAAAAGTGATATCAGTGATACAGATTGGGAAACCGGCAGCAATTGGGAAGATGAAGAAGGTACTGAGCAAACCAATAAGCCTGCAGAAAACGCCGAAGTACGAATCCCAAATAACACCAATGGTGCTTATCCGATACTGGATGCAGAAAACGCCATAATATATGATCTATTTATAGCAAACAATTCTGAATTAACAATAGCCGGCGGAATTAAGCTAACCATCATTAATGAAGCAACGGGTGCAGGCACTGTTGATGGGGATGGGGAGATTGTATTTGCAGGAAGTGTACCTCAGGATATCCCTTTTTCATCTGTTGAAAACCTGACAATTGACAACCGCAATAATGTGAAACTGGGAAATAGTATCACTGTCACTAATGAACTGGATTTACAAAATGGCTATATGAACCTCAACGAGAATGTACTTACACTTGATCCGACTGCCAGTATAGAAAACGAGACAAATGATTCCCGGATTGTAAGTCATTCAGAGTCAGGCACTGTGGTTACTACCAGAACTTTAGATGCGACTGACACCTATGAATTGGGCAATATTGGGGTCCGGCTTACAATATCCGAAACAACCCTTGGAGAAACAACGATAACACGGGGGCACAATATACAAGAAGCCAATGGTAATAAAAGCATAGCAAGGTGGTTTGATATTGAGCCGGCAACAACTACCGGCCTAAATGTTGATTTGGATTTTGCGTTTTTTGACAGTGAGCTGACAGACGTTATTAAAAAATCAACCTTAGGTTTATGGCGGTCAGATGATGATGGCAGTACATGGTCATCCGTATCCGGAAGTTTGAATGATGATGAAGATACCCTCACAGCTACAGGTGTATCTTCATTTAGCCGTTGGACAGCAGCCGATGAAGATAACCCTTTACCGGTCAGCTGGCTTTATTTTTCGGGAGAGCGGATTGAAAATGGGCACATTATGCTTTACTGGGCAACAGCCACAGAAATAAATAGCGATTATTTTGTAATTCAACGCAGCCAAACTGGAGAAGATTTTATCACCCGTGGGGTAGCCATTGGCTCCGGCAACACCAATCAGGTTGTTAGTTATGAGTTTCCCGATAAAGATGTTGACAGTGAAACCTGGTACTACCGGCTTAAGCAGGTTGACTACGACGGGCAGTATGAATACTCAAAGACCATTGTAATTGCAGGCACCCAGGAAGAACAGGAACTGAAGGTGTTTCCAAATCCTGCCGCATCTCAAGTTACCGTTATCTTTCCGGAACCCCTGATCAAAGACACAAAACTTCACCTTTATAAAAGCCCGGGGCAAAAGGTACAGTCATTGACTCTGCCGGCATACACACGTCAACATACCCTGGAGTTCTCCCCGGACATGGCCAAAGGTCTCTACTTTATTAAAATAGACGGAGAAAACGGGGCCTTCCAAAAACTTATGATAAAATAGGGTATCTAATAAAAGCAGGCTTTTGGATTTCCTGCCTCGCTGTCAGGCAGGTGAACTTTATTTTTTTTGTGAATGAAGGTCTGACTCTGTTTTAGGATACTAATTTTTCTTATGCAGCCGGATATGCTCAATGTTACGGCTCCGTATCCACCCTTTTTTACCATCAGGTAACCGGATTTGTATGTAATTGTTCAGGCTGTCAAGTACTTCAGCTTTAATGCCTTCGTGTACTTCGAACAAATTCACGCCGGTTTCAGATGGGGAGCTTTTTATTAAACTGTCTTCAAATACAATGGCTTCATTGGGGGTGTGTATTTTCTTATCCAGCCTGAAAGCCAACCCAAGGCTTATCCCACTCAGCACTAAGCTGGTTATGGCTATGGATGAAAGTGCTGCACGTGCGCCCGGTTTTTTCCGGAACAACCGCCAAGCCGTGAATCCAATAGCCATCAGAAACAATACAACGCTAACACCAGCCCAGGTTCTTACACTCAACAACGTATTCAGTTTATCCAGCCAGGCAATGAAAAACAACTCAGGCATGCTTTCCATTTGGCCTTTTACCTTTGAATGAGCCAATTTTAGGTTGTGTTGGATATCTTCATCTGTGGGATTCAGCCTGTGGGCACGTTCATAATTTAAAATGGCAGGACCCGGTTTATTCATTTTGTAATAAGCGTTTCCGAGGTTGTAATAAATCACTGCATTTTGTGGTTGTTCTTTCAGCATTTCCTCGTACAATGAAGCCGCTATGGCATAATTGCCGTTGTTGTATGCTTCTTTCGCACTGTCTGCAGGATTGACAGCCTTAGCTGTGATAAGGTTCAAACATAATATGCTGACAAGGATATATCGTTTCATAGTTTACAGTTTTTGCTCCAGTTTAGTTATCAGGGAAACTGCATCTGAATAAATACGCTGTTTTTCGGTATCATCAGCCGCGGGGGCGAAATGGGCATATTCACATTCATCAATGATGTCAAGAAGCTTGTCAATTAAGTCTTCAGGTATATTTTTTTCCTGAAGTGCATCTGATACATTTTCCCTTGATAGCATGGAAGTTTCCATATCAAGTTTGTCTGCAACGTATCCCCACAACGCTTTGATGGTTTCATTGTAGAAATCTTTATCCTCGTTTTGCATCATCGTTTTGGCTTTCTTTAAACGCCGCATGGCCATCTTGTTGGCTTTTCTGTTTCGCTGTTGTGCGATGTTTGCCCTGGCTTTAATTTGCTTACGATGCAGTATGATGATGAGTATCAATACAAAAAACGGCACAAGATAAAACAACCAGAATGCTTTGGTGTTAAACACAATCATCACCGGCTGCTTGTATGATGCTATATCTTTAAGAAACCGGATATCTGTTGATATCATATCTGATTTGTCAGTACCTGTTTCTTTTGATACCTTGCTTTCATCGTAATCTTCAGTGCGGCGAACATGCAGGTAAAAATTTTCCGATTGATAGGTTTTGTATGTCCCTGCTGCCGGGTCAAACCATGCAATTTTTACGCCAGGCAGGGTGTAATCATCAGGGTACCTTGGGATGATGGTATAGACATATTCTATGCTTCCCCGGCTGCCGTTAACCGTTTGTTTATAATTTGACTCAACTTCAGGGTCATACATCTCAAACACATCCGGCATTTCCAGTTCGGGATTGTTCAGCAGATTAAGATTGCCTGTGCCGGAAATATGCACCCGAATGGAAAAAGCATCATTGACATCAATGCTGTCATGAGATATTTCTGAGCTGACACTAAAATTCCCCACACCACCGTTGAATCCTGTCGGTTTTCCTGAAGGTAGCGCTTGGATATTAATGTTTACTGGCGGGCTGGTCAACGATTTTTCTGTATTTTCATAATGCCCGAAGAATGAATCGAATACGCTGCGTGATTGTCCGCCTGAAACGCGCTCCCGCAAGACAATGTCATATTGGCCTCCTTCAATGCTTAGTTTTCCGGATTGTTGAGGATATAATATCCACGATGCCAGTTCAGCAACCCAATAGTTTTTACCACTGTAGTTTTCTGTTTTTAATTGAATTTGCTCTGGCATGTTAAAATCTTCACTCCAGAAGCCATTGAAATCAGGAAAACTGATATCTCTGAAGCCAGCCAGGTTTCTGTCTGGCAGGTATAGTTTTAACCGGGCATATATGGGTTCTCCCTGGTAAGCGGTGGTTTTATTTACATGCACACGGGCAAATGGTTTTTCCCCTTGTGTTGCATTGCTTCTGCCTGGTTGACGACTGCTTATGTTGCCGCTTCTGCCTCTGCTGCTTTGGGCTTGTGTGTTGGCCGATTTGACAACATTGATGGTCAGTTTGTTAGATTTATGGGTTTTTCCGTTAATCTTTACTGTGGCAGGAGCCAATTCATAAGTGCCGGTTTCTGGTGCTTTTACCACATAAGTGTAACGAAATGTGTATGAATGGCTAACTTCGCCGTTTATAATGCTTGTGCTTGAGCTAGTTTGTTGCGATGGCCCGCTCAAAACACGGAATGGCGACATGTCAGGCAAATTCAGGTTCTTCCCTTTCTTATTCATCTCATATTGCAGGTAAAAATTTTCACCTGCTTCCACCACGGACTTTGCTTTGGCTTCAAACTTTACGTTGTCCTGTGCCTGTAATCCAATTACAGCCAAAACAAAAAGGATAATGAGAATGCCGGGTTTTTTCATCTCAATGTTATTATATGCCTCACAAAATTAGTGTTTTCGTAACAAATAACAAGAACCTTTTACAATATAATAAATACTAAACGCAAACGGAATGTCTCTAATGTGTATTTTGAAGTTTGCTTAAAATTATCTTAAAATGATTTGTCAATTATCAACTTTACTCAGGGAAGGTTTTGTGTGTTGTTTTCTTTGTATATTTAATCCCTTCCTTATTGTATGAAATCCCTGGTAATAACAAAATAACCGATGCTGCTGACATACTTACATGTAACTTTTCCAGTTGCTTTTTGTTTAGTGCAATTATTTTTACTGGGTACTAAAAAAGAACTCAAATCTATATTGAGACACTGTAACGGCAGGGATGGTATGTCGATAAATTTTCCCTGAAAAAAAAATAAGGAAAAAATCAACAATTTATTTTGGATTTTAAAATACAGCCTCTATCTTTGCACTCCCAATTGAGGGAACAAGGTTGACTGATTAGCTCAGCAGGTAGAGCATCTGCCTTTTAAGCAGAGGGTCCGGAGTTCGAACCTCCGATCAGTCACGAGGAGAATAAAGCCGTTCGGATTTCCGGGCGGCTTTTGTTGTGTAAGCAGGATGCAAAAATCCATTTTCCGGTATTTAAAAAACTGTGCGAGGATATTTCTGATAAGGAACTAGATTCCGGATATACTTACAAAAAAATCTTTAATTTTGTACAAATTATTACAGAATGATAAAATATACAACAATTTGCCTGCTAATGTGTATGGCATTGACATCAGGTTTTTCACAAAGCTATAATCCGCCTTCCGGTTATCCCCGGCTTGTTGTGGGCATTGTCATTGATGGCATCGGGTATGATGATGTACAAAGGAACCTTGATCTGATGCATGAAAACGGCATGAAAAAACTCATGAAACAGGGGGCATTTTGCAAACATGCAAGTTATAACTATATGTTCACCCAAAGGGCGCCCGGCTATGCTACCATTGTTACCGGATCTGACCCTTCATGGCATGGTATAGTGGCAGATTATTGGTATGAAACACTCAAAGAAGACGGCATACATGCGGTACAAAATCAGGATTATTATCCGGTGGGAACTGTTAATAAAGACAATGCCTGTTCTCCTGATCAACTCATGACTGAAACGTTCAGTGATGCCATTAAAATGTATTTTCGGAATGAATCTAAAGTATTCAGCGTATCACTCGATCCCTCCGCTGCTGTTATAAGCGGGGGTTACAAGGCTGATGCGGCATACTGGCTGGATGACTTTACAGGCAATTTTGTAAGCAGTTCATACTATATGGAAGAACTTCCCGGTTGGGTAAATGAATTCAATGAAAACAAATACCCGGAGGTATATTTTGAACGTACCTGGAATCCCCTGGAGTCATTATCTGAATACAAACATTCACGTCCTGATTCCAATGCTTTTGAATATGGTTTTGATGCAGAATTTAAAACTTTTCCATTTGTGTATGAGGACATTAAATCGCATTATACAGGAAGTAAATTCATAAAAATGATTCCTGAAGGGAATACCATGACTACTGATTTTGCAGTACATTGCCTGATAGAGGAACAATTGGGCGTAGATGATACGCCGGATGTATTGATGATCAATTATCATGTTAGTGAAAACATTGGAAAATATTTTGGCCCCGATTCCAAACAAATGCAGGATCTGATTTTACGTCTGGATAAAGAGATTACTCATCTTGTGAAAGTCATCGAAGACCGTGTGGGAAAACAATCTACATTGTTTTTTCTGACTTCACCAAGCGGATTTGGCAGCAATCCGGAATACCGTAAAAAAGAGAAGCTGCCCGGCGGTACGTTCAAACACCATTACATGATGGCCTTGTTAAAGTCGTATCTGAATATTGTTTACGGCAAAGGAGACTGGGTACGTGATTATCACAACCAGCAAATTTACCTAAACCGGATTCTTATCGAAGATGCCGGACTTGAGCTTGCTGATGTGCAATACAAAGTGGCGCAATTTGTTTTGTCCACACCCGGCGTTACCAATTCAATGACTGCATATGATTTACAACGAACAAATTATACTTCCGGCATATTTATGAAGATGCAGAACTCTTTCCATCAAAAACGTTCCGGTGATGTCATGATAGCCTTGAAACCCGGTTGGATCAAGGATGTTAGCTATTCAGCAGATCACAATACCTGTTATGCATATGACGCTCATGTACCTCTGTTGTTTTATGGATGGAGGGTAAAGAAAGGTGAAATCTCACACCCAGTGAACATATCAGGCATAACCTATGTTATTTGTGAAATGATGGACATCCCGCAACCTTCTTCAGTTGGTGATGAAACAATTGACGGGATTTCACGTTAATATAGTATGATTGATTTTGTCATATCTTTTGTATCTTTAATGAAGTTTTTTATTTAATTAAAACCATATATTATGAATGTTAAAACTGTAATCTTGTTGTGTGTTTCACTCTTTGTGATCACCATGTCCTTTGCACAGGATGAACCCGCTACTTCTGAAGACAGTACAAGCACTGACACACTGTGGCAGGGAAATTTTGTGGGTCTGAATGTATATCCTGCATTTGGTATGGTTGGCGGTGGTGTTTTACCTTCAACAAAATTGTTTGTTCAGTATAAGCACAATTGGAAAAAATCAGGCATTCGTTTTAGTGCCAATTACATTAATTTCAATTCACAGGATAAACGGATGGATATTGTCCACGTTGGTGATACCAATGTCACTCTGAGGCAATACAACAACAATATTTTCACACTTGATATGCGCATAGGTTACGAAAGATATATGCCGGTTGACGGATTCAGGTTTTATTACGGCATTGGAGCTATGGGCGGATATCACCATTTTGGTAAATCATATTACCAATATGAAAAATCTTTCAGCGATTATCCTATAGAAAGCATTATCCCCCCATATGAACAAAATATGTTGGGATGGTACCGTGCTGATTTTTTTAAACTTGGTATTGATTTTAATCTGGGAGTTGATATACTCTTATCCGACAATGTTGTTGTCTCCGTACAATATAGTCCTGAACTGGCTTATTATATATTTATGAACAATGAAAAAGACGACAGTAGAGAGGTTTTTGTAAATAACGTGCAAGACGATTATTTTGATTTCCGTGGTGATTATATTGATTTGATCTTGAGCGTTAATTTTTAAGCAGGCCGCATCCATCGTTCATTTTTTGCGACTATAGCCATATCCAACTCAAAATTAACGGATTATGCTCGCAATAATAGTATAGTAAGGGCTCAACCGGCTTCGTTGGTATGCCAATGATTGATATTTGTAAATCTGAAGTTTCTGTCTTTTGTAAACTTTCATTTTTTTTTGTCGGTTTGCATAATTACCAATTGGTTCTACTGTTATTTTAATGGGTAAAGATATAGTGTACAATGTAAACTTAGGTTCTGCTGTAAACTAAGTGGAAAGATGGTTGTTTGAACATCTATATTTTTAATTTTTGGCATGTGTGTAAAGGCTTTTGTGCCACGGATTCACCCGTGGTTACTCATGTTTGACTTACTTCGACAGGTTCAGCACACCACCTTTCGGGGGCGGTAAGGTGCAGCCGCAACTCATGTTGGGTTACATTAATAGGCAGGGAACAATACGTGTATCCGGAAACGAAGCCTGAATGCGATGTGCTGCGATGTACTGAGCGCAGCCGAAGTGAGCGATGTCGAAGCGGCTTCGATATAAAGTGGTCTTCCATTAAAATAACAGTAAAACCTTTTTTTTGGGTTCTACTGCAAACTTAGTGGAAAACCAGGAATATCTGAAAGTGAAAATTTATGTAATTTTACTTATTCTTTATGATTTTCTCTAATCCATTCAATGATTAACCAGAAGGTTTTTATGGCTAATTCTATGTGAATTCCTATGTGTTCTACTGTGCCTATTGTGGTTCCAACCTGAGATGTTTCCAAATTTTTGAACCACAGTAGTTCACATAGGATCACATAGAAAAGGTGATTATACACCTATTTTCGTACTTCAGAACTGAAAATTACCGGTATTACACAAAAGGATTAGGTAAACAGCCGGCTAATCACAACCCATTAAAATTGCAGTAGAACCTTTTTTTGCAAAAAAACTTTTCCATTAAATTCGTGGTAGAACCTACCAATTTTTATTGACAATTATGTCAGACTTATTCAGGGGCAATACAATTCCACTATTTCTTATTTCCCGCTTTTACATCTTTGAAAATATCTTTATCTTCGGCGCATGACACCATTGACAATACTCGGATTAATACTGGGATATTTCATCTTACTGATGCTGATATCTCAGTTTACGTCCAGGAATGCAACCAATGCCGGGTTTTTTCTTGGTAACCGTAAATCACCCTGGTTTGTTGTTGCTTTTGGTATGTTGGGAGCATCGTTGTCAGGCGTAAGCTTCATTTCTGTTCCAGGTTGGGTGCTTGACACGGATTTTACTTACATGCAAATGGTGTTTGGGTATTTTCTCGGGTACCTTACCATTGCTTTTGTCCTGTTGCCATTGTATTATAAACTAAACCTTACATCCATATACGGATACCTTGATAAGCGATTTGGTTTGGCTGCATATAAAACAGGTGCTGCTTTTTTTCTGATAAGCAGAATTATCGGGGCATCCTTTCGGTTGTACATTGTGGCATCCGTATTGCAACTTGTCATTTTTGATGCATGGAATATTCCTTTTTGGATCACTGTTATTGTTACCATCATCTTTATTTGGCTATATACTTATCGCGGTGGCATACGTACCATCATCTGGACAGATATGATGCAAACAGCACTGATGCTTACAGCACTGATAACCACCATTGTTATAATCGGCAAACAAATGGATTTATCTGCTTTGGGGTTGATCGATGCCATAAAGGAAAGTGACTATTCACGCATGTTTGTTTTTGACAACTGGCAAAGCAGGCAGCATTTTATAAAACAATTTTTGTCAGGTATGCTTATAACCATTGTTATGACCGGACTTGATCAGGACATGATGCAAAAAAATCTATCGTGCCGCAATCTGAAAGATGCCAAAATGAACATGATCAGCTACGGTCTTGCATTTATTCCCTTTAATTTACTTTTTCTCAGCCTGGGGGTATTGCTTGTAATATTTTCACAAAACTCTGGCGTTCCCCTTCCGGCTGATGGTGATATACTTTACCCCTTGTTAGCAAAATCGCATCTCGGGAATGTGGTGCTGGCAATGTTTATCCTTGGCCTCACGGCTTCAGCATATTCATCAGCTGACTCAGCATTGACAGCACTGACAACATCTTTTACGGTGGATATCCTCCAGGCAGAGAAATTGCCTGAGAAAAAACTTAAAACAGTCAGAAAACAGGTTCATGTCGGAATGTCAGTAGTGCTGATTGGGGTTATCTTGATTTTTGGAATGGTAAAAGACAGGTCTGTGGTGGATTCTATTTTTACTGTGGCAAGCTATACCTACGGCCCTTTGCTTGGCATGTTTGCTTTTGGTATGCTTACCCGCCGGCAACTCCAAATGAAATTTGTTGCTCCCGTTGCTGTATTGGCACCGGTAATTAGTTTTTTCGTCAATCAAATGACACAGGAATTCTGGGGTTATGTTTTTGCATACGAACTGCTCCTGCTTAACGGGGGATTGTGTTTTGTTGGTTTTTGGATTTTTTCATTCAGGTATGAAACGTAAATGTTATGATAATTGTGATTTTTGCACTTAAGCACAATTTTTTATCATGGTCAGTTTTATCCCGATTACGTGGGAAAGGTAATGAAAGTTGAAAATTGATTATAAAAATATGAAGTGTCTTTCTAATATATCCATGGTATGAGAACAGGAATAACTTTTTTGTTTATGGTGTTTATATTTGTCCCGCTATTTTCACAGGAATCTCTCTCTACACAATCATTGCGTGGGATCGTCAGGGATGCAGAAACTCAAAAGCCCATACCAGGCACCAACATTGTTATTTTAGACCACGATGGGATGGGCACAATGGCAGATGACAGGGGCGAATTTAAACTTCATGACTTACCGGTGGGAAGGTATGACATCCGTGCCTCATTTCTGGGATACAAAGCTTCGATAAAACGCAATGTGTTGATCCAAAGCGGAAATGAACTTTACCTGGAATTTGAATTAATGCCCATGGTTGAACAGCTTGATGAGGTGGTTATAAAAGCAGATTACAACAAGAATAAGCCAATAAACAAAATGGCTTCCGTAAGTGCCCGCTCTTTCAACAAGGAAGAAACTGAGCGGTATGCCGGTGCCCTGGGCGACCCTTCACGTATGGTACAAAATTTTGCCGGGGTTATTTCAGCGGGCGACCAGCGCAACGACATCATTATCCGGGGTAACAGCCCCACAGGTTTGTTATGGCGTCTTGACGGCGTGCCCATTCCAAACCCCAACCATTTTGGCGCCATGGGTAGTACCGGCGGCCCTGTCAGTATGCTCAACAACAATTTGCTGACCAATTCCGATTTTTTCACGGGGGCATTTCCGGCGGAATACGGGAATGCCATATCCGGGGTTTTTGATTTAAACATGCGCCACGGCAACAACACCACCCGGCAACATGTCTTTCAGGTAGGTTTCAACGGTTTTGAACTGGGAACAGAAGGCCCTTTCAGTAAAAAGGGCAGGTCAACTTACCTGTTAAATTACCGGTATTCCACGCTTGGCGTGATGGATGCCCTGGGCATTGATGTTGCAGGTGGTGCTGTGCCGCAATACCAGGACTTGTCTTTTAAATTTCATTTCCCTACAAAGAAAGCAGGAACATTCAGCCTCACCGGCATTGGAGGAACCTCACACATTGTGTTTGAACAAGATGCTGACAATGACAACACGTATGGAAATACAGCCGGGGCGAACACCAGAAATGGTTCGGATATGGGAACTGTTTTGGCCAATCACTTGATTTTTATCAATGAAAACACCCGTATCAAAACCCATGTGTCAGCATCGGCTTATCAGGTTCAAACCACCGTTGACAGCCTAAAATACACTGATGACAATCAGTCAGAAATTGAAAAAGAGATGTTGTATTTTAAAGAACAAAACCGTGAATATAAGTTGCATGCAGGGACAAAGCTGAGCACAAAAATCAACCACAGGAATTATGTTGAGACAGGGATAAATTTTCAGCAAACCAGGGTTAACTACCTGGACAGTGCGTTGAACCGAATTGATACACTCAACAATGAACCGGTTTACAGGTATCACATCAACACCGATGTCAGCAATAAAGATTTACACCTGCTACAGGCATACATGCAGTGGAAACATAAATTTACCGATGATCTGACGCTGTATGGCGGCTTACATGGCCAATATCTTGAATTCAATACTTCAACCTCCGTTGAGCCGCGCCTGAGCATTGCCTATGACCTCAATCCACAACACCGTTTAAGTGCCGGATATGGATTGCATTCCATGATGCACCCCGGCATCACGTACTTTACCCAATCCTCTCTTGAGTCTGTGGATACCTATGTGATGAGCAACCGTTCTCTTGATTTCACGAAATCGCATCAAAGCGTTTTATCGTGGGATTTTATGATTACACCTGACCTGCGCTTGAAAACCGAATCTTATTACCAATACTTGTATGATATTCCTGTTCGTTCGGTATTTTCGAACGTAAATTTTGGTGCAGGGTTTAATTTTCCACGCATTGACAGCTTAAAAAACGCTGGTTTGGGACGTAATTATGGGATTGAATTTACGCTTGAAAAATTTCTGAGCAAATCCTGTTATTTTTTGATCACGGCCTCATTGTTTGAATCAGAATTTAAGAACCCTGACGGCCAATGGCACAACACGGCATTCAACAACCAATTTGTGATCAATGCCCTCGGAGGTACCGAATTTAACATCAACAAAAACATGCTCATTGATGTCAATGTAAAAACGGTTTATGCCGGTGGCAATCCGCTCATGGCTATTGATGAAGATGCTTCTGAAGCCAACAATTATACCGTTTACGATTATGCCGAAGCTTACAATAAACGCGGTCCTGCATATTTCCGTCTTGATGGACGCATCAGTTTAAAAGTGAGTGGCAAAAAGGTATCCCAGGAATGGGCGCTGGACCTTCAAAACATCACTAACCACAATAATGTGTTCAGCCAAACCTATGACCAAAGAACCAAAGAGGTTGTGTATAACTACCAGCAGGGGTTTTTCCCGATGTTTTTGTACCGGTTGAATTTTTGATGAGAAGTCATGTTTTTTATTCTTATACATGAGATATGTCTAAAAACTCAAAAAAAATGAGAAATGCCACAAAGGCACTAAGACACCAATACCTACAAAGTATAAAACATTGCAATTCTGTTCTTTGTGGGTATTGGTGTCTTAGTGACTTCGTGGCAAGCTAATGACTTTTTAGTCCCCAGTAAAAATAATCACGCTAAACAAAAAGTAACTGGAAAAGTTACATGTAAGACTGGCCTCATTCATGAATGGCGAAATATTTCAAAAAACATGTTCATATCAACGAATCATTTTTTATTTTTATGACAAAATCTAAAGAATGAAAAAAATTTGGCACCTCATAACATCACATTTCGGTCAACAACCGGAAGACATTATTCCACTGCCACGCTCCGGCTCTGACAGAAAGTACTTTCGTTTTGAAATCAACGGAAATGCTTATCTGGCCGCAACAAATCCCAACGTGCCGGAAAATAAGGCGTTTTTTGAAATGACCAGGCATTTCAGGAAAGAAGGCATCAGGATACCTGAATTGTATGCTGTGTCGGAAGATAAAACAACCTATCTGCTTCAGGACCTGGGTGACAGAACGCTTTTTCAGCATCTTAACGATAAAAGGCGTGGAAATGACGTACATTCGGAAACGTTTGACCATTACAAAAAAGCACTCCGGCAACTGGCATACATGCAAACAACCGCAGCATCTTCCTACAATTACGATTACACATGGCCGGTTAGAAAATTCAACAAACAAGCTGTTTTATGGGATTTAAATTATTTCAAATATTATTATGCAAAGCTGTTGAATGTTGATTTTAACGAATATGCGCTGGAAAAGGATTTTCACGCTTTGGCAGATTATCTCATGCAGGCACCTGCCAATTATTTTATGTATCGGGATTTTCAGTCGCGCAACATAATGATACATGACAATCAGGTGTGGTTTATTGATTACCAGGGTGGCCGCCAGGGAGCATTACAATACGATGTGGCATCCTTGCTTTGGCAGGCTCGTGCCAGACTTCCCGGAAAAACAAAAAACAATTTGCTGATATCTTATCTGGTTGATTTGTCAAAACATATCCATATTGATGAAAAAGCCTTTATGCGTTATTACCATGCTTTTGTGCTGATACGTGTTCTGCAAACGCTTGGTGCTTATGGATACCGGGGTTTACATCAGCAAAAAAGGCATTTTATACTCAGTTTACCGTACGCCGTGGATAACCTGAATGCCATCCGGCGGGAGTTTGATATTGTCAGCGATTATCCTGAGCTTGAAAAACTTATTGACAGGCTGTTGGCTGATGAAAACATGCCATTTTTGACAAAAGAACTGAATAATAAACTTCATCTGGATGTGCAATCCTTTTCATATAAGCATGGTGTACCCAAAGACACATCAGGCCATGGGGGAGGGCATGTTTTTGATTGCAGGGCAATACATAATCCCGGCCGGTATGATGATTATAAACAGCTTACAGGGAAAGATGAGCCTGTCCGGCAATTCCTTGATGATACCCCGGCCATGCAGGAGTTTTTAGACCATGTGAAGTGGATCGTCAGCCAATCGGTAGATACTTACCTGATACGTGGTTTTGATTATTTATCTGTTTCGTTCGGATGTACCGGCGGGCAACACCGGTCGGTATATGCGGCTGAAAAAATGGCGGTTTTTCTTACAAAAAAATACAACATAGACCTTGTTTTGCATCACAGGGAACTGGAAAAATGAATGTTAAACAATATACACAAGACCTGACTTTATGAAGGCCATGATTTTTTCTGCAGGCCTGGGTACCCGGTTGCAGCCACTGACAAATATCAAACCCAAAGCCATGGTGGAAGTCCATGGAAAACCCATGCTCGGGCATTTAATACATAAACTTGCCCGGCATGGGGTTAAAGATTTTGTGGTCAATGTGCATCATTTTTCCGGTCAGATAAAAAAATATTTGTCAACACCGGAGTTTGATGATTATAAGATCAGCGTTTCAGATGAACGGAAACAATTGCTGGATACCGGTGGTGGTTTAAAAAAAGCAAGGCATTTATTGTATGATGATGAACCGGTGTTGGTACACAATGTGGATGTTTGGCATAATATTGACATACCATATTTGCTGGATTACCATCAAGCCAGGTCATCGCTGTCGACACTCGCGGTTAGTAACAGGAAAACCAGCCGTTATTTGTTGTTTGATAAGCATCTGCGATTGTCGGGCTGGAAAAATGAAAAAACTGGAGAAAGCCGCATGATCGGACCCAATGTGCAGGTAAAAAGGCAATTGGCATTTTCTGGTATTCAGGTATTGTCTCAGGATTTTTTGGACATGATGGTTGGTGAGGGTAAATTTTCAATCATTGAAACCTATCTTAACCTGGCTAGAGACTATGATATTCATGGTTGGGAACATGACCCTTCTGTGTGGCTTGATTTGGGAAAACCTGAGGCCATAAAGAAGGCAAACCCCGGTTGGTAATTTATCAGTTCCATCTGCTTACTCATTCCCCGGATCAAAGTCGGAGGATAAGTAAGCACCCTGCCCAAGAGGGAAGCCGGAAGTGCAGCTTGCAAGCGTACACCGGCCCAGCGGGTTTTTTAAAAACAGCTGGGGTGCGCCCAGAATACTCTTATTTTCTGATGGTTATTCTTATTAAACACTTGACAATGGATTCCCGGCTAACCGGCTTAGTGAGATAATCATCAAACCCTGCGTTTAATATCTGTTGTTTGTCACTATATTGCGCATAGGCTGTCAGTGCAATAATGGGAAGCCTGGGTTTGAGTTTTCTGATTTTTTCCAGAGATTCAAATCCATTCAGAACTGGCATTTTTAAATCCATCAGTACGGCATCAAAATTTTCCTGTTGTACATATTTAAAAGCCTTCTCTCCGTTGCATGCATGCACACATTCAACCTTGTATTTTTTTAATGATTCCCGGATGTAAATGTAATTGTCAATGATGTCTTCGGCTATCAGAATTCGCTTATCTTTTAGTTTTTGTATCTCATTTATTTGTCTTGCATCTGTTGGATTTTCAATCTTCATCATTTCTTCAGGATGAATGGTAAAAGTAAAAATACTCCCTTTGCCTGGTTCAGAATCAACATGTATATCTCCTTCCAGCATTTCTACATAAGCTTTTGCAATTGATAATCCAAGCCCACTGCCGAAATATGATTTGTTTGTATTATCACTGACCTGGACAAACCGTTCGAATATCTGCTTGTGTTTATCTTTTGGAATGCCACATCCCGTATCCTTGACAAAAAATTCAAGATAAGCATTCATACGTTTGTACCCGAAGGATATTTCCCCTTTGTCTGTATATTTAAATGCATTGTCCAGTAAGTTTGTAATGGTTTGTTTAAGCTTGTTTTCATCTGTTGTTATCCAGAAATCATCTGCATTGTCAGGTAATTTCAGTTGAAAATTCAATCCTTTGTTTTGAGCCTTGTGCTCAAAAAGTTTTTTCATGTCACTCAGTAGTATATGCAACCTGATTTTAGTTTTTTTGAGTTTTATTTGTCCTGCTTCAATTTTCGATATGTTGATGATGTTTTCAATAATACTAAGTAACTGGTCAGATGATTTATGTATGATCTCAAGTTGTTCTCTTCTTAAATCATCTTTATCTGTATTATCCAGTAACAGCTCAGAAAATCCCATGATGCTGTTCAGCGGAGTCCGGATCTCGTGGTTCATGTTAGACAGAAATGCTGATTTTAATTTATCAGATTCCTCTGCTTTCTCTTTTGCATGTTTCAGGCTTTGTTCGGCAAGTTTTCGTTGATGCAACTCGAGACGAAGATCAAGGGTTTTTTTTCGTACCCGTTGTCTGAGACTGTAAACCCATGTCAGTACAAGCACAAGCAATCCGGTTAATAGTAAAATGGCTGGTAGCAACCACTTTTTCAGGAAAACAATAAAATCCGGTTCAGCATAAGTTGAATACCACTTCTTATATATTCTGTCATATTCACCACTTTGATTAAGCATCAACAGCCCCTCGTTCATAATGGTCTTTATGTATTTGTTATCATGGGTTGTGCAAAAACAATATTCTAACAAAGGAAAAGGAATCTCAAGAGAAGTGATGCCGGAGAAATTGTTATTCTGAATGATATAATGACCCTGGATATTCGGGCAAATAACTGCATCCCCTTCTCTTTTTTCCAGGGCATTCAAAGCTTCAATATAGTTTTTATACCTTTTAATATTTCCCGTTGTGTGAAAATCCTGAATAAATTCAAATATCACATCTCGCCTGACAACAAGTATGGTTTTGTCTTGGATATCTTCAAATTTGCTGATGTCTGAATCATGAAGGACAAACAAGGCGAGCGATACCTGATTGTGTGGTGTGCTGAATAAATAATGTTCTTTTCTCTTGTCAGAAACAAACATGGAAGTAACATACTTTTTTGTGCCGTTTTCCAGCGAATCAACAACCCGGTACCATGGAATCAGGTTGATGGTGTATTGATAATTCAGCGTTCCGGCTAATTTTTTGAAAAGGGCAATATTGAAACCATCTGGTTTACCATTATCATTAATGAACTCAAATGGGGGATAGTTTTCATCACCGAGATAATGTATGGTATCTTGTGTTGATGAAGATACAGAAAATGGTGTTGCAATGTTAAGGATAAAGCCAAAAAGAAAAATCAGTATAAGCTTTTTATTTTTCATTTTATTTTCCCAGGGTTTTTAAAATCAGTATAAATATAAATAATTTTTATCTGTATTTATCATTGAGCCATGGTTTTTATATTAACACTTCCCATATCTCGATTAATATGCATAAATACAGTATTTAAATCTTTGCTTGTGGAATCAGATTTTTGCTTTAATATTCTTTTGGCAGGCCCTGTGAAATGTTGAGTAGGCGCTGTAAGTCCCAATGTGAACTGCTGATTTTCTTTGTTGCCGGTTCCGCTTAGATGCAGTAAAAAATCGCTTGTCTTTATGCTTGTTCTCTCAATGCTGAAATTCTTACCATCATAGGAAAATGGTATCTCAAAACCTTTTACAATACCTGGGGCCGGTTCAAGTTTTATATTTCTGCTGATGAGTGGGAGTCTGTTTTTATCTTTAATGGTTAAGCCGGTTGTAGATATATTTCCAATGAATCCTTGCATTGATTGTCCTTGTATATCCAGTGTTAGAGGGCCGTTGATGTTTTTGCATACATGAAAATGCCCGGTGAAATCAGTTTCTTTGCACAAAGAGTTTATTTTTATGATGTTATTTGTGGCCAGCAGTTTAGAATCGTAATAAAGGGTATCGGCCAAGATGGAAAAGGACATATCCAGTTTTTTAAGAAAATCAACCCTTGGTATTTTGATCTCATTATCTGACATTTGAATTTGTCTTGTCCTTTTTGAACCGGGAATGTTCAGGCTGCGTATTTGTATATCGGTGTTAATAGCTGCAGTTTTACCATTTAAAAATATATGATCAAATATATCATCCAAATTGACAGCTACTGACAGATCATTTTTGCTGCTTGTGTAAATCCATTTGCTTCCCCACTCTCCTGCACTATGAGAGATATGATTTGTGTTATGAAAATGTTGCATCTGTATGTCAGCTTCTGAATAACCCATTGTTTGTCCGCCAGTTGTTCCGGTGGTATAATATTTATAATCTGCGTCAATGTTACCTTGTAACGTGAAAGCTTTGAGTACATTGATGTCTTCAGCATTCATGTCGGCCACATGTCTGATTCTCTGTGTTACGCTTTCCTCCTTCCGGTTGTGGACAGTATGAATGTGCATAAATGAATCGTGACTTGTAATATCCAATTTTAACTTGGATGCTAAGTTGTTGGTATTGTAACTGCTGCTTTTTTTTCTGTTGACCAATATGCGCATTGTGTCAATTTTGCCACTATCGGACCCAAGGCTACAAATAAGCTGTCCGTGTGTGTTCTCGGAATTGCCATAGTCAGAATAACTGCCTGACGAATGATATTTAATAAATCCCTTGATTTGTAAACTGCTCGTGGAAAATGGTTCAAGCCTTGTGCTGTCGAGCCATGTTTCCCAGGTAATGTCACTGGCGCTGCGACGGTGTGTTTGAATATGCAGGTTTAGATTCGTTAACCTGACATCATTCAAGTCCACAAAGCTGCTGTCAAAATAATAGTGTCCGTCCTGAGCTGAAAAATACGTTCCCCCGTGAAATAAATAGCCGGGGAAAGACTGGTGTTTGGCCTGTATGTGGATGCTGTTGGATACTGGTTCAACTTTCAGGTGTATGCCGTGAATGACCCTGGATTTTTCGGAAGTATGATCATGAATGGATAGGTTGGTAACGTATAGTGTTGGTGATGTTTTTATTTCACCATGGGCAGGCATTTCTGAAACTTCTTGTTTGCCAGAAATACTGTCCGGGTATATGTGTATTTGAGGTGAGAGCAAGATGAGTTTTACGCCTGTCCCATGCTTGTTTTTGGGTTTCAAGTTTGCGCTGATTACAAAATGCTCAGCGTAAAACAAAGTATCCCGGCTGTCTGGGGATTTTTTAACTAAAAACCCTTTAAACGACAGTGCCGGATTCCCGTTTTGCCATAAAAAGCCCATATTTTCATATTCAATGTCCTTTCTGCTTACCAGCTCATCTGACATTGGGAAAAATTGCTTATAAAATGTTTTAATTCCGCTTCTGGTGATAAAATAAGCCGGAACGATAAAACCAATCAGGCAAATCAATAAGATAAGCATAATTCGGGTCTTTTTCATAAAAAAAGCCCCGTTTTTGGGGCCATAGCTACAATAAAATTATTACGCTAATACATCAAGTGTTTTTTGCTTGAATCCCGCCATTCAGCGTTGTACTTGCTGTCGGTAAAATAAATGATCAGGTCGGCATCATATTTGGAATCAGCAAACCAAATGATTTTGTCGGCATCATATTTTGAATCTGTAAAAAACCACAATCCCTTATTATCGTCAGCATCGTACTTTGAAGATACTTTGTGAACCACCAGGTCAGCATCGTATTTGCTGTCAGTAACAAAAACCTTGATATCAGCATTGTACTTTGAATCTGTTGCAAATACCTTTTGTGCCATGCCATTGAAACTGATTAAAGCAAAAAATAAAACCCCAAGAATGCCAATTAAATGTTTCATAATCATTAATTTTTATTAGTACATTAAATGTGTTTTTTCATTATTCCGCCATCCGGCGTCACTTCTGTACTCTGTAAAAAAGATTTTTAGATCTGCATCGCTTCTGTAATCCACAAAAAATATTTTTTTGTCTGCATCACTGCGGTATTCACAAAAATACCATAATCCTTCATTGTCCTTTGCATCACTGCGGTAATCACATTTGTAAACAATAAGGTCTGCATCACTGCGGTAATCAACCACAAACACATTAACATCCGCATCGCTGCGGTACTCGCAGCTATAAACTTTTTGAGCTTCTGTGTTGGTGCTGAGTAACAGCAGAAACAGCAAGCCAATAACGAATAACATGTTGTGTGTTCCAGACATCATTACAAAAATAAGTAAAATCCCATCAAATATTTTAACAAAACATTAAAATAACAACAATATTTAATCAAAAAAAAATTTTGTTATTAACAAAAAATCAATTTAATTTGCCCATCTGGTTAAATAAAAAAGTTAAACCGTAAGGATAATAACTGAAAAAGGATTGATGATGGAACGATAGCACGATGGAACGAATGCACGATGGCACGATGGAACGATAGCACGATGGTACGAACGGAAGATGTAAGGATAGAATAAGAAGTAAATAAACAAATAAATAACATTAGATATGGAAAAAATCAGAACACACAAAGATTTAAAGGTTTATCAGCTTTCATTTGAAGCAGGCATGGAAGTTTTTGAACTCAGCAAGAAATTTCCTAAAGA
The DNA here is from genome assembly GCA_964615585.1 of uncultured Bacteroidales bacterium. Classification (GTDB taxonomy): domain Bacteria; phylum Bacteroidota; class Bacteroidia; order Bacteroidales; family ML635J-15; genus JAQIBY01. The sequence goes on along the minus strand of CAZTNS010000002.1, from coordinate 7,884 downwards.
AGAAAAATACTCACTTACCGATCAGGCAAGGCGCTCTTCACGCGACGTATCTGGAATGATTGGCGAGGCTTGGAGAAAGAGACGTTATCCGAAATCTTTTGTTGCAAAACTAAATGATGCGGAAGGTGAAGCAGCAGAAACACAAGTTTGGCTTGATTACGCCTTGGCATGTAATTACATTGATTTGGCTGAACATAAGTCACTCTATGAAAAATACGAACATATCATTGCCATGTTAATCAACATGTACACAGAACCGGAGCAATGGAAATTGTGAAAAACCCTTTTAATCTTATCCCATCTCGCTATCATGCCATCCTATCAAATTTGAGAATAGAACAAAACTTAATAACTATTTAATATGATCAGAACCAACAATAATAACGAATCAAATACGCCCCAATCAACGGAAACCGTTATTTTAAAGGCTGCTTCGGAAGTTTTTATGGAACGTGGTTTTGATGGGGCACGTATGCAGGAAATTGCTGACAAAGCCGGCCTGAATAAAGCCTTGTTGCATTACTATTATCGTTCAAAAGAGAAACTTTTCAACGCCGTGTTTGAACGTGTTTTAATTGAAATGATAGAAGGCTTGATTCAAATTTTTGAAGATAACCTGACCGTTTTTGAGAGCATCCGCCGTTTTTTCAAAAAACACCAGGAAATTCTGATGCAGAATAAATTATTGCCCCTCTTTATGCTCAATGAGATACAAAGGGCACCTGAACTACTTATTGATTTGTATCCGGTGGAACGCATCCAGGTGGTGAGAAAAAATTTTTACAGTAATGTGAACAATGAACAGCATATGGGAATCATTCGCAGGGATGTTAACCCGGATGATTTGTTTCTGAATATACTGAGTTTAAGTGTTTTTCCTTTTGCTGCAAAGCCACTGTTAAAAGGGTTTTACAGCCTGGATGAGGATAATTTTCAAGATATCATAAGTTACCGGAAAGAACACCTGGCAGATTTTGTTATTAATGCCATAAAAGCATAAAGACTTGATTATGAAACGAATTGCAGTAATAATATGGTTAATGTGGTTTGCTGCTTCAGTTGCAGCGCAGGATATCATTACCATAGATACGTGTTATAAGCGGCTGGAAAAAAATTACCCCACCATGAAAAACCCGGCGCTGATATCAGAAGCCGTATCCATAAAAATGAAATCACTTAACACCAATTACCTGCCGCAATTGAACATAGGAGGACAGGCAACCTGGCAATCGGATGTGACCAAGCTGGAAATAGACAACCCCATGTTCAATTTTGAAACGCCTGACATTTCAAAAGACCAGTACAAAGTGTATGCGGAATTGTCGCAGGTGATCTGGGATGGAGGGGCTACTTCGGTGGCCCGGGAAATTGAAGAAGTTGCCGGACGCATAAAGGCACAAGACATCAAAGTTGATCTGTATGCACACAGAAAACAGGTCAATGAACTGTATTATTCTGTGTTGATGCTGCAGGAACAAATCAGCATCCTGAAAATCAAAAAAGCCGGCATCGAGGATAAGCTGAAAGAATTACAGGCGGCAATGGACAATGAAATGATGCTCCCGTCCGGCATCAAAGAGCTTGAAGCAACAAAACTGGGCATAGAACAACAGGTTTTTGAAGCTGAAGAATCCAGGAAAACGGCTGTCTTAATGCTCGAATTGCTTACAGGAGAAAAAATCCCCGAACTGGCTCAGTTCCTGTTACCTGCCCGTGACTTAAGTTTGCAGAAAGGCATTGGAAGGCCGGAACTGGATGCCATGGTGTTGCAAAAGAAACAGATGGAATTGCGCAAAGAAATGCTCATCAGGGAGCGCTATCCGCAATTTGCTGCTTTCGGACAAGCCGGATACGGCCGCCCGGGGTTGAATATGCTCAGCGATGATTTTGAACCTTTTGCCATTGTCGGTGTGAAATTTTCATGGTCGCCATGGCAATGGAATAAAATTCAGCATGAGCAACAGATTTTGGATTTGACCAAACAGCAAATTGACAACAGAAAAGATGCATTCAGACAGGCAGTAAATACAGAAGCAGAATCTTTTCTCAAAGATGCCCGCGTGTATGACGAAATGATAAACCAGGATGAAGCCATCATAGAACTCAGGGGCGATATCCTCCGGGCAAAAGAATCGCAGTTTGTAGAGGGAAGCATTACAGCCTCGGATTACCTGGAAGCTGTCAATCAGGAAGCAACTGCCAGGATAAAACTGGAAATCCATCGCATCAAAAAATCAAAAGCCATCATACAATATTTAACGGTAACCGGAAAACACATGGATACAAATGAAACAGAACAATAACATGAAAAGATACAGCGTAATTGCAATGGCAGGGCTGTTGTTGCTGGCAGGTTGTAACAACAAAACGGATGAGCCGGATGCTTACGGCAATTTTGAATCAGGGGATGTGGTGATTTCATCGCAAACACAGGGCGAATGCATTCTGTGTAAAGTGGAGGAAGGGGATGAAATACATCGGTCTGATACCATTGCGGTGATTGACACTACAGATTTTTACCTGCAAATCCGCAAACTGGAAATGCAAAAACAGGCCGTAAAAGCAAAATTCCCGTCTGTAACAGCCCAGGTAGAGGTGCAGGAAGAAAAGCTTGCCACCCTGAGAAAAGATGAATCCCGCATCAAAAACATGCTGAAGCAGAAGGCTGCTACAGAAAAACAGTTGGACGATATACAGGGGCAAATCCGCATGACCGAAAAAAACATTGAGCAGATAAAAACCCAAAACAAATCCCTGTTTGCCGAACTGGATGTGCTGGATGCCGGAATTAACCGCCTGCGTGATAGAATCGAACGGGCTGTCGTGTTGTCCCCTATGGATGCTACGGTGTTGGAAAAATTTGTTGAACAGCATGAATTGGTAATGCCCGGCAAGCCTTTGGTAAAACTGGCCGACATGAATGAGATGACACTCAGAGCATGGATATCGGGCAATCAGCTTTCCGAAGTGAAAACCGGGGAGGAAGTGACCGTTCGCATTGACAAAAGGGATGGCGGATATTACGAGTACCCCGGGCGCGTGTCCCGCGTATCATCAGAAGCAGAATTTACACCAACGGTTATCCAAACAAAAGAAGAACGTGTGGATATGGTTTATGCCATGGAAGTAAAAGTAAAAAATGACGGTCGCATCAAAATCGGGATGCCGGGAGAGGTGATGTTTTAAATAAATGACAATGATCAAATTTCAAAACACAAATAAGCACCAAATGACAAAATACAAAACACAAACAAATCACAATGACCAAAACAAACTGTAGCAAACCTTATCTGTCTTCACCGGACAAGTTTGGAATTTCAAAAATTGAGTATTGGAATTTATTTGTTATTTGTCATTTGAAATTTGGAATTTCATCAATAGATGCGTTATGAACTGCAAAAAAGGCGAATATCTCGGCAACTGTCCGCTTTGTGGACGCGAAATGACTTGCGGTAAATCCGTCAGTGAACATCACGTGGTACCAAAAAGCATGGGCGGAAACGAAAAAGTGTTTATGCACCACATCTGTCACAACAAAGTACACACCCTGTTCACAGAACGAGAACTGGCACAAACCTACAATAATTTTGATGCGTTAAAATCCCATCCGGAACTGGAAAAATTCATCAAATGGGTGCGGAAACAACCACCGGACTATGTGGACAAAAACCGTACATCGGAACGCCTGAAGCAAAAACGCCTGTTTGCCAAACGAAAAAAACGCCTGTAATGTCAGATATCCGGATACATAATGTCAGTAAGTCCTTTGGGAAAATCCGGGCGGTGAGGGATGTGTCTTTACAGATACAGCATGGCGAATTGTTCGGGCTCATCGGCCCTGATGGTGCCGGGAAATCCACGCTGATCCGGTTGATGTCAACCTTGCTGTTACCCGATGCGGGAAGCATTACGCTTGGCGATTTGGATGTGGTGGATGATTACAAACAACTGCGCCGTATGATTGGATATATGCCCGGGAAATTTTCATTGTATCAGGATTTGAGCGTTGAAGAAAATCTGAATTTTTTCGCTTCTGTATTTGGGAGCAGCATAGAGGAAAATTATGATTTGGTCAAAGATATTTACCATCAGATTGAGCCGTTTAAAAAGCGTCGTGCAGGCAAGCTCAGCGGCGGGATGAAACAAAAGCTGGCTTTATCATGTGCGCTGATCCACAAGCCGGAATTCCTTTTTTTGGATGAACCCACCACCGGCGTGGATGCAGTATCCCGTGTGGAGTTCTGGAACATGCTGGATAAGTTGAAAGCGCAGGGTATTACCATCTTTGTATCCACACCGTATATGGACGAAGCCATGCGGTGTGACCGTGTTGCTTTGATGCAAAAAGGACAAATCATGGCGGTGGACAGTCCTGGCAATATCCCACAGCGTTTCCCCAAAAAATTGTATGCCATACAGGCTGATGATATGTATCATCTGAAAGTATGCCTGAAGCGTTCCGGCAGTGTGGAATCGGTTAGTTTGTTCGGGCAAACGCTTCATGTGATACCTTCAGCCGGTGTCTCAGCCAAAGACATTGAATCGGAATGCCGGCAACAAGGTTTTGAAAACATGACGTGCAAAGCCATTAAACCGGGCATTGAAGATGTGTTTATCGAACTGATGTCAAAACAAAACAAGGAGCAGGATGAAGACCGATAAAGTGATACGGGTACATAACCTGGTTAAGAAATTCGGCAGCTTTACAGCCAACGATGCCTTGAGTTTTGATGTGTACAAAGGCGATATTTTTGGTTTTCTCGGAGCCAACGGAGCCGGTAAAACCACCGCTATAAAAATCCTTACCGGTTTATTGAAACCCACATCAGGTGATATTTCCGTTGCCGGATTTGATGTCTATAAACAAAGCGATGCCATCAAACGGAACATCGGTTACATGAGCCAGAAATTTTCGCTGTATGAAGATTTGAGCATCGTGGAAAACATCAGATTATACGGTGGCATATATGGTTTATCCCGGAAGGAAATCAAAAAGCGAAGCAAAGTTTTGTTGTCACAGCTGGGTATTGAGGATAAAGCCAATATGCTTGTCGGCTCGCTGCCGTTGGGATGGAAACAAAAAATCGCCTTTTCGGTTGCCATAGTCCACAACCCGGACATTGTTTTCCTTGATGAGCCCTCAAGTGGTGTGGACCCCATCACAAGGCGGCAGTTTTGGGATATGATTTATGAGGCAGCGCATCAGGGAATTACGGTGTTTGTGACAACGCACTATATGGATGAAGCTGAATATTGCGACAGGGTGGCTATCCTTGTCAGTGGAAAAATCGTGGCATTGGATTCCCCGGAACACATGAAACATGAATACGGTGAAGACAACATGGAAGAGGTATTTGTGAAAATTGCCCGCGGAAAACGGTCGTTTGTGAAAAATAACAAATAACAATACACAAAACACAAAACACAAATAGATAACAAATGACAAAACTCAACATTCAAAACTTGTCCGATGGAGCTTTAGCAAAGTCGGAAGTCCGGAGACGGAAGCCGGAAGAACACCTCTTAACTTCGGACTCCCAACTCCCGACTTCGGACTTCAGACTCCCGACTAATTTATACATATGAAACGATTTCTGGCATTACTAAAAAAAGAATATTTACATATTTTCAGGGACATGCGCACCCTGATGATTCTCTTTGGTATGCCGGTGGTGCAAATCCTGATATTTGGTTACGTCATCAAAAATGAAGTGAAGGATGTGGACATTGCCATCCTCGACCATGCCCATGATGCAGCATCTTATGAACTGCGCAGTAAAATTGAAGCGTCGGGGTATTTTAACATTGTGGAGGAACTGCAATCATCCGGACAAATCCATGATGCTTTTAAGAAAGCAAAGGTGCGTGAAGTGATTGTGTTTCCAAACGGGTTGTCAACAGATTTGCAGAAAGGCGATCAGCCTGCTGTACAGCTTTTACTGGATGCCACCGATCCGAATTATTCGCAATTGACAGGACAATACACTGAGGCTATTATACTGGATTACGCTGCGGACATAGACGAAAGCATGCCACAACAAGGAGGCATTAAGCTCGAAAACAGGATGATGTTCAACGAAGAGATGAAATCCGGCTTCATGTTTGTCCCGGGGACCATGGCATTTATCCTGATGTTGTTATCAGCGCTGATGTCATCCATTTCCATTGCCCGTGAAAAAGAGTTCGGCAGCATGGAAGTGTTGCTTGTATCGCCGCTCAAACCCATACAGGTGGTGCTCGGAAAAGTCATGCCATACGTGATACTGGCGTTTGCCAACGCGGTTTCAGTTATCCTGGTGGGAAATATTGTGTTTGGTGTGCCAATAGACGGAAGCATAATATTGTTGATGCTGGTGTCTGTGTTGTTTGTGCTTACGGCGCTGGCTTTGGGCATTTTAATTTCAACGGTAACCAACACGCAGCAAAGTGCCATGTTTATATCCATGTTTGCGCTTATGTTGCCAACCATGTTGCTGTCCGGCTTTATTTTTCCCATCGAAAACATGCCAGAACCATTGCAGTGGATCAGTTGTGTCATTCCGGCACGCTGGTACCTTGACATCATAAAATCCATCATGCTCAAAGGTGCAGGATTGGCATTTATATGGCAACAAATTCTGATACTTACAGGAATGCTGGTTGTTTTTGTCAGCATAAGTGTACGCAATTATAAACTCAGACTGGAATAAACCATGAGAACGATTGGATATTTACTGGATAAAGAGTTCAGACAGATTTTCCGCAACAAAATGATGTTGCCATTTATTTTTGTGCTTCCCCTTGTGCAGACACTGATACTGGTTTATGCTGCCAGTTTTGACATGAAAGAGATTCGATTGCTCATTGTTGATGAAGACCGCAGCATGGCCAGCAGGGAGCTGGAACAGAAATTCATGGCTTCGCCTTTTTTTGTCACTGATATCACAGCAAAAAATCCCGGCGCTGATAATCAACTCATTTCAGGCGAAAAACACGCCATACTACGCATTGAAAACGGCTTTGAAAAAAGCATTAAATCCGGTGCTACGGTAAAACTGCAGTTGCTTATTGATGCTGTAAACCAGCAAGCTGCCGGCCTGATAAATGCCTACACCAGGAATATTGTGACGGATTATTCCAAAGCCCTGATGATTGAGCAGGGGCTGATTGACAGCAACGATAACCTGCAACCGGTAAAAATCCAAAAAAAGTTCTGGTACAACCCTGGTTTGAATTACAAACATTACATGCTTCCCGGTATCCTTGTGATTCTGGTAACCATCATCGGCACGTTTCTGACTGCCCTGAACATTGTCCGCGAACGGGAAATCGGCACCATGGAGCAGATCAATGTCACCCCGATAAGAAAATGGCAGTTCATGACGGGAAAGCTGACGCCTTTTGTCATTATAGCCTTGTTCGACCTGGGCCTTGGACTTCTTCTCGGCGTGATATTATTTAACCTCCCGGTGGTTGGTTCGCTGGTAACGCTTTTTGTGTTTTCAGTGGTGTATCTTATTACGGCCGTAGCCATGGGATTGCTTATCGCCAATGAAGCCAATAACCAGCAACAGGTGATGTTTACGGTGTTTTTCTTTTTTATTTTATTTGTTTTAATGAGCGGCATTTTTACCCCCGTTGAAAGCATGCCCGGGTGGGCGCAATTTGTCAATCACATCAATCCTTTATACTATTTCATGAAAGCCATCCGGATGATACTGCTGAAAGGCTCCGTGCTTGCTGATGTGATGAGAGAACTGATCTCTTTGCTGGTTTTGGGTGCAGCAATGTTTACAGTGGCGGTGGTGAGGTACAGGAAGACGGTGTGAGTTTGAAGGTTTGAAAGTTCGAGGTTTGAAGGTTTGAGGTTTGAAAGTTTGAAAGTTTGAGGTCCCGAGATTAGTC
>CAZTNS010000001.1:0-65968 GCA_964615585.1 uncultured Bacteroidales bacterium | reverse complement strand
CGATATTCGCAGCCTGATTGATGACCGCAATGAAAAGATTGGCAGAAAGATACGTGACAATGAATTAAAACGCATCCCGTTTTTACTGATTGTTGGCGAAAAAGAAGTGTCATCAAACACCGTTTCGGTAAGGAAACAAGGCCAGGGAGATCAGGGAAGCATGTCAATCGAAGCCTTTGCAGAAATGGTCAACGAAGAGGTTAAAAATGAAATAAAGTATAATTAAATAAAATTAAAGGAGGACCTAGTCATAAGAAAAAAAAGAGGAAAACCCAAAAGCAAACACAGCATATCCTACAGGATAAATGAAGAAATTCGTGTTGATACTGTACGGCTTGTTGGTGATAACATTGATGAACCTGGTGTTTATGATACACGGAAAGCAATGCATATTGCCAATAATAAGGGATTAGACCTGGTAGAAATATCACCAAAGGCCGATCCCCCGGTTTGTAAAGCAGCTGATTATCAAAAGCTATTGTACCAGCAAAAGAAAAAACAGAAACAAATGAAAGCCAACGCGGTGAAAATGGTACAAAAAGAAGTCAGATTTACGCCCAATACGGATGATCACGATTACAATTTTAAATTAAAACATGCTGAAAAATTCCTTAAAGACGGGGCCAAAGTAAAAGCTTTTGTCTTTTTCAAAGGACGAACCATTTTGTTTAAAGAAAAAGGCGAAATACTATTACTGAAACTGGCGCAAGACCTTGAAGAGGTAGCAAAAGTGGATCAGTTACCCAAGCTCGAAGGAAAACGTATGATTATGTTATTATCGCCGAAAACATCGAAAAAGAAATAAAGGGTGATGGAGAGATAGAGAGATTGAGAGATTGAGAGATGGAGAGATTGAGCGAATAAGAAAAAAATAAGGACACATAAAGAATTAAGGAACTAAAAAAAAAGAAGTATATGCCGAAGATGAAAACAAAATCCGGTGCTAAAAAGAGATTTCAGGTTACCGGAACAGGAAAATTGAAAAGGAAACATGCGTACAAAAGCCATATTTTGACCAAAAAGTCAAAAAAACGTAAACGCAAGCTTGGACACTTTACTACAGTGGCAAAAGTTGACGAAAAAAACATCAAGCGTCAACTCGCCATGAAGTAACATGTTTTCTTAAAAAAAGTAACAAAGTATTAACCTTGTTTAGCTGAAAGATTCGTCATTGGACGAACGCTGAACAACAAAAACAAAACATTATGCCAAGAAGTGTAAATGCAGTTGCCTCAAGGGCAAAAAGAAAAAAAGTACTCAAGCAAACCAAAGGTTATTTTGGAGCGAAAAAAAACGTATGGAGCGTTGCCAAAAACGCTTATGAAAAAAGCTTGACTTATGCATACCGCGACCGCAGGGCAAAAAAACGCACATTCCGCAACCTGTGGATACAACGTATCAATGCCGCTGCACGTCAGCATGGGATGTCTTATTCCAAGTTTATGGGCCAGGTGCACAACAGTAACATTCAGCTCAACCGGAAAGTGCTTGCAGACCTCGCAATGAACGACCCAAAAGCGTTTGAAGCCATCGTTAAAGAGCTAAAGAAATAACACGCTTAAAATATGGTTGAAGGCCTCTGGTGAAAATCAGGGGCTTTTTTTAATAAAACGGCTTTTCATCCGTTCTTTTAAAGAATCTGATTTAAATATCATGTATATTGAGCACAATGTTTTATTTTTACACATCAAAACAAACATAGCGGAACATGAAAATTGCTATCATCGGTTACGGAAAAATGGGGAAAATTATCGAATCCATGGCTATAGACATGGGACATGAAATTCACATCGTTATTGACAAAAATAACGCTGACGATATCAAATCATCGCAGTTTGGGTCTTCAGATGTTGCCATCGAATTTACCGAACCGGATACTGCCGTACAGAATTTCTACAGCTGTTTCAATCAAAAAGTACCCGTTGTATCCGGAACCACAGGCTGGCTGGACAATTATGATGAAGTTACAGAAGCTTGCAATCAATCAGGGACAGCATTTTTTTATGCTTCAAATTTCAGCATCGGGGTCAATGTGCTTTTTGAGATGAACAAAAACCTGGCTTCCATCATGCAACAATTTGCCCAATACAAACCGCTGATTTCCGAGACACATCATGTGCATAAAAAAGACGCCCCTTCAGGCACTGCCATTCACCTGGCTGAGGACCTCATAAATACTCACTCCCAAATTAAAAGATGGAAAAAAGATTCATCTGAAAACAGAAATGAACTCCCTGTGCAATCCATACGGGAAGGTGAAGTGTTTGGCGAACACCATATTTTTTATGAAAGCGATGTGGATATACTGGAACTATCACATAAAGCTAAAAACCGCAAAGGTTTTGCGCTGGGAGCGATCATGGCTGCTGAATTTATACAAAACAAACAAGGCATTTTTTCGATGAAAGATATGCTTACAATCTAATTTCGTAAATCATAACATTATGAAAAATCCATTTAAAAACAACTACGTCAAATTTGGCCTCGTTAGTGCTGCGTATATATTATTTGTGATCTGGCTGGGAAATTACTGGTGGCTGTTTGGCGAATTGCTCATCATTGATATTTACATCACAAAATACGTGAGATGGGCATTCTGGAAGCCGGATAAAGACAAAAAAATGCCAAAATTCAAACGCAAAACCCTTGAATGGGTTGATGCCATAATTTTTGCTGTCATTGCGGCTTCACTCATCAGGGCATTTTTCTTTGAAGCCTTTACCATCCCTACATCCTCAATGGAAAAAAGCATGATGGTGGGGGATTACCTTTTTGTCAGCAAGGTGGCTTACGGCCCGCGCAAACCGATGACACCCATTTCCTTTCCCTTTGTCCATCACACCATGCCATTGTCACAAAAAACCAAATCATTCGTAACGTGGATACAGAATCCTTATGAACGTATGGCCGGGTTGGGAAAAATCAAACGGAACGATATTGTTGTTTTTAATTACCCTACCGGTGACACTGTTGTTCTTGAAAACCAGGCACAGGGATATTATGATATTATCCGCGTAAAAGCGCGGGAGTTACGGATTATGGACATGAAAGCCGGCAGAAAAGTACACTCTGAACAAAATTATTACAATAAGGCAAGAAAAATGATCAGAAGCCAAAATACCATTACTGTACGCCCAATTGACAAAAGAGAAAACTACATTAAGCGATGTGTTGCCATGCCCGGCGACAGCCTTGAAATCCGCGACGGATGGGTATATATCAACGGAAAGCCGCAGAAACATTTTGAAGGCATTCAGTTTAATTACGAAGTGATCACCGACGGCCGCATCCTGAGTGAAAATACGCTGGAAAGACTGGATATTGCAAAACGTGATATGTGGCATCAGGGAAGAAAGTATATCCTTCCCCTGACTGAAAAACAGGCCAAAACAATAAAAAACATCAGGATAGTGAACAGCATCACAAAACTAACACAAGCTGAAGGCATCAGAAATTACAGAATCTTCCCCCACAATAAACAATACAATTGGAATGAAGACTGGTTTGGCCCTATGTATGTTCCCAAAGCAGGTGAAACCATTGAATTAACCCTTGATAATCTACCATTTTATGAACGGGTCATTGGTTATTATGAAAAAAATGACCTGCACGTAAAAGACGGGAAAATATTCATCAACGGAAAAGCAACCGGCAAATACCAGTTTAAAATGGACTATTTCTGGATGATGGGAGATAACAGGCACAATTCTGCAGATGCCCGTTTCTGGGGATTTGTTCCCGAAAATCACATCGTTGGAAAAGCATCCATCATTTGGCTTTCGCTCGACAAAGAAAAATCCTTCCCGGCAAACATCCGGTGGAATCGTTTATTAAACAGTGTACACTAAATCATGGAAACAAAAATAAAAATATAATCTTTTTACATATCGTAACTGATTATGTACAAAAAACTAAATAAACACAAAGAGACACTACCATGAAAAAAAGCATTTACATAGCTGTAATCATCGTCATTGTGTTTGTGATTTTCATGTTAAAGTTTTACCTCATAAGAACCTACAATCACGACATGCATCCCATCATACCGAAAGACAAATACGTATTAGTCAGCAGGGTATCACCGGATAAAATCTCACGCCTGGATATCATCGCATATCATTTTCCCGGCATGTCAGATAAGAAAATTCGCAAAAAACCTGTGCACCTTTCTCGATTGATGGGTATGCCAGGAGACACCATTGAAATACGCAACAAGAAAGTATATGTCAATAATGATTATATGGACAAAAAGCTTTACCTGTTTTATAAATACCGCATCAGCACCGACACCAGTTTTAATGCTGAGCAGTTAAAAAATTTCAACACTTTGCATGTAAATGAAATTGTACATCGCAAAGCCTGGGAACTATACACATCACCACAGGAAGTTAATGAGATCAAGGAATTAAATGGTGTTACCCACGCCCGCATGTTATCAGATCTAAGCAGAAATAAAGATTACGAAATTTTTCCAAATTCCCGGTATTTCAACTGGAACAAAGATTATTTCGGCCCTTTGGTTATTCCGGAAGCAGGGAAAAATATTCACATCAACTACATGAACATAAGCCTCTACGAGCGCATGATTGATGTGTATGAAGATCGTGAGCTGTTTGTAAAATACCGGAAAATATACATCGACGGAAAAGAAGCTACCACATACACTCCAGCGCAAGACTATTACTTTGTCGTAGATGACAACAGGGATGATTGCAACGACGCACGGCATTGGGGATTTCTGCCCGCTGATCATATAGCCGGCAAAAAAACGTTTTAACTACAATGAGCAGTGCACTTCTGAATACAGCGTATTTTCCTCCTGTGGAATATTTCAGGCAATGTTATAAACACAACCATGTTTTCATTGAGGCCAACGAGCATTATCAGAAACAATCATACCGCAACCGCTGCACCATTGCCGGGCCAAATGGACTTCAAAACCTGGTGGTGCCGGTCATAAAAGGCCGTAGTCCGGGCCAACCCATACGGGACGTCCGGATTGATTACTCGGAACCATGGCAGGGGAACCATCGTCGCAGCATAGAAACGGCTTACGCTGCAGCTCCTTTTTTTGAATTTTATTACGAGGACATCTACCCTTTTTTCAAACAAAAACCCCGTTTTTTATTTGACCTCAACCTCAGCATCATTGAAAAACTCATCGCCCTTTTCGACCTGGATACCAGGATATTCATGACACAAAAATACACCTCCCCTGCAAAAAACGGCATTGCAGATTTAAGAGACAAAATACATCCAAAAAAACAAAGCATAGTTGTTCAACAACCTTACATTCAGGTATTCAGCGAAAGGCATGGATTCCAACCGGGATTAAGTGCTTTGGATTTGTTGTTCAATGAAGGGCCGGCCGGCAAAGCGTATTTATCCGGATAATAAGGATTATTTTACCGGCTTAAGGTCAATATATTCCGATATGGTTTTCAAAAAGACCTGCTTCATGACCGGTTTGGCAAGGTAGTCATTGCAACCTGCCTGTTCAGCAAAATATTCATCCTGTGTATCTGAATACGCTGTCTGTGCGATGATTGGAATATCAGGATACTGTTTCTTCAGTTGACTTGTAAGGTCCAGTCCATTCTCATCAGGCAACCTGATGTCCATCAAAATAAGATCAACACCGGGGTCTTGTTTCATGATTTCCCGTGCTTCCTGTGCAGTTAATGCATGCAATACCTGCACATTATACCGCCTTAAATAAGCTTTCAGCAAAATACAGTTGTCTTCCAGGTCTTCCACAATCAGTATCTTATTTCCTTTTTTCCCCTGATCGGATGCAGAAATTTTTGTGCCTTTTTTCTCTTTTACAAGCTCCAAACACTCACATGAAAGCCTGATGATAAATTCACTTCCCTTGTTTTCTTCTGACTCCAGGCGTATATTACCATTTAGCCCTGTCACAAGCGCTTTGGCAATGGAAAGGCCAAGGCCATTGCCTGAGTCGGGATGAACAAGCGATGTGTGCAACTGATAAAACCGCTCAAAAACCTTTTCATGTTTATCCTGTGGTATCCCCTCCCCCTGGTCACGTACAGAAAAACAAAGCGTACCGTTTTCATCACAGTATAATTTTATGTGCACAATGGAATTCTCCGGAGTATATTTGATGGCGTTATCAATGATCTTTTCACATGCCTTCTGAAACGCACTTTTATCTGTGTATATATTATAATTTGTTAACTCAGAAGCAAAATGATGATCCAGTTTAATGTTTTTGTTTGATTTAAGCACTTTGTTGCTGGCCATGGATATAATGTCATTGAATATCCATTTGATCTCATAAGTTGACAGGTTGAAATGGAATTGTTCCGTTTCGAGGCTTGACATCAGCAATACATCTTCAATGACATTCAGCAACTGATCAGCGTTTTGATGTATATATTTCCCATACATATTGATTTCTGATTTGCTGATCTGGTTGTTAGTGATCAATTGGGAAAATCCCATGATGCCATTCAGCGGCGTCCGGATTTCATGGCTCATGTTCGCCAGAAAACTGGATTTTAGTTTATCACTTTCTTCTGCCTTTTTCTTCGCTTTTTCGAGTTCGGAAATTGTACCATCAAGTTTTTTATTGGTCATTACCAATTCCTGATTTTGCTGATAATAATCCCGGTACAAGTCTTCACATTTTTTCTTTTGCCTTTTCAGGTGTTCGGTTAGATTATATTGGGATGTGATGTTTATTATGACAATCAACCCAGCAAATATTTCACGCTCTTCGTTTTCCAGTCCAAGTCCTTTTATATGATAATTGTCCTGTTTAAAAGTGTAATCAGCTTCTACCTTTTTTCCTGCCAGCACCTCTTTTAGTTTTGGCACAAAGAAATCATAGGTTGGTTGTGAAATTGGCACATCATCAACATGGATGTTTTGCATGCCCGCCAGATCAATGCCGTGTTTGGCTAATTCATTCCCATGGGCAAGAATTATTTTTGCATCTGTATCAAAAATAAGAACATCTACACCCGGGATATTTGACAACATCAGGTTATACCAATGTTCACTTTTATTCAAAAAAGCAATCATGCGATTTTTTGCCCTGATTTCTCTTTTTATTAAAAAGTAAATCAGTAATGTGGTAAACATCACGAAAAGTGATCCTTTGAACGTTTGGTAGTTGGTAATTTCTCCGGGGTCCTTATAAAACCAAAACACCAGACTGTCAGTTAAAAATATCCAAATTATCGAAAAGACAAAAAATATCAATGCGATTTTAAGGGCTGTATTTCTGGTCAGGATTTTTTTCATATAAACTAAACCGGATGTGAGTTCAGGATGTCATTAAAAAATTTGATTATAAGATGAATGCCCGATACTATTCACAGCACCGGGCTTTCATCAACAACCATTTATGATCTATTTTCTGGTATTGTTTGCAATTTGCACAATCGCCCTGGTCTGTTCAGCAATAAAACGGAACAGCACAACAATAAGGTATCCTGTCAGCGGGTACACAATAATGTTGATCCACCCCCCTGAAAACATATCAAGTCCGGGGATAGTTGCACCGCTGCCCAGAAAGATAACACCAATCAGAGCTATACCAAATCCAGCAATGGCATAAAAACTGCCAAGCCACTCACCAAATGTCTGCAGGAAATGTGAAAACACAGGTGTGCTGACAAAATTATCATCTTTGGCAGCAGAAACGATCACTTTATCTTTTCTGTTCCACCAAATTTGGAAACCAATCCAGGCTGCCGCAGCAAGAAACAACCAGATCAGAATAAAGGCAAATATCCATTTGGCTTGCCCGCTAAAAACGCCGCTATCTATAGCTTTGTACAGGATATAAAACGGCAACAATAAATTCAAAACTGCCATCAAAAAATAAAGCCACGACATTGGCTTCCGGAAAAAATCTCCCTCATCTACGGTTTTCAAAACAGGGGAAATAAACTCAGTGAATTTGTTCATAATATTTTAATTTTAAGGTTTAGTCCAAAATTAAGTAAATATTTTAAATAACCATGTATTTTTATCACATCTGAATCAATTTATTCCAGTAAGATAAAATTCTATAGATATCCATTGCAACATAAACAAGCAAAATATTATTTTTTCTTCTTTGGTTTTGTTTTCTTTTATACCAGTTTTGAACTGGTGTGCGTGACAAACATTAACCGGAAAACACAAAAACGCCTTTCAAAACCGGTTTGATACATTAAAGCTGTAATGGAAAATATGGGGATGTTAAAAATACCTGCCAGTATATAATCACATCAAATCATTGTCGAAATCCCCATTTTGAATAAACTGCACAGATTTATTAATCAGCTTGTACATTTCAGTATCTTCAGAAACAAATGGCACAAGTTCCCTGAAATCAGCTATAAAACTTTCAAGATATTGACTTGTTTTTATTTGTTTTCTAAAATCAAAAGCCTGTGCTGCAACCACCAACTCAATGGCAAGTATCCGTTCAAGGTTATCCACAACCTTTATAAGCTTGGTGGCTGCGTTGGCACCCATGCTCACATGGTCTTCCTGCTCATTGCTGCTGGAAATACTGTCAACAGAGGCAGGCGTACATAATTGCTTATTTTGTGATACAATGGATGCTGCAGCATATTGCGGGATCATAAAGCCTGAATTCAACCCCGGATTGGCAACCAGAAACTCGGGCAAATTCCGCTGGCCACTAATCAAACGATACACACGTCTTTCTGAAATGTTGCCAAGCTCTGCCAATGCCATGGCAAGATAATCAAAATTCAGGGCTAAGGGTTGTCCATGGAAATTTCCACCTGACACAATTTTATCCTCATCAGGAAAAATTGTCGGATTATCAGTTACAGAATTGATTTCTGTGATCAGAACAGAAGCCACATGATTTATCACATCTTTTGTTGCTCCGTGAACCTGTGGAATACAACGAAAAGAATAAGGATCCTGTACATATGGTTTTTTACGCTCAGACATTTCAGAACCTTCAAGTATTTTCCGGATGTTCTTTGCGGTCTCAGATTGTCCTCTGTGAGGACGAACTGAATGCAACGAGGCATAAAAAGCGTCAATCCGTCCGTCATAAGCTTCAAGCGAGAGCGCTGCAATAATATCAGCCAGCCTGGCCAACTTAAAAGCTTTCAGCATCACATACACACCATGTGCACTCATGAACTGGGTTCCATTCAATAGAGCCAGCCCTTCCTTTGCTGCAAGTTTCACAGGCTTAATCCCTTCAGCCCTTAGAGCCTCTTCTGCTGGCACAAGCTTTGATTTATAGTTCACCTCTCCCTTACCCAACAAGGGCAGTACCATATGAGCCAGCGGGGCAAGATCACCAGATGCTCCCAATGAACCGAGTTCATATACCACCGGGATAATGTTATGATTATACAATGTTGTGATCATTTCAACAGTTTCCTCCCTGACCCCGGAGTGCCCAATACTTAGCGCATGGGCTTTGAATAACAACATCAAACGCACAATATCGTCATTCACTTTGTTTCCCATTCCTGATGCATGTGATTTTACAAGATTTTCCTGCAAAGCAGCCTGGTCTTTCTTGGAAATACTCACTTTACATAATGACCCAAACCCGGTGTTAATACCATAAATCGGTTCATCACCGGCTGAGATTTTATTGTCCAGATAGGTACGGCATTTGTTTATGGCATCCAGAGAATTCTGGCTAATCCGTAATATGGCATTGTCACGTATAATTTCACGAATGGTTGAATAATTAAGTCCCTCAGGAGAAATTTCATGGATTTTCATTGCATTATCATTAAAACATTGTTTTTTTCAGTAACTGCGAAGTTAAATTATTCCTGAAATATAAAAAAGAAAACACCATATTATATTAATGCAGATAATAATAAAACAAAAAAAAACCCTGATTAAACCAGGGTTTTCATTATTTTAATCCATGTTGCTTTGACAGAAAAATTATTTCTGCTCCATCAGATTTTTCAAATCTTCTTCTGTGGCAGGGCGTTTTTCTACTACCTCATAATCAAATTTAAGTTCCTCTCCTGCAAGTGGATGATTAAAATCCACCATCACAGATTCGGGTTTAATTTCCTTAACCACAACAGGAATAGGTCCTTGCTGAGTCTGAGCTTGTAATTGAAGCCCTTCTTTCAATTCAAGGTCTTCGGGAAACTGTGTTTTCGGCACATCCTGAATGGCTTTATCATCAACTTCGCCATAAGCTTCTGCCGGTGGTATTTTTACTGTTTTTTTATCACCTTTTTCAGCTTCTTTTACTGATTTTTCAAGACCGGGGATTAACATACCGATATCAAGAATAAAAGCGAGGGGGTCTTTACCTTCAGAGCTGTCAAAAACAGCTCCATCGCTAAGGGCTCCTGTGTAATGAATTTTTACAAAATCTTTTCCTTTGATGTCAATATCCATAATTTTAAATTTTAGTGGGAATTCTAATTCCCTGTTTTCTGTGTTAATTGCAATGCAAAGCTATTAAATATAACAGGCTTGCAAAATATTTGAGGATTAATTAATTAAAACCACCGCATAAACCTCTGCAGCTTCCTCACGGCCAACGCTTCCGGTTTTTTCTGATGTTGTTGCTTTAACAGAAACTGCACCAATGCTTAAATGACTACATTCAGCAATGTTTTTTCGCATCTGTGGAATGTGGGTTTGCAGGAAAGGTTTCTCCATAACAATCGTAGCATCAATATTCTGAACTTCAAAACCCTCATTTTCCAGCATGTAAACAGTTTCTTTCAACAATTCCAGGGAGGATATGTTGGCAAACCGCTTTTCGGTATCGGGAAAATGCTTTCCTATATCTCCCAGAGCTGCTGCCCCCAGAATGGCATCGCAGATAGAATGCAAAAGCACATCCCCGTCGGAGTGTGCTTTAAATTTTTTGGTAAATGGTATTTTTACCCCACCAAGCATTATGTGTTTCCCGGGCTCAAAAGCGTGTATATCATATCCAAAACCAACCCTCACAACATTATCCTTCTTCAACGGCCTGTGCGCCCAAATCAAATGTGAGTGTAAAACGCAATGTATTGGCCAGTGGTGAAGCATTGAAATCACCGGTTGGGATCAGGTATGCAAAATCAAGTCCAAATACATTCAATTTCATGCCGGCACCCAGTGTAACATATTTTCTGGCTCCTTTATACTGATGTTCCAGGAAATAACCGGCACGCAAAGCAAACCTTTCGCTATACCAGTATTCGGCACCGAAACTCCATGATATTTCAGCAAACTCCTCGGCAAAAACAGAATTGTAATTATTTGCCGGGCCGGGTGCATCATACCATGACTGGAACAAAGCACCAGCCACAGAAATACCCTCGGGATTTTCATTACCGGCTACAGGTATAGTTTGGGTTGTATTAGAAATGCTACCATCAGGTAAAGTATCACCGTCAGTAAAAGTTTCATATTTAGGCGGAGTAGGTACCAACAGTTTATTCATATCCACAGCAACTCCAATTTTATTGTACTCATCAATTTCAAGTTGGTAATACACCCCTGTTCTGAAATTTGTTGGAATAAAATCTCTGATTTCGTTATCTGAATACGACATTTTTGCTCCAATATTGCTGATGCTGACACCCCAATTAAGCAACCCGTTCATCCCACTGACTCCCATGTCATCATTGGTATAAAAGAAAGCCACATCGCCGGCTACGGATTGTCCCGGATTGGTAGGCACACCACCAACTTCCATTCCACCTGTGAGGTCGGAACGGATATAACGCAGGGCAACGGCACCTGAAAAATTGCTTCCCAAAAGGCGGCTGTAACCGAGATCCAATGCAAATTCATTGGGTTGATGAATTTTCAATGGTTGATTGTTATTATCTCTGAAAGGGATTTCACCCATGTCAAAATACCTGAGAGAAGCTGACAACATATTTTCAGCATCAAGCCTGTAATATCCTGATAAATAAGCCAGGTTCATATCATCAATGATATTACGCAACCAGGGAGTGTATGAAAGAGCAACACCCATATCATCTTCGGCAAATACGTATTTCGCAGGGTTCCAGTGTTGCGAATTCGGATCGGGAGAGGTTGCCACTCCGGCGTCTCCCATTGCCCCGGCCCGTGTATCAGGCGCAATCATTAAAAACGGAACTGCTGTGGTAATCACATTGTTTTCCATATCCCTGCCAATCGGATCTTCATCAAACTGGGCAAATGCCTCAAAGGCAAATATACTAAGCATACATACTGCAATAAAAAATCTGTAATCCATTGTTTTTAATTTTTTTACAAAAATACAAGCAATAAACGCATTCACAAGAAAATTATTTCACAAACACCATTTTTTTAAATTTATTTACAACATCTCCATTGGCTGCACGTACTTTTACATGGTAAACATACACCCCCGGCTCAACCGTCCTTCCATTACTATTACCTGCCTGCCAACATATCGGATCAATTGTGTAACCTGAAGTATAGACTTGTTCATAAATAGTTTTTATTAATCCACCATTCATGGTATATATCTTAATTTCTACGTCAAGTTGCTCCCCTGCATGATTATGTGTGAAAGTAAAACAGGTTTGATCCGTAAAGGGATTGGGATAATTGCCAAGCTGCTCAATTACCAGTTCTGAGGAATTTGCCACCATAAAAGAAATTTCTGACTCGGCACTGTTGTTAAACACATCCCATACTTTTACACGTAAACTATGCATACCGGCATCCAGATCACGGAATGGATAAGTAATTGTACCAGATTGGTAAGAATCCAGATCAGCCTCGTAATAATCATTTAAAATGATGGCATCAGCAGTGTTATCATCCAGCACAGCAACAATATCATGGCCAATGCCATTTCCAACCGTGTTGATACCGGATTCATCATAAACAAAAGCCAGCATATCTGGTTTTTCATCTGTGATACCCCCATCAACGAAATCTGTATTGTTCATATACAGTTCTATGTCGGGGCCCCACACATCAGAACCCATGTTGTCACTGCTGCCTCCAATGATCAACTCGTCAAAGTACCCATGTGCATCAGCATTGTCTGATTCAGCATAATAACTGATCTTTCCGTTATCGAAATAATAGGCAATATCCACGGGCACAATAAACTCAAACGAAAAATACCCATCCTCTATACTGGCTTTGCCAGAATACAGGACATTTTTTTGCTCTTTATAGGAAAAAGGAGGACAATCATCATTACCAAGCGTAGTGTATTCCATTACCTTGTCAAAAACAGAAGGGTACAACACCCCGTTAAAATCCGTCATGATGTTTCCGGCCCTATCTTCAATGTGTCCGAAAACTGAAATATGGCTTGCCGCACCAACCGTATCAGAGAAAACTGACACATCCACGCCATTTACAGAGTCAATTTCCTTTACAGAGTCAGTTTCCACAATGTACTCGGGTATGGCTAATTTAAGGGCGGGATCGCCCAGCAAAACAAAATTTCTTTTATTGTTGGAGTCACTTATATTGTTTTTGGTATGCATGATAATTTCACCTAAAGCAAAGAGATCATTGTTTTCGTCACGCTTAAAAACCTGACGATAAAATTCGGAATTCAGATTGAAATTGGCTCCGGCATATACCATACGTGTTGTGGTTAGCAAACCTATTCCGCCTCCCTCCGGATTCAAGAATATTTGCTCACCTGCAGATGTAAATTCATAATCATCAAAACGGCTAAACTCACAGGTTGCTGTAAGAAATAGCGGTAGCCTGTTAAGGTTATTCCAGGAATTGATCTGGCTCATGGTTACCACAGCTTCATGGGCAAGTGAATTTGTATTGCCATGGCCGGAATAATTCATGATCAGGGCACCTTTATTCACGCGCTCATCAATGGCCTGATTGACATCGGGATATCTGGAACCCTGTACTGTAGATATCTGTTCGTAAGCATCCAGCAGTATTTTTCTTGCATTAAAAACAGGATAATGTTCCATGATGGTATCTCCCATTTCACTGGCGTCTTCCTGGTGGGAACCGGAATCTTCATCATCGCCAATGAAACACAATACATTCCTCCAGGAGCCATAGCTGTCAGGATTTGCATAGTTAAATATTTTATCCACTGCCGCCTGTGCTTCGTTCTGTGATTTTACGGGCAAGCGGCCAATTCCAACATCGAGGCCTTCTGCCCCAGACACGGTTCCTTCATTATCATCCAGCAAACCAAAAAAATCATCACTGACAAAAGAATGAGTGGGATGAATTCCATTGGTTGATTGATAGGTAAGTATATAATTGGTATTGGAACTGGTGGTGGTTTTGTTGTCATAACTTCCATCACCAAACAACAGGAGGTATTTTGGCATTCCGGTAACAGACTCAGCCTTATTATACAACATCCTCATAAAATCACGTACTGCCGCCACATCAGGAGTCCCGGAAGAAAACTCATTAAATATTTTTTCCTGATCAACAACAATGGTGTTCAACCCGTTCAGAGACTGATGAAATTCTGCCAATTGCTGTGCGTATGAACTAAACAAACCATTTGTCACAATGACATAATCCACATTTGAAAAACCATGCAAATTTTGATTACTGACAAATCCCAATTTTTCACTGCCGTCAATCTGTGGGGTACTGAAAGAAGCACTCCTGTCAAAAACAACAAATTCACATAAATCTTCACTTTCCGCCGTAAATTTCATTTGTTCTCCTGACAGCTGGTCAGGTTCAATGGCATGCGCATTGACAGGATCAGTAATATCCAGGACAACACAATTGCTATTCACTCCATTAATGGTATATTGAGTTATATTCCCTGCTCCCACTGTACGTGAATCACGAAATCTCAGGCTGCTTTCCTGCATATTCAACAAAGCACGGGCATTCATTGTAAGGTAATCCAACCAGCCCTCAGAGCCTGTATTCGGAATCATATATTCAATTTTTATTGTATTGGATGCCTGAGGAGGATTTATAGAAAACCGTTCGTCTGTTTTTTTTGCATAATAATCTGTTGAGGAACCCGACACATAATCTATATACCCAGAATAAGTTGAATTTCCGTTTATAGTTACTTTAAACCGGCTGTTTTGTTTTGAACGAGCTGCCAATGAGGCATATAAATTTGCTTGCTCGGTATTATCCACAGATGGAATGCCTATGTTAAATGAATATGAAAGGTCATAATCAAAATGACGCCAGAACCAATTGCGCCCAGAAGCAATTAGATTGATACTGTCTTTTTCGAGTGTTTTATAATAATCATAAGAACTTGTGTATCCATTTGCTGTCAGATTTTCTGACAATGTTTCGATAAACAATGGTCCATCAGCATCGGAGAGAAAATAATAAGCATGATCGGAATAGTTGTGAATCTCATGTTTATACACTCCTTCTCCTTCATAAACGTGTTTGTCCGGTCCTTCAAGATAAACCAACAAAGCGTCACCAGCATCAAAAACATCATTTCCATTGTTATCCTGTAAATAAACAGGTCGTTGAGGGATATCATCATGCCTGCTTTCTGCATTTTTTTTGGGAACCATCCCGCCATAACCATAAACGCCCACTTGTGCAGGATCATCAAACCCCATTGAAGATATGTCACTGTATGACAATTCATAAATACCGGAATTGCCGACCCTGATCTTATACCATTCACCTGTATTCATAATGGAATTATCGGCATAAGTACGTTGGGATTTCACCTCAGGCAATTGTTCATATTGCAATTTTAAAGAAAATTCAATCAATTTTTCAGGCTCACCAGTATCGGGGTTCTTTCTTAACGGCACCATATTAATATGTGCATAATGCTGTTTGCGGATAATGCTGTTTGAAAAAGAAACATCAAATTGATCCGGTAAATTAATATTGTACCTTTTCAGAAGCAACTTTTCATCTTGATCAAGAGGCTCAACCTTTCTTTTTGTCCATAAAAAACCGACAACTTTACCATTTTTCAAGTCAATCTGATTAAAATAAACCGGAATCTGTTCCTGTTCATAATAGGCAGCATCAACAAAGGAGAGCCTTTCAATGCTGTTTAAAGAATCAACACTAATCTTTTGTATCCCCATCCATTTGATTTTATCAGAAAAATTATAATTTTGTGCCTGTAATGTTTTAACATAGTAAGCAAATAAAATCAAAAAAGAAATCAAAAGTATTTTTTTCATGTTTTTTAAAAATAAATGTATATTTTCGATGCGAAATAATAAATTCGATGCGAAATAATAAATTATCACTGATTTATTTTTTTAAACGATAAAAATATTGTATTATTGTAACTCTGATTTGATTTTTAAAATATTTATTTGTATAATTGCACATTGTGGAATAATAGCAACAACATGATTAAACGAATATTATTCATCCTGACGATTTGCCTTCTGATGGGCTTTAGCGGCAAAATTACTGCACAAGATGCACATTTTTCGCAATTCTATGCAAACCCGCTTTATTTGAATCCCGCTTTTACGGGCTCTGACAAGTGTCCAAGGGTAAACCTGAGTTATCGCAATCAGTGGCCTGCACTGGTTCAGACCTACGTAACCTACAGCCTGTCGTATGACCAACATGTTAATGCATTAAAAGGGGGTGCAGGGTTGCTTTTAATGAACGATGTACAAGGTGACGGAACCATCACAGCCACAACCATAGCAGGCATGTATTCTTATACACTGCCTGTTACACGGAACCTTGCAATAGCAGGAGGCTTCCAGGCAGCCTATATTATGAAAACCATTGAATGGGATTTCATTTTTCCCGACATGATACATCCTTTATACGGGCCTATATACTCAACCAATGAAGATCCAAGCATTGTAGATGATACCAAAAATTATTTTGATTTTTCTGCCGGGCTCGTTGGTTTCAGTGAAAAAACATTCTTCGGACTTGCTGTACATCACCTGACCGAACCTGCAGAGTCATTCCTGAGGGGTAGTGATGCCGTGCTTCCACGTAAATTTACCGTCCATTTTGGTACTGATATTCCAATCACTGCAATGAATTTCAAAAGGGGTGAGTTATCACTGGCTCCACAGCTGTTATTCCACCAACAAGGAGACTTCCAGCAATTCAACTGGGGGGTATATGTTAACAGAACATCAATTGTAGCTGGTTTCTGGCTACGTCAAAATTTCAATTTCCATTATGATTCATTTATAATGCTGGTTGGATTCAGACAAGATCAAATAAAAGTAGGTTACAGTTATGATTTAACAGTTTCCAAACTAAAAAACTCAACACTTGGTGCTCATGAAGTAACATTTGGGTTTACATTCAATTGTAAACCACCCAAATCAAAATACAGAACAATAAGTTGTCCGTCATTTTAGTTATATATATTAATGTATAAACAAAATTTAATGTCATGAAACATATTATCCGTCTCTCAATGCTCGTGATTTTTGGTACATTTTTGCTGGCATCATGCCAAAAAGAATCATCAAGCACAACTGGATGGCATTACAATGATCCCCGTTTTGGTGGCTTTCAAAATCATCCGGGATACGAACAAGAGACAGGCCCCGGCCTCATTTTTGTTGAAGGTGGTACATTTGCCATGGGACGTACAGAACAAGACGTGATGTTTGAGTGGAATAATACACCACGACGCGTTACCGTTTCATCATTTTATATGGATGAAACGGAAGTCGCAAACATTGATTACAGGGAATATTTGTACTGGCTACGACACGTATATGCCACAGACTTCAGATACATTTACCGTCAGGCATTGCCCGACACGTTGGTTTGGCGTGAGCGCCTGGCATTTAACGAGCCTATGGTAGATTTATACCTCCGTCATCCGGCTTATGAACAATATCCTGTAGTTGGAGTGAGCTGGCAACAAGCCAGAGACTATTCATCCTGGCGTACTGACAGGGTCAATGAATTTATTCTGATCAGAGAAGGCATTTTAGATCCCTATGCCGCTCCACAAGATCAATCAAAACATTTTAATGTTGATGCTTACCTTGCATATGCCGATAACCTGGATTTACATATTGATGAAACAGGACGAGGCCCGGACGGTAAAGTTGAGAAATTGTACGAAGACCCCTCAACAATGAAAGAAGGCCGCCGTGGTGGTGGTGGTGGTGGCAGAGGAAGACAAGATGCTTTTGCCGACGACCGCAGATGGGTTCGTATCGAAGATGGTATTTTCCTCCCGCGTTACCGGCTTCCTACAGAAGCGGAATGGGAATATGCTGCATTGGCGTACATAGGAAATCACCACAAAGAAAGAATTTATGAACGTCGTTTGTATCCCTGGAACGGACATTATATTCGTAATGACAGCCGTACAGACGATCGTGGACAGATCATGGGAAACATTATGAGAGGCCGTGGTGATAATATGGGTGTTGCAGGTGCGCTCAATGATGGAGCCGATATTTGTGCACCGGTCAAAAGCTACTGGCCAAATGATTTTGGGCTTTACTGTATGGCAGGCAATGTAAACGAATGGGTAATGGACGTATATCGTGACCTCACCTATTCTGACATGGCAGAATTCCGCCCATTCCGGGGAAATGTTTATACAGAAAAAGAAGTTATCAGGGACCCCAATGATGGCATGATTGAACTAACTCCAGAAGCTGAAGATTATTTCGATATCACAGGTAAAATACTTGAAAGACCAGTAGATGCAGAACACGCCTATAACAGGGATAATTATACAAGGGCTGACAACAGAAATTTTCTTGACGGTGATATTGAATCACTTATTCCCGACGCTGGAGAAGACTGGTGGAATGAACCCGAACGTTTTTCGCAACATGTTGAATATGATGAAGATTCAGTACGACATATTGAATCCACTGATGCCATGTACAATGATGGCGATTGGGCAAACTCAGAATGGGGTAAAGGGGAATACGACCCGACAAATCCAAAAGACAACAAAGGAACAGGCATGACTTCTCTTGTTACCGACCGTGCCCGTGTTTATAAAGGCGGTTCCTGGAAAGACCGTGCATACTGGATGACCCCGGGATCAAGACGTTTCTTAGATGAAAAGAAATCAAGGGCAGACCTGGGATTCCGCTGTGCTATGACACGCGTTGGGTCACCTACAATCGAAGAATAATGAAACTTTAATTTATAATGCCAACCCCATGTTACTTGCATGGGGTTTTCTTTTTTACGATATGGATATCAAAAATTTGCACAATATTTTTATTCATTCCGAAGGGGTATGTACAGATACACGTAATATCTCTCCCGGAATGGTATTTTTTGCATTGAAAGGAGACAATTTCAACGGTAATAAATATGCTGCTCAGGCGATTAAAAAGGGGGCATATTATGCTGTGATTGATGACCCTGATTATGAAATCAGCGGTAAAACCCTGTTGGTTGATAACAGTTTAGATGCCCTGCAGAAACTTGCTGTGCATCACCGGCGGCTAATGCCTGCTAAAATCATCGCCATTACAGGGAGCAACGGGAAAACAACCACCAAGGAACTGATGCTTTCAATCCTCAAAACGTATTACCAAACCACAGCAACAAGCGGAAATTTGAACAACCACATTGGCGTTCCCTTGAGCATACTTAACATTAGCGATACAACAGAATTTAGTATTATTGAAATGGGCGCAAATCATCCGGGTGAAATTGCGAAATTATGTGAAATAGCTCAACCGGATTTTGGCCTGATAACCAATGTTGGGAGAGCACATATTGAAGGTTTTGGGTCATTTGAAGGCGTAAAAAAAGCAAAAGCTGAATTGTACAGGTATCTTGAGAAAACAGAAGGCGTCACTTTTGTTAATCAGGATAATTCATTATTAACACAAATGCTGGGGGAACAAAAAACAATAACATACAGTTTTATGTCCAAAGAAGCATTTTGCAGAGGACAACATCTTACACACCAGGGATACGTTGGTGTACGCTGGAAAACAAAAAGCATGCAAGGTGAATGTGTATCAAAATTATTTGGTTCATACAATGCCGAAAACATTCTGTCTGCCGTATGCATAGCTGCTTACTTTAATGTTCCTCATGATAACATAAACAAAGCCATTGAACAATATACACCGGCAAATCAACGATCGGAAATAAAAATTACAGACAACAATGAGCTGTTCCTTGACATGTACAACGCAAACCCAACCAGCATGGAGCTTGCAATAAAACATTTTTATAACAACAATAAAGCACAAACCCTCATATTGGGTGACATGAAAGAACTTGGGAATACCTCACATAAATTCCACAGGGAGATACTGGAACTGATTAATCAAATGGGCTTTAAAGAAGCATATCTGTGCGGTCCGGAATTTTTCAAATTAAAAGATGCATACGATTACCACTTTGTCCCTGATACAGATAGTTTAAAGTTGCTACTACAAAAGACCGATTTAAGCAACCGGCAAATACTTATAAAAGGCTCAAGGTCCATGCAGCTGGAATTAATCATCCCATACCTGTAAATGGAGACAACTCAAGAAAAGAATTTTTCTACCTTCTTTATTGAACCGGGTAAGGTAAAAACAACCACTTTATCTCCTGCGATAATATGGGTATCACCAGTAGCAATGAAACTTTTCCTGCCTCTGACCACCCCTCCTATAATGGCATTTTCAGGAAACTCCAAATTACGAAGGATATCTTTGGTTACCCTGGCTTTTTCTTTTACCACAAATTCCATTAATTCTGCATCCGTACTTGTTAAGCATTTTATAGAAGACACTTCGGCGTGCATGGTAAAAGAATAAATACGGGAAGCTGCACTGAGTTTTTTGTTGATGATCGAATCAATGCCCATTTTCTGAGCAAAATCAAAATAATTGAAATTTTCAATTTCAGCAATTGTTTTCTTTACACCCAGCTTCTTAGCCAGCATACATGATAAAATATTGGTTTCTGAATCCCCGGTAACAGCAACAAAGGCATCCATATCTCTGATGCCCTCTTCTTCCAGCAAATCCATATTCCGGCCATCGCCATGGATAACCAGGCAATGATCAAGCTTGTCAGCCAGCAGCAGGGCTTTGTTTTCGTCATTTTCGATCAATTTGATCTTACAACTCTTCCCCAGTTCATTTGCAACTTTCTGCCCAATACGGCTACCTCCCAGGATCATAACATCATCAAATTTGTCTTTTTGCTTTCCAGCAAACTTCATCAGCTTATCAATTCCAACAGGGCTGGTAATAACATATACATGGTCACCAGCCATCAATACATCATCCCCGGAAGGGATAATGGTTTTACCGCTACGGGTAATGGCAACTGCCCGGTAATCAATAGATTTGCTTACTTCCGTTGCTTCTTTCAGTGTTTTATTTATTATTGGAGCATCTTCGGACAAATGAACAACAAACAAATTTAAACGTCCGTCCGAAAATTCAAAAACCTGCGTTGTACCGGTTTCCCTGACCAATGCCACCACTTCCTTAGCTGCAATTCTTTCAGGATAAATCATCCTGTCAACCCCCATATTGATAAAGTGCAGTTTTCGCAATGGATCAATATATTCAAGATTATCTATACGTGCAATGGTTTTCTTGGCTCCAAGTCGTTTTGCCAACATGGCTGATATAAGATTTATTTCTTCCGAATGGGTAACTGCAATAAACAAATCCGCATTTTTTATCTTGGCATCCTCAAGGGTTTTAAAAGAGGATGATGATCCCGTAATTGTCATCAAATCGTATTGGGTTTCTACAACCTTCAACTTATCCTTGTTTGTATCAACAACGATGGTATCGTGTTTTTCTTTTGTCAACATTTGTGCAAGGTATTTTCCAACCTCCCCTGCTCCTGAAATGATTATTTTCATAAAAATATTATATACGTTTTAAACATTCACCTTCTCAAAAAAATTATTTTGCCTGTAAATCTACAACAAAAGCTCCGTTTTTAACAACATCATGTACAGGAATATTGTGTTTTGCCATTGCTTGTTTGATTTTTTCCTTTTTATAATAGGGAAATGAGGCATCAATGATGAGTTTTTTAAACGAAAAAAGCCGGTGCAATGTGGATGCTTCAACGTCAGCCCCCGATGACAAAACAAGGTAATCCAGCTCCAATGGATTTTGGCTTATCATGTATCTATAGCGATCATCCCTGATTATCAGCATCTTAATATCCTTAAAACCAATGTACAGGTCTTTCATGAAAATATAAGGATTATCAATGGAAAACATACTGGAAAACATGTACCTGCCCCCGGTTTTATTTAAATCAACAAATTTTTCTTTCTTCAGGCCTTCGGAAAGCCAATAGTTTGACAATCGCTCATCCAATTTATTTCTGTTTTCCCCAGCTGCATCGGTAAACAAAACATTATCATTCCCCACGATGCAATTGATGGCAGTTTGATTTCTCATATTATAAACAAGCAATTTTTGTTGTTCCACGAATTTCAGGTCCCGGAAAATACCAATGCTCAACATGATTATCAATAATCCCGTAACGGCCCATGCATATTGCCTTTTTCCTTTCATCAATACAAGGGCACCGGACACAATAATCATGTACAGGATCAACATCTGTAATGGGGTAATGTATAATTGTTCAGAAACTGCCCCCGGCATGCCTTCGATAAAAAAAACCAGCTTGTTGAGCACGCCTACCAGGAAAGCCATTGCCTGACCGGCATAAACTGCCAGCACCGGTAATGCAAAAGACACCAAAAACACAAGCATGGCTGCATACACAATGATGGTAACCACAGGAATCACCAAAATATTGGTGAGAATAAAGTAATTTGAAAACTGATGGAAGTAAAATACAGTCAACGGGGCAGTGCCTATTTGTGCAGCAATGGAAACGGCTACCAGCGACCACAATTTATCCAGGATGCGGTTTCGAACGTTCAACAATCTATATATTGGTTTATAGAACGTAACGATGCTCAATACAGCAAGGTAGGACAACCAAAACCCGAGTTCTGTGATGACAAACGGATTCACTGCAATGGTAACAAATGCAGAAGCAGCCAGAATGTTGTATATGTTGATGTACTGTTTAAACAAT
Source organism: uncultured Bacteroidales bacterium (assembly GCA_964615585.1). Lineage (GTDB taxonomy): Bacteria > Bacteroidota > Bacteroidia > Bacteroidales > ML635J-15 > JAQIBY01. Next base: position 43,048 of record CAZTNS010000001.1, on the reverse strand, counting down.
GACCCTGCACTGATAAAACTAAACATCACAGCTGCCCTGGTTACCGATGGTGACATCCCGGTGAGCAAAGCGTAAAACCAAATGGCGATGACAATTATTACAACCTGTAAATACATAAGTTTCTTTTTGCGCCGCAGCGGAGACAGGAGAAAATACATGACCATATAAATAATCCCTACATGCAACCCGCTGACGGCCAGCACATGCATTGCCCCCGATGCCGAATAAGCATGCCGTAACTTGTCGTGGAGTTTATCTTTGTATCCCAGGCTCAATGCGGCAGCAACAGCAAACTCATCACCTTCAAGCCCGGCCTTTCTGTATATATCAAGCAAATGCGTTCGCAAGCTGATCATCTGTCGTTTTAGCCCGCTGATCTCAGTCTGATCAATGACTTTCCAGCTTCCGGACTTAAGATAGGTACTGGAAGCCATCATGTGGTACATCATGTACTTGGCATAGTCAAATTCTTCAGGGTTTCCGGTATTCGAAACTGTATCAAAATCGGGTTGAAAGGCAATCAACATACCGGGTTTTACATTTTTTGCCATGCTGTCTTTTTGAAAATATACCCGGGCCAATCCATCCCCGTCAAACCACTCATCTTTATACCTGTAAGCCTGCACTGAAATGTCTGTACTGTAGGCCTTTTCAGATGCCTTTGGTGGTTTTTGGATTTCTGCAATGAGCAGTGCATCATCAGGTAAACTGACCGGATTCACTTTGTCAAGCTTATCCGATGCCAAAAAAGCACCTGCAGAAAATAAAAACAAAAATACCAGTACATAACTGATCCAGCGTCCAGGATAATAAAAGGACAGGCGCGTTTCGAAGCGCAAATACACAAGGCACAACACACCAAAAACCAGAACGGGGGGCATTCCTGACTCGAAAGCTGTTTTCAATACCAATACAACGCCTGCCATAAAAGGGATAAGCAAACGCACAACAGGCATGGTTTTTATTTGGTCATGCAGACTCACTCCTGTTTCAATATATTGCAGTCAGTGTAATGTCACTGGTTTCATGCCGCCAATGTCATATCACTATGGTTTTTCATTGCTTTTTTCAAACTTCTCCACGAGCTCTTTATCGCTCATGTGAAGATAAGTTTTTAGCATCCTTACTTCTTCTGCTCTGGGATGCTCCGGCCAATCATCCAAAAAACGCTCATAATAGGTTTCAGCAGTATCATCTTTGTTGAGCATGCTGTCATAAATAAATCCTGTAAGATAAATAACAAGTGCCAACTTATTAAAACCGGGATAATTTCTGTCAATTCGCTGAAGGTATGCCACAGCATCATAAGGCCTGTCCACATTCATTGCCAGTTCAGCTGCCTTGAAAAGATATTCAGGGACCAGGCTGTCGTGTTTATATTGAGATGCATACATCAGATAAAGCCGGATCATGTCATTGGCTTTCGATACATCCAATTCATCATCATCATGCAAAACTTTTTCATGCTTTATAATTTGCTTTTGCATCTCATCTTTACTTTGCACTGTTTCTGCCTCCTGTTCAGTTGTTTCTGTTTCTGTACTCTGCTCCTTGCCTTGTTGATTGCAAGCAGATAATAAAAACACCACAAAAATAAATAAAACAAAATGTTGTTTGCTTATCATCGTATTACTGTTTTATATTCAGTTTTCGTTTTTCCTTTTGCAATGGCTGCAAGCCTGGATTTCAACAACCTTTTTCTCAACGGTGCAATTTTGTCTGTGAACAACACACCATTCAGGTGATCATATTCATGTTGGACTACCACAGCCTGCATACCAATAAAATCCTCTGTTTTTTTCTGCAGATTTTCGTCCAGGTAATTCATGGTAAGGGTTTTATATCGTTTCACTTGCTCATAGATTCCTGGAATGCTCAGGCAGCCTTCTTCAAAAGCAGTGGTTTCTTCGCTGTGTTCAATAATTTCGGGATTGATAAACGCCCTTTTAAACCCCTCAAGTTCGGGATGTGCTTCAGCCATTGGAGTGGCATCAATCACATATAAGCGCAAAGGCTTTCCAATCTGAGGCCCTGCAAGACCTACTCCATGAGCTTTATACATGGTTTCAAACATCTCATTTACCAGTTGTTTGATCTCCATGTTCCCTGTGTCTATTTCCTTTGCTCTTTTTCGGAGCACCGGATGACCATATAAATAAATGGGATATATCATGATTATCTGTTATTGTTAATTTCCATAGGCAGCATAAACAAAAATAACTACTCACCGCATAGCGGAGAAACACAAAATTATAAAAATTTTACTATATTCTAAAATTTAACTTGCTTTCGTTCCTTCACGGTAACAATCTAGTGACTTTCCATATAAGACTGTAAAATAATTGTCGCGCTGATTTTATCAACCAATGCTTTATCACGCCGTTTCTTCTTTTTTACACCACCATCAATCATGGTTTGAAATGCCATTTTGGATGTATAACTTTCATCGTGAGATACAACCTTTATCCCTGGAAAAAGTTTACGGCATTTCCGCATGGCACCAATAATTTGTGGTACCGGCTCTGAAGGGCTGCCATCATCTCGTGTAGGCATACCAAAAACAATGCATTCCACGTCCTCTTTTTTCAGGTAATCAGACAAATAATCAAACAGGTTTTTTGTATGTACGGTCTCAAGCCCGGTAGCAATCATTTGCATGGTATCTGTAACTGCGACACCCGTGCGTTTAAAACCATAATCAATGCCCATTAATCTACTCATGACCACAAAATTAAAAAATATTTTTGTATATTTTTTAATTTTTGTATCTTTACATTAAAATAAAAATAAAGTTTATTATCATGAAAAAACAGGCTGTAATAATAATTGTTGTGTTTGTTTCATTGTTTACTTTGAAAACAAACGCTCAACCGTACTTACAAACGCACGATGGCATTTCAGCACAAGTGCTTATTGAAGATTCATTAATTACAGGGTGCGTTACGGCATCTAATGTTACAACAAATGGCTCCTCAGGATTTGGCGCATTTACAAACACCAGCCCGGATTTCCCTTTTGAATCAGGCCTGATAATGGCCTCCGGGGAAATTGAAAATGCCGAAGGGCCTGATAACTCAACTAATCAGGGAGGCAACCTTGGCAGCGGTTCCGATCCCGATCTGGATGACCTGATTACTTATTCAATAAATGATGCTACGGTCATTGAGTTTGATTTTGTACCGGCCAGCGACACCATCCGTTTTAACTACATTTTTGGTTCTGAAGAATTTCCGGAATATGCCAATTCATCGTTTAATGATGTGTTTGGATTTTTTATTTCAGGCCCTGGTATTAATGGGCCTTATACCAACAACGCTGAAAACATTGCTTTGTTACCAAACGGAAGCCCTGTAACCATTGACAACCTTTACAACACAGGCACATGGTATAATGGGCCTACAGGTGGCAGTGGTGGCACAGGCGATGCTTACAATCATGTCATCGAATACGACGGGGCTTCAGTTAATTTAACGGCTGAAGCCATTGTTACGCCATGTGAAACTTACCATATTAAGCTCGCTATTGGAGACGCCGGGGATAGTGCTTATGACAGCGGCGTATTCATTGAATCCGGCAGTTTTACCAGCGGCGTGCAAATCAATGCCATAAATCACTCGGATGTTGGGACCGATGCCGATCTGTATGAAGGATGTACCAATTATTTTGTGCTTGAACGTGCAGATAATTCCCCTGAAGACGAAGAGGTGGTTATTTATATTGACTGGCATGCCGGCAGCACCGCCGACGAAGGGGTAGATGTTTCTGAAATTGTTGATTCCGCCTACATGGCACCATACACTAATTATGATACCATCTGGTACACAGCATTCAACGATGGCATTGAAGAAGGCACCGAAACCATGATCCTGGAATTCTGGACATCATGTCCCTGTGGAAACACCGGCGGAAATTCAGTACTTGATACCATCAATATTTACGATGCCGAAAGCATTAAAGGGGGAATACAAGATGTACAAACCAGTTATTGCGGTGAAGAACCACCCGAAACACTTGATCTGGTAGGGGAAGTCAACATAAGCCCTGCCTATTATGACTGGAGTACAGGTGAAACCGGAAACACGATCACAATAGAACCCACCCCAGGCATAGAAACTTACTCGGTAACCATTTCCGATATATGCGGCAACGAAGTGTATGATTCTGTGACCGTCAGGGTATCCAGTATGCAACTTGAAAACATTGATGTTGAAGAAGTTTCCTGCCACAACGCTTGTGACGGAAGCATGGAAATCAACGTCATTAACGATTTTGAACCATTTACTTATATTTATGCAAATGCCGATTACTTTTATTTTGAAGACAGTCTGACATACACCCAAAACCCGCTGATTCCAAACCTGTGTCCAAAAGATTATTATGTAAAAATTGTTGACAGCATCGGATGTTATCTTACCACGGAAGTTACCGTTCCCAACCAGGTGAATATCAACCACTCTCCGGGAATCATCAATACATCAACAACTTACTGTGAATCACCCGGGGAGATAACCCTCACGGCTGAAGCAAGTGTTGATAATGCTACATTCACATGGTGGAACGGAGAAGATGATCCTGAAATCACCGTGATACCTCCATCAGGTGAAAATGACTTCTGGGTAGAAATTGAAGACGGTTGTGGCAATATCTTTGAAGACCACATCACCATTACTGTCTCTGATATTGAACTTGATGTTGATACAGAACCGGATATCAATGAGAATTGCAATGGCTCAATTTCTGCATTTGCCACTGGAGGTGTACCTCCATATTCATATTACTGGGAAGATCCCATAAATGCGTTCGGAGCTGAGCAGGAAGACCTTTGCGCAGGAGATTATGTGGTTATTATCGGGGATAACACAGAATGTGAACATACAGATACCGTCACGGTATCTACTTCCAATGCTGTTATTCAAGATAATATTGGTTCGATACTATTATACCCCAATCCTGCAGAATCGCATGCATGGGTTGATGTATCTGAACTTACAGACAAATCTGTAACCATACAGATTTATACCATTGAAGGTAAAAAAGTATCTTCTGAAGTGACAACAAAAGATGTGTATAAGACTCCAGATTTACCACCAGGGGCTTATATGCTGAAAGTTTTGAGCTATGACGCCCAGAATCTGTTTATGGATAAACTGATCATAACAAAATAAACCGGTATTCCCCAAAAAGCCATCTGAAAACCAGATGGCTTTTTGTTTTTTATCTTTTTGTTTCACAACTGATTACATGGTTTTCTAAAAAAAATAAAAAATTGTTGTTTTTATTTATCATTTCTTATTTTTACCTTGGTAAATTATTTTCTGATGAAACGTGAAGAGAAAGAAAAGTGATTATTATGAAAAAGGAAATTAAATTCAGCCTGTTGTACAGGGATATGTGGCAATCATCGGGAAAATATGTTCCCACAGCAGATCAATTAAAACGCATTGCCCCCGCCATTATAGATATAGGTTGTTTTGACAGGATTGAATCAAACGGCGGTGCATTTGAACAAGTCAACCTGTTGTTTGGGGAAAATCCGAACAAAGCTGTCAGGGAGTGGGTCAAACCATTCAATGAAGCAGGCATCGAAACACATATGTTAGAAAGAGCATTGAATGGAATAAGAATGTACCCTGTTCCCAAAGACGTCCGCAGACTGATGTTTAAAGTTAAAAAAGCTCAGGGAGTTGATATAGCCCGTTCATTTTGCGGTTTGAATGATCATAGGAACCTGGAGTTATCAATCAAATATGCCAAAGAAGCAGGCATGATATCACAGGCCACATTGAGCATTACACATTCCAAAATCCATACGGTTGATTACTACATGAATGTTGTTGACCACGCTGTGGAATACGGGACAGATGAAATATGTTTAAAGGATATGGCGGGCATAGGACGCCCTGTCTTTTTAGGTAAATTGGTAAAAGCCATCAAAGGCAAATATCCTGATCTGATAGTACAATACCATGGACATTCAGGCCCCGGATTTTCTGTTGCCTCAATGCTGGAAGTGGCAAAAGCTGGTGCAGATTATCTGGATACTGCTATGGAACCGTTGTCATGGGGTATGGTTCATCCTGATATCATAACCATACAAAACATGTTAAAAGATGCAGGGTTTCTGGTAAAAGACATCAACATGAAAGCCTACATGGAAGCCCGCGCCCTGTCACAAGAATTTATTGATGATTTTTTGGGATACTGGATAAATCCCAAAAACCGCTACATGTCATCTTTGATGATCGCCCCCGGATTGCCAGGCGGCATGATGGGCAGCATGATGGCAGATCTTGAAGGTGTGCATGCCGGTATCAATTCGCAGTTGGAAGCACAGGGGAAAAGCCCTATCAGCCTGGATCAATTGCTTGTTAAATTGTTTGATGAAGTGAATTATGTATGGCCAAAAATGGGCTATCCACCGCTTGTAACACCATTTAGCCAGTATGTTAAAAATGTGGCATTACTGAATATCATGAGCCTGTATCAGGGGAAAGAGCGTTTTCAAACCATTGATAACAACACATGGGATATGCTGCTTGGAAAGGCCGGAAAACTGCCAGGGCCACTTGCCCCTGAAATCATACAGCTCGCTGAAGAACAAGGCAGGGAATTCTATACCGGCGTCCCACAGGACAACTATCCCGATGAATTGGATAAATACAGGAAAGAAATGGAGGAAAACGGTTGGGATACCGGCGAAAATGATGAAGAACTTTTTGAGCTCGCAATGCATGACAGACAATACAGAGACTACAAAAAGGGCATAGCTAAAAAACGATTCATCAAAGAACTACATGACCTGAAGAACAAAAAGAGGGAAATAAAGACCAATGCATCAGTAAGTAAATCCAAAAGTTCTTCCAATAATGCAGAAGAAGTCAGCTCACCATATTATGGAAAAGTTTATCTGGACTTAAGCCTGGGGTTGGAATCAGAAAAAATTAAAGTTGGTGATAAAGTAAAGACTGATCAACGTTTGTGCTATATTGAATCAAGGTCATCTTATCACAGCATTGACAGCCCTGCAAACGGCACCATTGAAGAAATCAATTTCACAGAAGGCGATATCATTAACAAGGATGATGTGCTGGTAAGAATCAAAAAAGAATAATAAGAAAAAAAGACCTGGATTTTGTCATAAAACCAGAGGGTAAAACCTGCTATAAAACTGTTTTTTTCATGTTATTATTGTTTACTTTTGTTTTTTGATAAAAACATGTAAATAGTGTCTGTACAGAATGTCCGGTTTTTGCGTTATGCTTGTTTTGAAAACAATCATTTACATCAGTAAGCTCCTATATTTCCAAAACATCGCAAGCCTTAAACTCGAACATTATAATTTTGGCTGCTCTCGACATCGCTCAATACATCGCTCTCGACATAGCTCAAACAACCCTTCGACTGCGCTCAGTACATCGCAGGACATCGGCTGGACTCTGCCCTCGTTTGCACAAAATTTCTGCACCAGACACTTACTTTATTGACAAACACTAATTAACAGCCCCATGAAGAAATTATACAATAGGTTAACAGAAACACTTGAAAAACATCCGGGTATTTATGACAACATATCACGTGAGGATATTATCAAAGCAAGTGTAAGCAACAAAGAATGTTTAATAGCCCAAAATGGTTGCCTGGCTACCTGGACACCACCAGAATCTACCGGAAGAAGCCCCAAAGATACGCTTATCGTAAAAAGACCTGTCTCTCAAATCCACATAGACTGGAATTCGCCCAACAACCTGCCAATGACTGAAGGCTTGTTCGACATGGTATTTGATGATGCAGAAAAGATCATTAACAAAAGTAAAAGCCTTTACATCACTGACAGGGTAATTGGTGCATCAGAAGATTTTGCTTTGCCTGTAAAAACCGTTACAGACCATGCACTTACAGCTTTGTTTTCGGATAATATGTTCAGGCCTGTTCCCAAAAACCTCAGAAAATCATGTTTTCATGATAAAGAATTCACGCTAATCAGCCTGCCATATCACAAGCTTGACAGAAAAAGATACGAATGGAAACTGCGGCAAACAAAAGAAGGACGAACAACAAACATGATCGTAGCAATGGATTTTGACCGCAGGATGGGTATTATTATTGGTTCAGCTTATCTGGGCAGTGTTAAAAAACTCATGTTTACCATCATGAATTATTACCTGCCATTTGAAAAAGTGCTTCCTTTACACTGCAGCGCCAATGTTGGCAAAGACGGAAAATCCGCTCTCATTCTTGGCTTGTCCGGCACAGGTAAAACCACACTTTCAGCGGACCCAAAAAGGGCATTGCTCGGAGATGATGAACACGGCTGGTCTGATAATGGCATTGCCAACTTTGAGAATGGATGTTATGCCAAAATGATTGACATTGATCCCAATAAGGAACCTGATATTTACGATGCAGTACTGCACGAGGATGATTACATTAATCACGGTGCGATTGTAGAAAATGCCATGATATACCCTGATGGGAGTTTTAATTTCAATGATGACAGACTCACTCCAAATTCACGTGCCTCCTATCCGCTGACATTTCTTCCCAACATAGAAAAATCAAGCACAGCTGACCATCCTTCCACGATTCTGTTTCTTACAGCTGATGCATACGGGGTATTGCCCCCTGTCTCCAAGCTTGACAAACACCAGGCCATGTTGTGGTTTTTGATGGGATATACATCAAAACTGGCAGGAACGGAAACCGGAATTACTAAACCTGTAGCCACTTTCAGCAGGTTTTTCGGGCAACCCTTTATGCCTGGACTCCCATCAGTTTATGCACAGATGCTGGGAAGAAAAATGGAAAAATTCAATACCAATGTATTCTTAATAAACACAGGCTGGACAGGTGGAAAATATGGCATTGGAAAGCGTATTGACCTGAACCTGACACGAAAAATGGTAGAAGCTGCCCTCAGCAGCAAACTGGAAAGTGTAGAATATAAAACTGATGAACTGTTTCATCTTAACGTACCCCAATCAGTACCCGGCGTTCCCACCGTGATACTGAACCCTGTTAACACATGGAAAGACAAAGATGACTATCACATGGCTGCCAAATATCTGGCACAGGAATTCAGCCAGGCTTTCGATGAAGCCTACGGAAAAAACAACATTTCACCTGAAGTGATAAAAAACTGTCCAGGAAAATAAACTATTGAGTTTTTCTTTGAATACTGATATTATACGTGATATCCACACCTGAATTTTTGAATAAAATGCCAACCGGGCAATTGTTCTGTGTAAGTTTATATGCTTTTTTCAATAGTTCTGCCGGATGATCAGAAATCAATTCCAACAGTATCTCTGCTTTCCCTATTGTTTTGCCATTATACTCTGTGTTGATGACACAACGCATAGCGAAAACCTCTACTTTTAATTTTTCTGCCATCATTTTATAAACGGTGGTAACACAACCTGCATATCCCATCACAGCCAGTTCCAGTGATGATGGCCCTTCATCTTTACCATGTTGCAGGTACGGTAAATCAACGGTAACTCTGTGGTTACGGCCGTTGTTAATCACCGATTTGAATCCTTCCTGCCATTCGGACGTTATTCTCATAAAAATGGATTTTTGATTTTACTTACATGACAAACAAAATACTAAAAAAAAGGGGCATTCAAATTATAGACATGAGCATGCGATAAGTTTTTCATAAAAAACCATCAGACATTGAAACGAACATGCAAAATATCACCGTCCTGTACCACGTAATTTTTCCCTTCAATAAAAAATTTTCCGGCTTCTTTAACGGCCTGTTCGCTTCTGAGGCTGACAAAATCTTTGTATTTCATCACCTCAGCACGTATAAATCCCTTTTGCAGGTCAGAATGTATAACTCCGGCTGCTTCAGAAGCAGTCATACCTTTGCGAATGGTCCATGCCCTGTTCTCTTCTTCACCAATGGTAAAAAACGACTGCAGGTTAAGCATATCATAAGCCTCTCTTATCAAAACATCTACACTGGGCTCTGCCAGGCCGTAGTCATCAAGAAACTCTCTGCGTTCATTTTCATCATCCAATTCTGCAATTTCAGATTCAATACCGGCAGCTATGCGGAGAATTTTGATGTTTTCATCTTTTAATGCTTGCCGCACGTGCATAACATAATTATTGTCTTCTGTGACATGGTTATCATCCACATTGCATACTACCATCACAGGTTTTGCGGAGTACAAAAACAGATCATCAATCACATGAGACTCTTCATCCTTAACCGGAGCAGTGCGAGCAGGTAACAAGTCATCCAGGTGTTGATGATAAACACGCAGGGTTTCAAGGTCTTTTTTTGCATCTTTATCTCCGGTTTTTACCAGTTTTTCCAGTCTGTCCATCTTGCGTTCCACAGTCTCCAGGTCTTTTACCTGTAACTCGAAATTCACGGTTTCCCAATCCCTGACAGGATCAACAGCACCATCAACATGAGACAGATTTTCATCATCAAAACAACGCAATACATGAATGAGCGCATCGCTGCTTTTGATGTCATTGAGAAATGCATTGCCTACCCCCTGCCCTCTGCTTGAACCTTTGGTAAGTCCGGGGACATCCACAACTTCAACCGTAGCCGGAACTACCTTTTTCGTTGGCTGCAATTTCGTCAACTCAGATAAACGCGGATCAGGCACATTGATCATCGCTATGTTGGATTTATTAGTGGCAAAAGCATAACTTGTTGCCTCTGCTTTGGTATTTGACATACAATTAAAAAAGGTGGTTTTTCCACAATTTGCCAGTCCGATGATTCCACAATTCAGTCCCATAAATTTTTTCTTTATGACATGCAAAAGTATAAAATTTTATGACAGAATGTGGAGAAATCAAATTTCTACATTCAGGCTCACCATTAAAAAGTTGGCATTTGGAATTTGTGCTAAAAAACTAGGGTCATTATATGAACAAAACGGTGATTTTTTGTATTTTTGCAGTATGATTTATCCGGAAATTTTTGAAGAAAAAATTGGTTTTGACAAGCTGAGAAACAAGCTGAAAGGGGCGTGCCAAAGTGATGCCACAAAAAGGCTTGTGGATGACATGCACTTTATGACAGATGCCGGGAACATCAACAAAACGCTTGATTACACCGAAGAATACAAGCAAATACTTTTGTTTTACGATAACTTTCCCCTCACCGGATTTCCTGACATCAACCCGTCCCTGACACGAATGGATAACCCGGAGTCGGTACTGAGCGAATCCGAATTTGATGCCATTTATAAAGTACTTTTTGTGCTGAATGCCTGCCTCAGGTATAACTCTAAACTCAACAAAGAGAATTTTCCGGTCATCAGGGATGAGCTGGAAAGTTTAAATTTTCCCCATTACGTCAAAGATGAAATACGCCGGATATTTACAAGCAAGGGAAAAATCAAATCATCCGCCAGCAAAGAATTACAAGCTGCTGTCAGCAAGCAAAAAGACATTGAAACTCAAATCTCACGCGAGCTGGACAAAATTTTGCAACAGGTGACAGCCAAAGGCTGGACAGATACAGACACGTCAGTTGCGGTAATTGACGGTTACATGGCCATTCCTGTTAACGCCACACACAAACGCAATTTGCACGGCATCATTGTTGGTGAATCGGCATCCGGCAAAACCGTATATATTGAGCCGGAACGCATCACGCAATATCATTACCAGTTAAAAAACCTGGAACACGATATCCTCAAAGAGAAACAACGCATCCTTGCAGAATTAACTGACATCATAAGGGATTACAAACCAGATATTGAAGCTGCGTCAGATGTCCTTGTCAGGATGGATTTTCATCGCAGCAAATCAAAACTTGCAATGCAACTTGAGGCAATAAAACCCGCCATCAATAGAGACGGAAACACGAAATACCACAAAGCCAGGCATCCGGTGCTGGTATTGAACTACATGGAGCGAGACAAAGAAGTCGTTCCCTTTGATATTGAATTCAATGAGAAACAATCCATTTTTGTCATATCCGGCCCCAATGCCGGGGGCAAAACCGTGTGCCTGCAGGCAGCAGGACTAATACAATACATGTTGCAGTGTGGCATGCAGGCCCCGCTAGGTGGAAATTCGGAAATAAAAATCCTCGACGATATTTTTCTTGACCTCGGCGATGACCAAAACCTGGAAAACGATCTGAGTACCTACAGCTCCCACCTGCAAAACATGAAATTCATGCTTGACCATGCCGGAAACAACAGCATGATCCTGATTGATGAATTTGGCGGCGGCACAGAACCCGACATGGGCGCTGCCATTGCCGAAGCGATGCTCCAGCACTTTGCAGACAAACGCTGTATCGGCATCATTACCACACACTACGGCAACCTGAAACACTTTGCCAGCAATTACCCCGGACTTGAAAACGCTGCCATGTTGATAGACAATGAAACAATGACACCCCTGTACACATTACAAACCGGCATCCCGGGGTCATCATACAGCTTTGATATTGCAAAACAAAGCGGCATTCCCAACGACATCATCCAACTGGCACGCACAAAAACAGGCAGCGAAAAATTCAACTTCGACAAGCACCTCAAAAAAGTCATTAAAGACAAAAAATACTGGGAAAACAAACGAAAAGAAATCGACCAAAAACAAAAACAACTGGATGCAGAAATAAACAGGCACTCCGTTGCTTACCAGGGATTTGTACGACAAGAGAAAAAGATACTTGACAAAGCAAAAGCCGAAGCGGAAAACATCATCCAATCGGCAAACAAAGAAATTGAAAACACGATACGGAAAATCAAACAGGCCAATGCTGAAAAAGAGAAAACCAGGGCAGCACGTCAACAATTAAAGGACAAAGAAAAGAAGATCTCACATCAGGACATTACCCCAAAAAAACCGGCAGAAATACGCAATTTCAAAAACAGCATAAGTCAACAACCCAAACAAAAGAAACAACAACCTCCCAATCTGGCAGATAAGGAAATCAGGATTGGAAACAAAGTTTACATTAAACATCTTGATAAATATGGTGAAGTGATGGATATCGGCGACAAGAACTATGTGGTCAACATCGGGAACCTCATCAGCACCATTGACAAAAACAAGCTTGTAAAATCCGAAGAACAAATCCTGTCCGAGAAAAAACAACATAAAACTGCCGGCAGCCAATACATGAATAACATCATGAACTTTCAATCCAACATTGATTTGCGTGGGATGCGCGTGGATGAAGCGTTGAGTAAACTTGTGGCGTTTATCGATGACGCTGAGGTATTGGGAATTAAAGAAGTAAAAATACTGCACGGCAAAGGCGGTGGCATTCTCAGGCAGGCAATACGCGACCACTTATCAAGCTGCCAATCCGTTGAATATTTCGGCGATGAAGACATCCGTTTCGGCGGGGACGGTATTACGGTGGTGGGGTTCAGGATATGAACTGATATAAATTCATTGTTGCAAATTATATATATATAACAATATAAATATCTGCTTTGCGAAACTTATCGACTACTTTGCGTAGCTCTGCGGTACTTTTAATTCTTGTAGCGCAAAGAAACGCAAACCAGCCTGTCGCGGGGCAAGGTCACAAAGAAACGCAAAAGAACTTTACACTAAAATTTATTTTGAAATACATCAAAAAATGTGTTACATTCGACAAATAAATATAATTAACACCTTCGTATTATGAAAAAACTCATACTTTTTATTTCTTTATTTAGCCTGTCGCTTGCATCCCTTGCACAAAACACATGTGACACAGCACCATTTCTTGATTTTCAAGATTACGGGACATGTGGTACAATGGTACTTCATGATTTTGATTTAGCAAACGCAACAGCTTCAGATTATAACGTCCCGCCGTGTATGGAAAACACCCAGGGGGCAAAAGACCTGTGGTACAAATTGATCGTGCCCGCCAGTGTAACCGGGCTTAGTTTTCATGTGTTTAATTCTGACAATGTTCCTGTTCCGGACGTTTCAGAACCTGCACTTGCCGTTTATTCCGGCTTTTCGTGTGATGAATTGGAATTGCTTTCCTGTTTTGAATCAGATTCACTGGGGCAGTTTGTAAACATGGAAATACGCTGGGAACAAATCAACGGAATTACACCAGGTGACACTTTGTATTTGCGCGTATGGGACCAAAACGATATGGACCAAAAATTATTTCTGGCTGTAAGTGAACGAATGTCATTGCAGGAAGATACATGCATGGGAGCAGTACCTTTATACGATGGAATATGTAATATTTTAGGAAAACCCGATAGTTTACCTGCTCCGGAGGAATGTAACTGGACAATTTCTGACAATGAAGTTTTCTATCATTTTACCGTTGACAACGACGATGAGCAACCATACACCATTAATTTCACAAACGTGAATATGTTTGGTCATGAAGGGTCTCCCCCATCTGATTTTTTTGTGCAGGTAGCTGTTTATGCATGGAACGGTGTAGATTGTACCGGCATTGGCGGAAGCCCAACCAGTGATCCCCCAAACAATTCCGGTTCATACATGGGGTGTGCCACCGACAGCATTGATTTCAGCTTTTCTGCAGATTTACAACCCGGACAATATATCCTGGTTACAGACGGTTACAGTTCTTTAGCCGGCAATGCTCTTTTTTATACCGATGTCAGCATAGGTGCTTTAAAATCAGGCCTTCATATACATAATGAGTTTGCAGTATTTCCCAATCCATCCACTGGTAAAGTGCATATTGAATCTGATACATACCAGCAATGTGCCATTTATTCAGCTTTAGGGAAATTAATTCAAACCCATGATATCAGGGATGGTAATTTGACCATATCCGGCCTCAAAACGGGCATGTATTTTATCCGTTTTTTTGATGAACAAGATTCAGAAACCAGGAAATTGATTATTTACTAGGCAGTTTTCCTGCTACCGGCAGATAATTACAAACAGGAAAAAATTATTTTAGTGAATGGATTCATTTCTTACCGAGTAAATTAAACATGTTGTTTTTATACGCCTCCACCCCGGGTTGGTTGAACGGATTAACACCCAAGGCATACGCACTCATGCCACAGGCTTTTTCAAAGAAATACAAAAGCATTCCCAGGTGATATGCATCTTTTTTATCAATAACAATGCGCGATACCGGCACCCCACCATCTTTATGAGCCTGATACGTGCCTTCTGCGGCTTGCTGATTGACATAAGAAACAGGTTTCCCTGCGATGTAATTCAAATTGTCGCGGTTGGCCTCATCATGTGGTATTGTCAATGAATTATCCGGGTAGCTAATTTCAAGAAAGGTCTCAAACATCAGCGGATTTCCTTCCTGAATAAACTGACCAAGTGAATGCAGGTCAGTTGTTAAATTGATGCTGGCAGGAAAAAGGCCTTTTTTTTCTTTGCCTTCACTTTCACCAAACAATTGCTTCCACCATTCGGCAACATAAGCTAACGATGGCTGTGCATTGGCCAGTATTTCCACGCTTTTGTTTTTGTCCCACATCAATTTCCGGAAAGCGGCATATTGGAGGGCAGGGTTTTTACCCGGCAATTGCTCATATCCTACTTCCTCTGACATAGCTTTGGCGCCTTCAAGCAGTGCTTTTATATCCACACCGGCAACAACCAGGGGAACCAAACCTACGGGCGTAAAAACCGAGTACCTCCCTCCCACATCGTCCGGCACAACAAAAGACATCAGGTTTAATTCATCGGCAAGCGTGCGCAAGGCTCCTTTCTTTGCATCCGTGATGGCGATAATATGCTTGTGCAACTGTTTTCCGTGTCCCTGTTTTTTCAAAAGGTCTGTCAGCAGGCGAAATGCGATGGCCGGCTCAGTGGTGGTACCTGATTTACTGATCACCATCACTCCAAAATTTTTATTTTCCAGGTAAGTAAGCAGATCATGATGATAATCAGCATCCAGATGATGACCGGCAAACAAAATTTCAGGAACATTGGATGTAAGCGTATCTTTAAGCGCTTCCAGTACAGCCTTAGCGCCAAGGTAAGAACCCCCGATGCCCACACATACAACCACATCCATACCTTTCATCATTGCTACAGCTTTATTGTATGAATCAGGCAGATCATTTACAATGGCTTTAGGCAAATCCACCCAGCCGAGAAAATCACTTCCCTTTGCCGAACCATCATGCAATTTGATGTTTTGCTTATTCATCTTTTGCAGATATGCATCCCATTTCTCTTCTCCAATCAGTTTTCCTGTTGAGTCGTTGACATATTTAAGCATAAACTTTCTTTTTTATTATCAATCCGGACAATTCAATTTTTCAAACATAAATATACATCACTTATTTCAATCTTCAAAACATTTTTGACATTATAGACAAACTCTATTTATGGCATTGTCAAAAAGCATGGATTTCACACAATTTTTTAACTTTGCAAGGTTATGGTAAGATATTTTATGGAAATAGCATACGATGGGTCAAACTATCACGGCTGGCAAAAACAGCCAAATGCCATTACCGTACAGGAAATCATCGAAAAAGGCCTTACCAGGCTGTTGCGGGAAAACATTACCGTTACCGGATGCGGGCGTACCGATTCAGGTGTACATGCAAGGTCATTTTACCTGCACTTTGACCTTACCTGCCTGATTGATTCCATACAGGATTTTAATCATCATGTCAATAGTTATTTACCTGATGACATTGCGGTTTATAACATCATTCCCGTAAACAATGAAGCACACGCCCGTTTCGACGCCATCAGCAGAACATACCATTACTACCTCCATACCATGAAAGACCCGTTTTTATGTGGAAGAAGCATGTTGATACACAAGCAACCTGATGTTGATGCCATGAATGCTGCGTGTACATACCTTGTGCAACACACAGATTTCACATCTTTCAGTAAACTACACACCGATACAAAGACAAACCTTTGCCATATACAGCATGCCTCATGGCAGCAAAATGATCATCGGGTATTATTTAAAATTACGGCCGACCGGTTTCTCAGAAATATGGTCAGGGCCATTGTTGGCAGCGTATTACCTATAGGGTACGGTATAGAAAAACCAGAACACATCGAATCCGTGATTGAAGCCCATGACCGTTCTGCAGCGGGACAATCTGTTCCGGCACATGGTTTGTATCTTATCAAAACAGAATATCCAAAAAATACATTAGCTATATGAAAACATTGCGTAAATGCTTTTTATTTACTTCGATACTGGTAACACTGGCTGCTTGTAAGAAACTCCCGGTATATGAATGCAAATATATGGAAAGCCCTGCTGATATTGTTCACTCAGACAATGAACTTCCCTACTCCCATTATGATCCTGAGAGTAAGATACGTTATGATGTATATCACAACGATTCCATGCTCTTTTTGTTTTTTGATGTGTCGGATCAAAGCAGCATTTTTAAAATATTTGCTCACGGGCTGGAAGTTTACATCGACAAGGAAGGAAAGCGCAAAAAAGACCAGGGGTTCATTTATCCGATTCAAGGTGCTGTTCAACAATTGTCAGTGATACCAACCCAGGGAACCACACCAAACCTTCCCGATAAAAACAATTTAAATGAAATCCAAAAAAACATCAGTTCATCCTTTACATTGATCCAGGACAACGAAGAAGAAAATTTCAATTTATTTGCGCTGCACAACGATTTGGATATCAGCATGAATTTTGAGAATGACAACCTCGAATATAAAGCCTCCATCCCATTGAACATGTTTGGCATGGATAGTTTACCGGAAACTTTAACTATTGGTATTTTGAGCGGAGAAATACCGGAACCTGATGACAATGACGATGACCAAAATGTAAACATGCAAAACCCCAACTACAACAATCCCATTACGCAAGGGTCACCCATCAGTGGAAACCGGCCTATGAACAGTACCGGCCATACCGGCAACACAGCAAATAACATGCCTGAACCCATTAGGATATGGTTTAAAATCAAACCTGTGGAAAGCAACGGAAATGCTTTGTAATGATAAACAAACAACATACACGCGATTTCTTTCAACCTGAACCAAACCGGATGCTAAAAGCCTGGGTGAAAAAATTCACGGGACTGAACGATCCGGTTTATGTGTTGAGCTTGCTGTATGTTGCATCTTTGCCTTTTTTAAAAATACTTCCTGTGGTCTTTATATCCTTGATGGGAGTTGTTGCCATTTTCGGGTACAGATGGAAAATTGCTTTTCCCACATGGCTTAACAATTATTCATCATGGTGTTTATTGGGATTGTACCTTCTGTATGTCCTCAATTTATTTTTCACCAGCAACACAGAGGAAACCATAGTCAAACTGTCGGTTAAATTCAGCTACCTGATGCTGCCCTTGTTGTTGATTCCCTCAGCTTCATTTAAGAAACAACAGATATTCAATTTACTCAAAGCATTCATCCTGGGGACAAGCCTTTCAATTCTTGTCAATTTTCTGATCAGTTTTTCTCACTACATCCAAACCAACAATACCGCATGGTTTTTTTACGAAAGGATATCCGGTTTTCATCACACAAGCTATTACGCATTTTATGTTGGTTTTGCCGCTCTGGCGATACTGTATCTTATGCGCAAACATCAGTTAAAACACAGACTTCCTGCCCTCATCCTGTTTTTTCTGCACGCAGGTATGGTATTTATGATTTCCTCAAAAGCAGGTATCCTGGCGTTTATTTTTGCATTGGCTGTTGAAAGCTTCATGCGCGTATTAAAACATAAAAACATAAAAAACATCGCTCTTTTGACAGGCAGCCTCGTAATTGTGTGTTTAATTGTCAATTATAACGTAAGAATGAACAATACCATCAGTAACCTGATAAACAAAAATAAATCCATTGAGTTGCGTGACACAAGATTGCAAATCTGGAAAACCTGCACAACGCTTATTCCTGAGCATTTTTGGACGGGAACGGGTGCCGGAGACACAACCGATAAACTGACAGAACAATACAAAAAAAATAATTTTTACGTGGCTGCACAAAAACGCCTGAACTGCCATAATCAATTTTTTCAAACCCAACTATCCTCCGGCATATTTGCCAGCATTTTGCTGATTATGAGTTTTGTTTTTATCATTGTAAATCACAAAGCTAAATTCGAAGGCATTATATGGATCTTTATTTTGATGGTATTCATACATTTTTTGTTTGAAGCCATTCTTGAAACCCAATCCGGCGTACAATTTATTGCCTTTTTTCTGGTTTTATTTTCGTATCAACAACAAAAATTTGCAAGATTATGATCCCATTTTCTCCGCCACGCATTGATCAGAAAATCATAGACGAAGTGAATGACACACTCAGGTCGGGCTGGATCACTACGGGGCCAAAAACCAAACGCTTTGAAAAAGAGCTTGCCAAATTTGCCGGCGTGCCCCATGTGCTTTGCACCAATGCCAACACAACCGGGCTGGAATTGATGCTAAGATGGTTTGGCATTGGACCGGGCGATGAAGTGATCGTTCCTGCCTATACGTATTGTGCCACGGCCAATGTGATTGTACATTGCGGTGCAAAAGTGGTTATGGTGGATTGCAACAACAATGATTTTAACATCAGCCCTGAAAAAATCGAAGCGGCCATCACTGAAAACACCAAAGTCATCATCCCTGTTGATTTAGGTGGTTACCCTGCCGATTATGATGATATATACAAGATCATCGAAGAAAAAAAAGCACAGTTTAAACCCAGGAATGATCTTCAAAAACGACTCGGGCGAATATTGGTGTTGGCAGATGCAGCTCATTCACTGGGTGGCATATACAAAGGGAAACCGGTTGGCTCTCTGGCTGATATCAGTGTGTTTTCTTTTCATGCGGTTAAAAACCTAACCACATCAGAAGGAGGCGCCATCGCGTTGAATCTGCCTGGGGATTTTGATACTGATGCTATTTACAAGGAGTTGAACATCATGAGCCTGCATGGACAAAGCAAAGATGCCCTTGCAAAAAGCAAAATCGGAAACTGGCGATACGATGTTTTTGCAGCCGGGTACAAAGCCAATATGACAGACATTCAGGCAAGCATGGGCATTGTGGAGCTTTCGCGGTATAAGGATGACACCCTGAAGCGGCGGGAAAAAATCGTTGACACCTACAACAAGGCTTTTGAAAACATGGATTGGGCAATATTACCACCCATGTACAGCAGTGACAAAACCAGCTCATTTCATTTGTATCAACTGAGAATAAAAGGCATCAACGAAAACACTCGTGATCAGATCATTGAAGAAATTTTCAAACATGAAGTGGCGGTCAATGTACATTATCAACCCATGCCGATGCTTAGCTTTTACAAAAATGCAGGATTCAACATGGAAGATTACCCAAACGCTTTCAGTCATTACGAACACGAAATATCCCTTCCGGTGTATTACACGTTAAGCGATGAAAATGTGCATACTGTCATTGAAACAGTAAAAGCAGCGGTAAACAAAACTTTATCATAATGAGTAAACGTTTGTTTGATATTATATTTTCCCTCATTGGGCTGATAATATGCAGTCCTGTATTTATTATACTTGGTATTGCTATTTGCATGGATAGTCGAGGTGGCATATTTTTCAAACAACAAAGGGTTGGAAAACACGGTAAATTGTTTTCAATATTGAAATTCCGGAGTATGAAAATAAACAGTGATCAAAAAGGGCAACTCACTGTTGGGAGCAATGACAAACGCATCACAAAAACAGGCCGTTTTATCAGGAAATACAAACTGGACGAACTCCCTCAGCTTATCAATGTGTTGAATGGCGACATGAGCATCGTGGGGCCGCGTCCCGAAGTTCCTAAATACGTTTCCATGTACACTGACGAACAACGGAAAGTTTTGCAGGTAAAACCCGGCATCACAGACTATGCCTCGATTGAATATGCAAATGAAAATGATTTACTGGCAGCATCCAGCGATCCCGAAAAAACGTACATCAACGAGATCATGCCTGACAAGCTGGCTTTAAATAAAAAATATATACTGGAAAAAAAGTTTACCACAGACATCACAATTATTGCAAAAACCCTGATCAGTCTTTTTCATCAGAAATCGTAAAAATGTTGCAAAAGGGACTTTATACCAGGTAGCGTTCTTCTGTTAAAAAAAATAAAAATGTTTAAAAAACATCATTATCAGACAATGTATGTTCCATCAATTTTTCTCATCTTTGTTACAAAATAAATAATCACAAAAAATTAAAATGATATGATTGACATTAAGAAAACACTTAAAAATCTTGGTATTAAAGACGTCAACAGTGGTGTAACAACCGGTGCCGAATTTCTGGAAGGCAAAGGTGCTGTGACAACATCAAGTACACCCATCGACGGGTCTGAAATTGCCAAAGTAAAAAACGCAAGCATCGAAGAGTACGAAGAGGTAATGGCCAAAGCCCAGTCAGCATTCAAGCAATGGCGTAAAATGCCGGCACCTCATCGCGGTGAAATTGTACGCCAGATCGGGCTGGCATTGCGCGAGTCAAAAGAAGACCTGGGTGCCCTGGTAACTTATGAGATGGGTAAAATATACCAGGAAGGTCTTGGTGAAGTACAGGAAATGATTGATATATGCGATTTTGCTACCGGCCAGAGTCGTTTGCTGAATGGGTTTACCATGCATTCCGAAAGGCCAGAACACCGGATCATGGACCAGTATCACCCGCTGGGCGTTGTTGGTGTGATCACTGCTTTTAATTTCCCGGTAGCGGTGTGGGCATGGAACTCAATGATCGCAGCAGTGGCAGGTGACGTGGTGATATGGAAACCATCATCCAAAACACCGCTAACGGCCATCGCCATACATAACATCATCAGCAAGGTTCTGAAAGAAAACAATGTACCGGAAGGTGTATTTAACCTCTGTATAGCCAAATCATCCGTATTGGGTGATAATTTTGCCGAAGACAAAAGAATACCTCTCTTTTCTGTTACAGGCAGCACACGCGTTGGAAAAAGGGTTGGCGGCATTGTAGGCAAACGCCTGGGCAAAACCATCCTCGAACTCGGTGGCAACAACGCCATCATTATCACACCATCGGCAGACATTGACATGCTTATTCCGGCCATTGTTTTTGGATCGGTTGGCACAGCCGGACAACGTTGTACTTCCACCCGCCGCCTCATCATTCATGACAGCATTTATGATGACATCAAAAAACGGCTGGTGAATGCATACAAACAAGTTGAAGGCAAAATCGGCAATCCGCTTGATGAAAACACATTGGTTGGCCCGCTGATTGGAAAAGGAGCTGTGGAAGATTTTACATTTGCCCTTAAAGAAGTGGAACGCGAAGGCGGAAAAGTTATTTTTGGTGGCGATGTACTATCAGGCAAAGGCTTTGAAAGCGGAAATTACGTTGTGCCGGCACTGGCCGAAGCCGAAAATAAATTCAACATCGTACAGGAAGAAACCTTTGCTCCCCTGCTCTACCTGCTCAAATACAGCGATTTTGAGGAAGCCCTTGAAATCCACAACGATGTACCACAAGGATTGTCCTCATCTTGCTTTACACGGGATGTCCGTGAAGAACAACTTTTCTTGTCAGAGGTTGGATCCGATTGTGGCATTGCAAACGTCAATATAGGAACCAGCGGCGCAGAAATCGGCGGAGCGTTTGGTGGTGAAAAAGACACCGGCGGCGGACGCGAATCCGGTTCAGATGCATGGAAAGCATACATGCGCCGTCAGACAAACACCATCAACTACAGCAAAGAACTGCCTCTGGCTCAGGGTATCAAATTTGACCTGGATTAACAAAGCTATGGTTTAATAAATCACCCTTAGATTTCAATAAAAGTTGCCTGAAATAAATCAGGCAACTTTTTAATTTTTTGCATTTTTCACGCGTTTTTTCCACCTGATTTTTACCAAAAAAATCACTGGTTTGTTTATAACTAGAATTGGCGTTCATTGTTAGTACTCATGCTTACCATTAGAAAACCAGAGTTCAATTATTGATATATCGCTGCATTCAAAAAATAAACGAATGTTAATAAAATGTTGATAACCCTGTGGAAAACCTGTTGATTAAAACAAACAAATAAATTTGGTTTGGGAGTATTACATGCCCTATATTTGTAAATACCAGGTGAGAGATAAAAGCCTGCTGAAAACGGGAAGCAAATCCGGAAGAGTCTTTTTCTACGGAAGAAGAAAGTTCCGGAAAGGGCTTCAACAAGAAACGAAGTTGTAAGGCTTCGGAGATGAGATGCCCACCGTTTGTAGCCAGGTGAAAAGCCAGACACACAGAGATGTGATAAGGCGGCTCACTCCGGTAAGAACAGCAGAAGGATTAAGTTCCCGACGTTGTTTAAGCCGGCACCCGGAGCGCAAAGGCAAACAACAGGTAAAACTGTTGAGAGCCGGAGCAGTACAGAAGGGTTCACGCCCGGATGGCTTCGGGAGGACAAAAACCGGATAAAAAGGTGGCAACATCTGTACAGCACCGGTTCAGGTTCAGTAGAGTTGATGACCTCACGGTATTTTAACAAAGCTGAACGGGCAGAATAACTGTAACCTGGAACATTTCAACGCTACGGCGATGCAATGTGCAAAAGGGGACATCGTAAAAGATGATCCCCTTTACTGTTTTTTATATACCGGATTAATATATTCCCATGCTCAAGTACCTCTCTCCCCGGTCGGGCAAAATAACAAGCAACTTACCTTCATTCCGGCTTTTAGCTACTTTGGCAGTGGCTGCCATGGCAGCACCAGAACTCATTCCTGTAAACAGTCCTTCTTTAGAAGCCAGCATTTTACACCAATATGCAGCTTCATCCGCGGTGACATCCACTTCCTGATTGAGCAGGGCAACATCATAAACCCCTGGCATAAAATCTTTATACGGATTCTGAATTCCCTGAATGACATATGAAACAGGAGGAATAGCAGCAATGAATTTTGTATTTAAACCGGATTCGCTGAATTGTATGGCAGTTCCCATAAGCGTACCGGAAGTGCCTGTACCTCCAATCACCGCATCAACATCAGGAAATGCCTGAACCAGCTCCCTTCCCAGTCCATGATAATGAGCCTTCAGGTTATCAGGATTGCTAAATTGATTTACAAACCAGTATTTGTCAGGATTGTCTTGTGCTAAGATACGTGCCTTTTCAATGGCGCCTTGTGTTCCTAAAGCAGGATCTGTCAATATAATATCAGCTCCAAGCGATTGCATTATTTTCCGCCTTTCCATGCTCATCCCTTCTGACATGACAATTGTCACCGGATATGTTTTTACAGCACCAATCATGGCAAGAGAAATGCCCATATTCCCACTGCTGGCTTCCAAAATGGTCTTACCCTGACATAAATCGCCACGTTTTTCAGCTTGTTCTGTCATATACAATGCCGGACGGTCTTTTACCGAACCTCCCGGATTCATGCCTTCAAATTTTCCGTACACCTGTATCCCTTCTCTCAACTGTATGTTCTTTAATGCAAAAACAGGGGTATTTCCAATTGTATCAATTATGCATTTCATTTTTTCCAATTTTGACGGATTACAAAAAAAAACCCGGCTGTTTACCGGGAACTTTTAATCAAAAATATGTTTCATTCTTTCAACAACAATAACATACAGCACCCGGATAACATCCTTTACTGCAACAACAAATGTTATGATTGACCAAATATCTCATCATTAAAAATCAAAATGATAACTTACACCCAGGGTAAAACTCATGTACCGGCCTTCAAAACTTGAATCATCCATCAACTCTCTCATATCATAAGTACGGCTTTGTTGTGTATGTATTGTATAATTATATGCCAGATTGTATGCCCAATTTTCACTAATTTTAATATAATAATCCAGGCCGAACCCCATGGTAATCATTTCATCAGCCTTATTAAACATTCTTGATGTTGTGTTTTCTGAAAATCTCTCTTTTTGCCACATGGCAGCAGCTCCTGCCCCCATATTAAAACACAATCCCATGTTTTCCGACCCCATTAACGGTCCTACATCTGCAACAAAATGAGCAAAACAATTTACATAATTGGTGTTATTAACATCTTCACCAAGCTTAATTGCATTATAACGACTACCAAGCTTAACACCAAATAGTTCATTGAACATGTATTTTGCATCCAGTTCCACAACACCCAAATTATACAATTCATTCCCGTCATAATCTCCCATGGGTTGCATGCCAAAATACCCACCTCCATTAAGGCTTACTGATACGGGTTTCATCTCAATCACCTGAGCAAATATGCTCAAAGAAAAAATCAGGCTTAAAACTAAAACTATAATTTTTTTCATAACATAAGGTTTTTCTTATTACAATACAGAATTACTATTTTTTTCAAAAATATATTTTTTTTTTTTAATCAATGCATATATTATATTTTTTTTGATTTTATTTTACGTTAAATTATTACAATCAACATATTTACTATGATGCTTGAATTTTTCCAAAACACAAATAAAATATCTTAAATTAAGATAGTCAACACCTTACCATTGAGCTTACAACATAAATTAAATGTCCGGACTTACCCTCATGTACGAGATAATAAAAACAGGTATCCACCCAAAAAATCTTGGCATCATCCGATTATTTGATTAATTTTGCCATCAAATTTTATACGGATAAATTATGTTTGAAAATCTATCTGACAGATTAGAAAGGTCATTTAAAATACTCAAAGGTGAGGGTAAAATCACGGAGGTTAATGTAGCAGAAACCCTGAAAGATGTTCGGCGTGCCTTGCTCAATGCTGACGTGAGCTATAAGATTGCCAAAGATTTCACAAGCAATGTTAAAGAAAAAGCATTGGGGCAGAATGTCCTTAACAGTGTAAAACCGGGACAGTTGCTGGTAAAAGTGGTTCATGATGAACTGGCAGAACTGATGGGAAGTGAAGCTGTTGAGATAAATCTCAGCGGAAAACCGGCTGTTGTATTGGTTGCCGGACTTCAGGGCAGTGGTAAAACGACTTTTTCGGGCAAACTGGCAAGGTTATTAAAAACCAAACGAGGAAGACATCCATTGCTTGTGGCTGGTGATGTTTACAGGCCTGCTGCCATAGAACAACTTCAGACACTGGGGGAACAGATAGACGTGCCTGTTTATACTGAAAAGGAAAATAACCAACCGGTAAAAATAGCTAAACATGCAATCCGTCATGCCAAAGAAAACGGTTTGGATACAGTAATCATTGATACGGCTGGCCGGCTTGCTATTGATGAAAAAATGATGCACGAAGTGGCATCCATTAAAGAAGCTGTCAATCCATCTGAAACTTTGTTTGTGGTTGACTCCATGACAGGTCAGGATGCAGTAAACACAGCAAAGGAATTTCATGACAAACTTAATTATGACGGTGTTGTATTGACAAAACTTGATGGTGATACCAAGGGGGGTGCAGCACTTACCATCCGCTCTGTTGTAAATAAGCCCATAAAGTATATGAGCCAGGGAGAGAAACTCGATGCACTTGATGTATTTCACCCCAAACGTATGGCGGATCGTATTCTGGGCATGGGTGATGTGGTGTCACTGGTTGAAAAAGCACAAGAACAGTTTGATGAAGAAGAATCACGCAAACTACAGAAGCGGATCGCGAAAAATCAATTTGATTTTGATGATTTTATCAAACAAATTCAGCAAATCAAAAAAATGGGTAATGTCAAAGACCTTATGAGTATGGTTCCGGGAATGGGCAAAGCCATTCGCGACCTTGATATTGATGACGATGCGTTTAAAGGCATTGAAGCCATCATTCAGTCGATGACCCCTGAAGAACGAAAAAATCCCCAGCTTATCAACGGTAGCAGACGTGCCCGAATTGCAAAAGGAAGTGGAAGTACTGTTCAGGATATCAACCGGCTGCTAAAACAATTTAAACAAACCAAGAAAATGATGAACGCCATGACCGGAAACAAAAATAAACGACGGTCGCTGGGCAATGTCCTCAAATAAATAATTACGCTACAACCTGTTTGCAAGAATTTGTCTCACCCGCAAAGGCGACAGGTTTTCACGTTCACCCAGTGCATCAAATCCCGGCCTCCGAATGAACCGTTTTTCAATCTCACCAATGGTATCCATGTCTATATCATGGTCTGAAAGCCGGGTTTTCATTCCCATACTTTTAAAAAAATCCTCCGTTTTGTCTATCACTTTATCTATCCTTTTACCTTCGGGTATATCATCACGAATACCCATAACCCGTCCGGCGTATTGCAATAATTTCTCAGACTTCTCTTTACGCATTTCCTGCATCACCCCCGGCAATACCATGGCCAGCGTCTCGGCATGATCAACAGCATGCAAAGCGGTAATTTCATGGCCAATCATGTGCGTTGACCAATCTTCCGGCACGCCACACCGTAATATACCATTAAGGGCATTGTTAGCTTCCCACATCAGGTTGGCCGCATGCTCATAATTTTGTTGATCCGAAAGAATCTCAGGACCGGTATTCATCAGGGCCATCAGAAGGCCTTCTGCCCACCTGTCCTGCACTTCAGCGTTGACAGAATAGGTCAGGTATTGTTCAATGACATGGACAAACGCATCCACGATCCCGTTTTGAACTTGTTTTTTGGGTAATGAATACACCACCTCAGGATCAAGCACAGAAAATTGCGGGTATAAGCGGGGATGTGACAACGGCAATTTTTCTTTTGTGCTGTTTCTGCTTATCACAGCAGTGGAATTCATTTCTGAACCGGTTGCTGGCAGTGTAAGTACAGTACCCGTCGGCAAAGCATTTTTTACTTTTGCCCCTTTTGAAAGCATGTCCCATGGATCATTGCCCTGATAAACAGATGCTGCTGCAACAAATTTAACCCCGTCAATGACAGATCCCCCACCCACTGCAAGTAAAAAATCCACATTTTCTGATTTCACGATCTCAACCGCCTGCATCAGGGTCTCATATTTGGGATTGGGTTCAATGCCGCCAAACTCTGTCCAATCACGATTTTTCAATGCATCTTTTACAGCATCATAAACAAAATTCTTTTTTATCGAACCACCACCATACAACATCATTACTTTTTTGTTTTCAGGAATTTCTTTGGCAAGACCGGCAATTTCGCCTTTTCCGAAAATGATTTTTACCGGATTGTGAAACACAAAATTTTCCATAATCTGAGGTTTTGATGTATGTCAATAATACAAAAATCCCAGGTTTTAGTTTAATAAAACAATTGAAATTTTCATGTATTTTATGTACTTTTACACGATGATGTACCTGAAGCACATTTCCATACTGAATTATAAAAACATCAAAGCGTTTGAAACGGAATTTTCTCCCCGTTTCAATTGTTTTCTTGGAAAAAACGGTGCAGGGAAGACCAACCTGATGGATGCCATTTATTATTTATCATTTACCAAAAGCCACTTCAATGCCATTGACAGACAAAACATCCGCCATGATGAAGATATATTTGTCATCGAAGGAAAATACATCATTAAAGGCAAACAGACTTCCATGTTGTGCGGATTAAAAAGGCAGGGAAAGAAACATATCAAGCGAAATGGCAAAGCCTATGAAAAGTTTTCCGAACATATAGGGGAACTACCACTGGTATTCATTACACCATCGGACACCGAAATGATACACCTGGGTAGTGATCTGCGGCGCAAATACATTGACGGCGTGATTTCCCAGTACGACAAACAGTTTCTCAAACAACTGATAGACTACAACAGGGCACTTGAGCAGCGAAACGCCCTTTTAAAAAAAATCACCGCCGAAAACCCTTACGATAAAGATGCCCTTTTGATATGGGATGAACGGATGCACACTACCGGCAAATACATTCATCAAAAACGCAATGAAGCGGTAAATGCGCTGATTCCCATTTTTAATCAATACTACGCTGACATTTCAGGGAAACAAGAACAGGTTAACATCGCTTATAAATCTTCGCTTCATCACAAACCACTCCTTGAATTGCTGGAAGAAAACAGAAAAAAGGATTTACTCTTTCATCACACAACCACCGGCATACACAGGGATGACTTGCATTTTGAATTAAACGGACACAGCTTAAAAAAAACCGGATCACAAGGGCAGCAAAAAACATTTATCATTGCTCTGAAACTGGCTCAATTTGATTTTATCCGTCAAACCATGGGTATTCCGCCTGTTTTATTGCTTGACGATATTTTTGATAAACTGGACGATTTCAGAATAAATCAATTGGTACAGTTATTGTCTGATGATAAGTACGGGCAGGTGTTTTTTTCCGACACCAGCAAAAAAAGATTGCCCGAATTGTTGAAACCTATCAACCTTGACGTACGTATATTTAATATTAATTTTAATGAAAACATAAAAAATGACAGCCATGAAAAAAAATTTAATTCCGCTCTTGATAATGATGATCCCGGCGATAACAAGCCTGGCACAAACAAATCTGAAACAAAAACATGAAAAATACCTTGTAGGCCATTGGAAACTGGATACCATGTATATGGATATTGAGCTACCAGATGAATACGTAGAGGTATTCAGGGAAAAATACAAAGAACTTGAAGAAAAAACCGAATTTATTTTCCGTGCAGACGGTTCTTACACAAAATTATCCATAGAACCACCACGACAAGGCCAATGGAGCATCAATCAAAACGGGACCATCATCACCATTGAATTTGATGATTCCGATGAAGTATCCAAAACAAAAATACGCAACCTTACCAACGAAAAAATGGATATGCAACCGGTCGGTGACGCCGCTAACACAAGGGTATTATTATATAAAACAGAATAAAAATATGGAAGGTTCCCTGCGCATTGCTGTTGATTTCGATGGCACCATTGTTGACCACAATTATCCCGACATCGGGAAACCGTTGCCGGGAGCATTCGAAACACTGAAAGCATTATCTGAACAAGGACATAAGCTGATACTCTGGACTTTCCGGGACGGCGATCCCCTGCAGGAAGCCATTGATTTTTGCATGGAAAACGGAATCATGTTCTGGGCTGTAAATATGTCATTTCCCAAGGAAGAATTCAACATATACATGTCAAGAAAGATCAATGCGGAGGTTTATATTGATGACAAAAATTTTGGCGGTTTTCCGGGATGGGATAAGATATACGAAAAACTGATTGGAGCCGAAATGCGAAAAACCCCCTATAAAAAACAAAAAAAAACCTGGTTTAAATTCTGATTTAATGGTGAGACTTTATTTCAAAAAAAAAACAAATTTGTACCCATTCTGGTAAACATTATCATGATTAAGATGTTTGCTAATCGTAATCAGCAAGCTTCTAAAAAATCACACCGATGATCTCAGGCATTGAAGTTTACGGTATTTTCAAGCATGCCATCATGATAACAGGCTTTGTCTTTGTCATGATGCTGGTAATTGAATACATCAATGTACAAACCCAGGGGTTGTGGAAGAAAGGGCTTAAAAAAAACGCATGGAATCAATACCTGATAGCCGCCCTTCTGGGAGCAATACCCGGTTGCCTGGGTGCTTTCACAGTGGTGGCCATGTTTTCCCACCGGCTGATTTCTTTCGGAGCCATTGTGTCTGCCATGATTGCCACAAGCGGCGATGAAGCTTTTGTGATGTTTGCCATGTTCCCTGGAAAAGCTGCTGTTATTACACTGTTGTTGTTTGGCATTGGTATCCTGGCAGGTTTCTTAACCGACAAATTATACAAACCAAAAAAATCCCTGGCTTCATTCTCAGGCCGTGAATTTCCCTTGCATACCCAAGATTCCTGTAATTGTTTTCAAAAAGGTTTATTTTTACCACAAATAAGGCGCCCTTCAATTTA
Organism: uncultured Bacteroidales bacterium; assembly: GCA_964615585.1. Taxonomy (GTDB): domain Bacteria; phylum Bacteroidota; class Bacteroidia; order Bacteroidales; family ML635J-15; genus JAQIBY01. Next base: position 12,379 of record CAZTNS010000001.1, on the reverse strand, counting down.
CAGGATTGGTTTAGTGATCATGATTCTTGCTCTTTTGACAGCCGTAGTGACAGGTTTTATTGCTACGGAGGCCAAACTGTGGATAAAAGTTACACTGGCAGTTGTTACCTTATTCACCATGTTTATTGTCATCAGTGTACCTGAACATTTCCTGACAAAACACCTGTGGGACCACATCGTAAAAAAGCACATGTTGCGGATTTTCCTGTGGACGTTTGGGACTTTGCTGGTGTTGGGTATCCTGATGCATTATGTGGATGTATATTCCTGGCTTACCGATAACATGTACATAGTATTGCTGATTGCCATTGCTGTGGGTGTCATCCCTGAATCAGGGCCTCATTTGGTATTTGTCACATTGTTTGCACAGGGAAGCATTCCTTTCAGTATTTTGCTGGCAAGTTCAATTGTACAGGATGGTCATGGCATGTTGCCTCTGCTGGCAGAATCACAACGGTCTTTCATCTCTGTAAAAATTGCAAATGTGATTTTTGCGCTGATCATCGGATCGGTTTCTTTGCTGTTGGGGGTATAAGTCAGGATTTGCTAAAAATACAAACTTACACGCTCCTTAATTGGCAAAACGCTATTGGCAGCAGAAGCTATGTATAATGAAGTCGGGAGCCGGGAGTCGGTAGTCAGGAGTTATGAATACTTCCTCCGACTCCGGTCTTCGGTCTTCCAACTTAATGCTTGTAACCTATCGGTCATTACACACAAAAAGATTAGATAAACAAACGACTAATCATAAACCATTAAATTGGCAGTAGAACCAATAATTTATTCCTGAACATCAAAATCAAAAGGCACTTTTTCCACCGTGTATCCTTTTTTTCTCAACAATTCAATAACCCCATTTTCATCCACCAGATGCGCAGCGCCAAAAGCAGCAAAAACCGTTTGCTTTTTCATGATCTTGTGAATGGTTTTGGCCATGCCTTTGTTTCTTTTTACGATAAGTTCCTTGCCAAACGACTCCGGCAAGGCTGTATCCTGCATTAAAACCTGGAGGCTGTCAAGGTCTTGCGCAACATAAGCATCCACCAACCTGTTAAACTGTTTTTCCATGGAATTATCTTCATCGGCAAGCCCATCCATCAGCATGTCAACCTGCTCTTCCTCAGTCATTTTATCAATGGCTCCGATCTGACCGGCCAGGGTTTCCAGGGCCAGTATATTTTTGTCCATTTTCCTGGCGGTGTCAATCAAATGCATATCCAATGCCAGGGGCATTTCTTTCGGCATCATGGTTTGCATTATCTGTGAAGACAAAAAGAAGGGTTTCATTTTTTCAAACAACACCAATGGTTGCCCTGTTTTTGCCTTCATCACAGAATCCAGCAAATGATATTCTTCATCGCTAAGGTAATCTGCAATGCTGCCTTCTTCCATCAACATGAGGGCTTTTGTTGTTTCCGGGTCAATTTCATCCATGATCAATTCTACGGCCAGTGCATCACATGATTTGATTTTGTCATAAACAAGTGGATCAAAAGCAAACACTTCCTTTGCCTGAATGTGTATGGTTCCATATAAATAGGAAGGCTCATCGAGTTTTTTTCCGGAGACTTTCCACAACAACGCATCTTGTTGAGAAACCCCTGAAAAAACAAAGGCAATAAGAGAAATTAACAATAAAATCTGTCGTTTCATAAACATAAAGATTTGGTTATTTCGCACAAAATTACAAAAAACAGGCCACATTTTCAGCAAATGCAGCCTGTAAAATTTATTTACTTAATTTATTTTAATCAACCGTTCCTTCGGCTTTTGCTCCTGAAGGCAACTCCAGTCCGTAACCCTGACGGCGGTCAGCCTGCCTGAGCTTGTAGGCCAGAAAAATGGAGATAATACCACAAATTACCAGGATGAAAATGGGTATTGTATAATCATATATGTATTGCTGGGTATATTCACCAAATTCAGATGTTATCAGTGGGTCCTTCATTTTTACGATTTCCTGTGATATTTCTGACTGAGACATCCCGAGTCCTTCAAGTTTGGCGTTCAAAGCCTGTCTTTCAGCAACAACCTTGGGGTTAACAGCTTGCAGCAATGCTCCGATTCCCCAAAAGAAAGCCCCAAGGCCCCAGTTCTGAATGGTAAACATGGTAGAATACGCTGTTCCCAGCCGTCTTTGTGGCACAATTTTGGCAACGGAAGGCCACATGGCGGCCGGCACCAGAGAAAAAGCAATACCCAAAGACACCAGGCCTAAATAAGCCAATGTTTCACTCTGGAAAAGCGATAATGCCACATGAGCAAAGATCAGAAGTAACGATCCAAGAATCATCAGGGAAGCGGCTTTACCTTTGCGATCCACATAATTTCCAAATATCGGGGTAAAAATGATGGTTCCCAATGGGATCAGGCTGGCGGTTTTTGAACCATTTTTAAACCAAATGGCAAACGTATCCCTCAGAAGGTAAGCAAACAATGCAAAAGTACCGACAATAAGCACCAGCGACAATATTCTTTTATTCATTGTCTTCATCCTTGAGGGAACAATGGAAAACAACAATGCATAAACAAAGAGTCCGATATAAATAACCGCGGTTCCAAAAGAAGTGCTGCCATTGATCTGGAAACCTCCTTCCGGCAATACAGCCGTAAAATTAAATTTATTGATCAGCAGGTCCGGTGCATACTGAATAAAAGGAAATACAGCAGCATAAAAAGACACACAAAGCAATGCAATGTAAATAAAAGATGGGTTTTTAATCAGTTTAAATAAGTCGGAAAATTTAAACTCTTCTTCCTCTTCCGTTTCACCGGTTTCTGCAGCTTTAGCCGCTTTTTTGGCTTTCATTTGCCTGTCGAGTTTAACATCGAAGAATACGTAAATCACAAACATGATAAAAGCCACACCAAGCAGGGCTGCTGCAAAGGTAACAGCGGGAGAAACCGTTCCTGAGATATCAGGTGACAGCGCTATACCCATGGCAGATCCCAGTCGTCCGAAACCCATATTGATGGCCATGGCCAGGGCCAGCTCGTAGCCTTTAAACCATTTTACCATGGTGGTGGTAGCAACCACACAAACAACCTCCAATCCGGAACCAAATAAAATACGTCCGATGATCATAAAGGTAAGCTGGGTACTGTGTTCCTCACCAAAAAACCCGGCAGAAGCCAGTGCAGTAATGGCACCACCAAGCACAGCCAGTCCGCCAAATGCCAGTCCGGCAATTCTCACACCCCATTTATCAAGGATCATTCCACCAACGATGATCATACCAAACATATTGGCAATGGTGGTTAAGCCGATAAGCCGGCCAAACTCTTCACTGGTAAACCCCATTTGGGTTTCCATCATGCCTTTTAACCCTGAAAAAAAATCCTGAAACCAGTAAGTAGCAAGCATCAAACCACTAACAAGTAACAGAGCAAGCCAACGCATGGCAACTGAATCTTTCAAGGTACTTTGATTAACAGTATTCATAACAAGTCATTTTTTGATTTTGCAGCGCTAAAGTAGTAAAATTATTGGCTTACAAAAAATTCAAAATAGTTTTTCCTGGCATTTCTTGTTATCATTGGTGGGACTACTCATCAAAAAAGTCGAAAAATAAAAAATGCCACCAAAATACCAAAGCATCAAATTGCACAAAATATTGAAATTCATTTAGTTAATTTTTGGTGGGTTTTTGTGTTTTTGTGTTTTTGTGGCGAAAAATGATTTTTTAGAGTGGACTCATTGTTTTTTTATTAACTTGTGCATTTAAAGACAAATGTTTGTAAACAGCAAATCTATTTATATTATGCGAAAAATTTTAATTGTACTATCAGGATTGACGTTTTTAACCATGGGAACAGCTTATTGTCAAACGGAACAGGACTATTACAGCAAAGGCATTGAAAACTTTGAATCGGGAGAGCTGAAAAAAGCCATTAAAAACCTGAACAAGGCCATTGAGCTCGACCCTGAAAATGCAAACGCTTACTTTAACAGGGGCCTTGTTAAGGGCGAATTGGGAAAACACGGCTCAGCATTGTTGGATTTTGATAAAGCCATTGAGATCAATCCCAGGGATATTGATGCTTATTTCAACAGGGGAATAGCGAGGGATGAGCTGGGAGATTACAAGGGCGCTGTAAGAGACCTAAGCAAAGTTATTGATACAAAACCTTCTCATACAATGGCTTATTTTAACAGGGGGCTTGCCTGGGGCAAATTGGGAAATCAGAAAGGTGCCATAAGAGACTTCACATCCGTCATTAAAATCAAACCTGAGGTTGCAGCGGCTTATATCAACAGGGGTCTGACTAAGCGAAAAACAAAGGATTACAAAGGCGCACTGGCTGACTATAACAAAGCCATAGAGATCAATCCTGATAATGCCGGCGTTTATATCAACCGTGGGCTTGTCAAGCATAAACTGAAAAAATACCAGGGGGCACTGGCTGATTATAGCAAAGCCATTGAGATTAATCCGGATAATGCCGGTGCCTACAACAACAGGGGCCTAGTTAAACATGATTTGGAAGACTTCGCCGGCGCGATAACTGATTTTAATAAAGCCATTGAGATTAATCCATACAAGGCTGGATATTATACAAACAGAGGCATTACCAAACATGAACTCGGTAATTACAGCGGAGCCATGTCTGACTTCAACAAAACCATTGAGATTAAGCCGGGTTATGCCAGGGCTTACTATTACAGAGGGCTTTCAAAACATCAGGCAGGTGAAAAAAAGAGCGGATGCAAGGACTTGAAAAAAGCCAGGGAAGCAGGCTTTGATGAAGTGAACGAAAAAATCAAAGAATTTTGTGATGATTAAAGCAGGTGCCAAACAAGACAACATGAAATTATATACAACTTATCACAAACCGCTGCTAATAGTGTGATTTAGAAAATGAACTGTTACTGAAGTTTCGCAGAAAACATAATCTGTTTATAAACAATTTAATATGAACATTGTATTTTTGTAATGTCTTGTTTTTATGATGTTTATGTTTTCCATATTTGTTACATCAAAAGCATTTTAATACCAACATGCTATCAATTTATTTAATATGGTTCTACTGCAAACTTAGTGGAAAAACAAGAATATCTAAAAGTGAAAACTTTTGTAATTTTACTTTTTCTTTATAATTTTCTTTGATCTATTCAATGTTTACGCATAAACAAGCCGACCCTGAAGGTCGGGCACAGCAGAAAAATTTAACATCCCATTTTTTGTCCCATCCAATGTATTATGTATTTTTATGCTGTTAAACAAGCAAAATTTTTGTTACTGATTTTACTTTGGAATTATGAACCAATACGGACAAACATGGTGGGGTGAACAATGGCTGAGAGCCCTCCACAACATCGATTTCTCAAACCGCTTACCACGGGGAAGAACCTATGCCAATAAAGGCTATGTTACTGACATTAAAATCAACAAAAATAACATTCATGCAGATGTGCAGGGATCAAGAATAATGCCTTATGCTGTAAGTTGCAGCGTTCCTCAGTTATCAGCAACCGATAAGCGCAAGATCATGGATAAAATCCACAGCAATCCCATGTTACTGACCAGCCTGGTAAACCTTGAATTGCCCAGTTCTCTGCATGAATATACCACAAAGGAAGGCATCCAAATATTTCCCCGCACATGGAACGATATAGACATGCACTGTTCTTGCCCCGACTGGGCTGTGCCATGCAAACACATCGCTGCCGTAATATACATCATCGCCAATGAAATTGACAAAAACCCCTTCATCCTGTTCAACCTCAAAGGACTGGATATTATTGGCGAGCTGGAAAAATCAGGCATGCTGCCGGACAAAAACATTTCCACCATCCCGCAGGCTGATGAGCTCATAAAAGATAAACCCGAAGCATCAAAACAGAATATCGCTGACAAGCAACCGGAAAATATAGACTTTTCGGTTATCCCTGAAATGAAAAATGAGTTGCTTTCCCTGCTGGAAGAACACAGTATGTTTTCTACAGGGAATTTCAAAAATGAGATCAAAAAAGCATACAACAAAACAGAAAAAGGGCTTAAAAAACTCATTGAATCTCAGGAAGAGGCGGATGGGCTTGATTTCTACAACGAATACGAGGTTTACCGGGAAGCAAATATCAAAATCGATTACAGCTTGTCTTATGATCACGCAGAATTAATCAGCGATGAAGCAACAATACATTTTCTTGGAGATATTGGCATTGGCGGTTTTATTGATTATTTGCAGGAAATCCCCAACAAATATTCAAATCGCCTGTGCCCTGAACTGCGTGCTATTTATGCGGTTTATCATTTTTCAATCAGCCTGATCAGGCAAAGTGCATTCATTCCCCAGCTCATCAGATTACAGAATGACAATTACAGGATCAGGTACATTCCTGCTTTGATTAATCCCAGTGTGAGGGATATTTTTTCAAACTTACTGGATACCACTCCCGGCGATATCATCCGAATCTATGAACACCCCCTGGAGCCCAAATACCTCGGGAAGGAAGACCAGTTAATCCAGTTGATTTCGCTTTTCCTGGATTGGTTTGTTTACGAATATTACGGCGCAGGCCTACCTGAAGATGATTCGCAGGCCGGCAAAATAAGGCAACTGTTTTTTGCTTCTGAGGTATATACCTTTAATGATATTGGCGAAAAAGGCACACCCGAAGCCATACACAAATGGCTGAACAATTTTTATTTGTCCGGGAAGGAATATATTCCGGTGATAAAAGTGGACGAACCGGAGGACAATGTATTTACCCTCAGTTTGCTGGTGGATAACACAAAAAAATCGGGTGCTAAGCTGATTGACCTGGAATCTTTTCTTAAAGACGATGAATACAAAGATCACCGGTTTAGCGTACTTGAATCGCTCAATAACCTGGCCAATCATTTCAGCGCATTACATCAGGTAATTGCTGATTACGGCAAGAAACCGGTTTATTATGAAGCAGCAGAGTTTACGGATGTATTGCTGGAAATTTTGCCGAAAATAAAACGCCTCGGCATAAAAATATTGCTGCCCAATTCATTAAAAAAACTGGCACGGCCAAAAGTATCACTCGCCCTAAAAACAAACAGCTCAGCAGAAAAGTCAAAATCTTTCCTGAACATCAACAACATGCTTGATTTTGACTGGAAAATCGCTATCGGAGACAAACAAATTTCTGCCAAAGAATTCAAAAAAATCGCAACAAAATACGAAAGCATTGTCAAAATTAAAGGCCGGTATGTGCTGATTGACAAAAATGAAGTGCAGAACATCCTGAAAAACCTGGAAAATCCCCCCGAATTATCATCCCAGGAGGTATTAAAATCAGCCTTAACTGAAGAATACGAGGGAGCTAAAATTTCCATTTCACCAGGCCTGAAGAAAATCATTCAGCAGCTTTCAGAAACCCAGGATTACCCTGTTCCTGAAAATTTAAACGGTAGCTTACGTCCATACCAGGAATCCGGCTATCAATGGTTGTACAAAAACAGCAAAACCGGCTTCGGGAGCATCATTGCCGATGACATGGGATTGGGCAAAACCATACAGGTGATTGCCACCATATTGAAACTCAAATCAGAGAATCTGTTGGAAAACAAAAAAGGCCTGATTGTGGTACCAACCACATTGATCACCAACTGGCAAAATGAAATCCGGAAATTTGCACCGGAATTGAAAGCCGGTATTTATCACGGCCCAAACAGGTCGCTGAAAAATCACGAAGACGATGAGCTCATCATTACCTCTTACGGCATTGTCAGGAGCGACATCAACGATTTGGCTAAGAAAAAATGGGCCATGGTGGTGATAGATGAGGCTCAAAACATCAAAAATCCCCACACAAATCAGACAAAAGCCATAAAACGGCTTAAATCTCCGATAAAGATTGCCATGAGCGGAACACCGGTGGAAAACAGGTTGCGGGAATACTGGAGTATTTTTGATTTTGTCAACAAAAAGTACCTGGGGTCCGCAAAACAATTCCAAAAGGAATATGCCCAGCCCATCGAAATTTACCGGAACAAAGACAAACTTGACAAGTTTAAAAAAATATGCTCTCCCTTCATCATCAGGCGGGAAAAAACAGACAAGAAAATCATCAGCGACCTGCCGGATAAAATACAAAACGATAACTATGTGAACCTCACAGAGGAGCAGGCAGCTTTGTATAAGCAGGTTGTTGACGACATGCTGGCAGAGCTGAATAAAATTGATGAAGAGGATCAGATCAAACGGAAAGGCATGGTTTTTAAACTCATGACAGCATTGAAACAAGTATGCAATCACCCCGGGCAATTCCTGAAAAAGCAAGACTATAATCCGGAACTGTCAGGCAAAAGCATGATGCTGATCAACCTGCTTGAAAAAATTTATGAAAACAATGAAAAGGTGCTCATTTTTACACAATACAAAGAAATGGGGGTTATTATAGAAAAGATGCTGCAAAACGCATTCAATATCGAAACAATGTTTCTTCATGGTGGCACCTCCCGTAAAAAGCGAGACGAGATGGTGACGGATTTTCAAACCAAGCCCCACCTGAAAACCCTGATACTCTCCATAAAAGCCGGTGGTACCGGCCTCAACCTCACGGCAGCAAGCAACGTCATACATTACGACCTCTGGTGGAATCCTGCGGTTGAAAATCAAGCCACCGACAGAGCGTTCAGGATCGGGCAGAAAAAAAATGTGATGGTGTACCGCCTGATCACAAAAAACAGTTTTGAAGAAAAGATCAATGACATGATCAATCACAAAAAAGAGCTTGCCGACATCAGCGTTGACAAAGGCGAAAAATGGATTGGCGATTTGTCACAGAATGAGTTGAAAGAGCTGGTTTCGATGTAGGGTGCTGCTATAAATAAACATGCGATAGCGTTCAAAATTGAAAAAGGTTATTTCAGTATTTTTTCCTCATCCTTCAGATGATAAATTGTACATTGAAAAAGACAGCTTCGGTAAAATCAGTTGGCCCCGAAGGATTTCCCTACGGGGTAAACAGTTGGCAAAAATGCAGTTGGCAATTTAATTCCATCATTGTGATATGTACGCCTTGCCAATTGCCTTTTGCCAACTAAAAACTTGATATCATTATGTACTTAATTATTGCGACACTTTCATTTACCACTAAGTCAGGATATCTGAAAATTGATTATGCAAGATTAAAAATTAGTGGTTTAATTATTACGCGAGGTGAATATTCTAACCCAATAAGCATTAATTCTTTAACTCCCGGTATTTACCTTTTTTGGTTCAGAGATGATCAGAAATCAACGTTTTTGAAATTTGTGAAACAATAATATGCAATAATTTTATTGCATATAATTTTATTACATATCATTTTATTACATCATTTTGTTATCTTTGTGGTAAAATGTGAAAGTATGAAAATGCCTTTTGTATATGGACACCTCCCCGTTAAGCAGGAATTTACTGACAGGCAGGAGGAAATGACAAGATTGATAAACAACTTTCAATCTCAGGTAAACATGGTTCTTATATCACCTCGCAGGTGGGGTAAATCAACATTAGTTTTGAGAGCAGTTGAAAAAGCTGTAAAAGATGATAAGAAACTTAGAACCTGCATTATTGATATGTATAATATCCGAAATGAAGAAGAATTTTATTCGGTATTTGCAAAGGAAATATTAAAATCAACAACGACTAAAGCAAATGAAATAATAAAAACTGCCGGTGATTTCTTTAAACGGATAATACCGAATATTAGTTTTAGTGCAGGTGGTGATGCGGAATTTAAAGTAAATTTTGATATTGAACGGCTTAAAACTGAACCCGATGAGATATTGGATCTTGCAGAAAATATAGCGAAAGCAAAAAATCTAAAGTTCGTAGTTTGTGTTGATGAGTTCCAGAATATAAATGAATTTGATGAACCATTGCAGTTTCAGAAAAAGCTCAGATCACACTGGCAAAAGCATCAAAACGTTTCATATTGCTTATATGGAAGCAAAAGGCACATGATGAGTAATATTTTTGCAAATAGTTCAATGCCCTTTTATAAATTTGGTGATTTGATGTTTTTACAAAAAATATCAAGAGATGACTGGGTGAAATTTATAAAAAAAAGATTCAGACAGACAGGTAAAAGCATAAACGCAAAAAATGCAGGCTTAATAGCAGAATTAACAGAGTGTCATTCTTATTATGTTCAGCAATTGGCTCAGCAAACCTGGCTTAGAGCAGAAGAAGTAGCAAGTGAAGAACTTGTCAGAGATGCTCATAACAGCATCATTTTACAATTAAGCATGCTGTTTCAGAATCTTACCGACAGCCTCAGTAATACACAGGTTTATTTCCTGAATGCCATGATAAATGGGGTAGTGCATTTTAATTCACAAAACGTTATTAAAGACTATAAATTGGGTAGTTCAGCAAATGTTACTGTCATCAAAAGAGCCCTTGTGAAGAAAGAAATTATTGATGGATTTGAGGGTAAATTCATAATTTTAGACCCAATGTATAAACACTGGCTGGCAAATTTTTATTTCAATACTTTCTGATAAAATTTTTAGTTTTAAAACCGGATGGTTATTCCGGTTCGAATTGCGATGCATTGAGCCTGCCGAAATGTGCCATTCATTCCGGTTTTGTTGTGCCAGTGATTCCGGTCAAAATGCGGTGTATTGAGTTATTCCGAAACGTACACCTTTATTTTGCTGGTGTGTTCATAGATTTCGGATAGCAATATGCCAGTTTGAGGGATCAGGTAAAAACCGTTATGTCGTAAATAAAAACAACATGGCACTCAAGACGCATAATCCAGCACCCTTGCCACGGTATTCAAAATCGATTCCCGGAAGGCTTCGTCTTTGGCCAGCATTCTGTAAAAATCAAGATCGCGGCTGCGTTCTTCGGTGATGACATCATCAAAAATCTTATTGAAAGCAAGTTTTTTGGTTTCCGGATCGGGGTTTTGCTTGTATTTCACTTCAAAATCCGGATGTTTTCTGATGTTTTCGGCCAGTTTTACAAATTTTACACGTTGTTCTTCAGGCGTAGCTTCCCATCCGTCAAACCATTTTTCATTAAAGCTCCTGACAATCAAATCCAGGGGGTCTTTTTCCGGTTCTTCGTGTACACCACGCGGACGTGGCGTTTGTGGCTCCACAGATGACTCTTCATCTTCGAGGCTTATGTTTGAACCCAGTTTCACACGTTTGATGCCATAGCTTTCCAGACTTACAGCCTCCATCAGGGAATGTAAATCATTCGCTTCTTTATCTTTCACAATGAGTTTAGGAATCAAAAATTTAAGAAACCAGAAGCGTTTTTCCCATGAGGGCATTTCAAACGGCATGATGGTTGCCATTTGACCGTATATTTTCACAAACTGCTTGGCTTTAATCTTATAATCTGCCTTGTCTTTATCTTCCATTTCCAGCTCATCATTGAAACGAGCGGCAGCAGCATCAATGATAGGACTCAGGTTTTGTGCATCTTCGTTCTGAAAAAACCGTTTGTTGAATTCGTCCACTTCATCCGGATCATATACGCCAACATCATCCAGCAATTCTTTCAATTCATGCAATACATTGAGATCGGTTGCTCCGGTGAGTGTAGCCGAGACATAAAACGGCTCAAAGGCGGCTTTAATTTCACTTTCATCATTGAAAAAGTCCAGAACAAACAAATCTTCTGTCTTTTTGCCAAGTTTGGGTGCGGTACGATTGAGACGGGACAAAGCCTGAACAGCCTGTACGCCCTGCAATCGCTTGTCCACATACATGGCACACAACTTTGGCTGGTCAAAGCCTGTGAGGTATTTGTTTGCCACAACCAATATCCGGTAATCATCCTGATCAAAGGCTTCACGTGTTTTAGATTCGCTGACGCCATTGATTTTTTCTTCGGAATACTCATTGCCCCGCACCGTCTTTTTACCGGAAAAAGCAATGAGAATTTTAAAGGGATTGTCTTTTGATTCCAGTATTTTTTTGATGGCAAAATAGTAATTGATGGCTGATTCAATGCTTTGCGTAACCACCATGGCCTTGGCTTTGCCTTTAAGCCTTTCTGTTGTCAGCACATTTTCAAACAAGTGCTCAAGCATCAACTCAGCTTTGCTGGCAATGGTTTCCGGATTTCTTTCTACACTTGCCTTGAGCATTTTCTGTGCTTTCATACTTTCAAACAAGGGATTTTCCTGTATGGATTTCTGAATTTCATAATAACTTTTGTATGTGCTGTAGTTTGAGAGCACATCAAGAATAAATCCCTCTTCAATGGCTTGTTTCATTGAGTATAAATGGAAGGGCTTAAATGAGCCATCGCTCTGTTGTTCGCCGAAACGTTCCAGGGTTGTATTTTTTGGGGTTGCCGTAAATGCAAAATAGGACGCATTGTCCTTCATTTTCCGGGCTTTTATGGCTGCCAGTATCAAATCCTGCGCATCCGGTTCTTCAACATCGTTATC